>NZ_JBEXMW010000014.1:0-363430 GCF_040610775.1 Nonomuraea sp. NPDC003709 | reverse complement strand
GGTGTTCTTTCGATGCCTCTACGATCGCCGACCGCTCTGATATGGGGCTGTCGCCGTCCTGACGCCGCCGCTGACATCCGGCGGGCCTCTTGCGTTCGTTCAGGGCGAGGCCGGTTCCTGGCCCTCGCCAGTGGTGTCAGGGTTGCCCGCACCAGCTTGAGTGGCTTGGTGGCGGCAGCCGGTTCACCTGTGCCGGCACCGCAAGTCGTTCGGTCACCTTGCCTGTTCAGATCGCTGACGATCGACCCGCCGCTCGGGCCGACACCCTCAGCGATTCGAGAGCGACTCCGGCGGCTCGGCTTCCCCGGCGGCGCCGCTCGAGAAGCCTCCCTGCGCCGGCTCGTGCGCCAAGTCCCCGCACCGGTCGTCGCCGAGATGCTCGGCTACAGCCCTCAAGCCGCCGGAAGTCCTTGAAGCCGTCGCGCCGCCGACGACCACACAAAGGTCCCGGCCGCCGAGGACCACGCCCGGCACGACCACCATGCGACGCGCATCCGGCATGACTGCCGTACGACGCGGGTCCGGCGCAGGCGCCGCAGACGGGACACAGGGCCAACGCCCCGGAACGGATCGACGACGGCCCCGGGAACGCAGCATGAACAGGCCGAGAACGGCCGGTGACGCAGCGTGTGGGAGGGGGTTCATGCAGCGCCCGGAAGGCGCCGATCCGTGAAGGGGCGGCTAGAAAGTGGCGGCGGCCAAGGCGAGCGCGCCGGCGGCCTCGTGGCGAAGCACCATGATCAGGAGCGTGGCGACCAGCGTGGCTATGAGCAGCCAGCTGATCAAGATGATGACCGTCGAGCGGCGTGGCCGCCTCCGGCGGCCCGGTTGCCCCTTGGCCTTCGCCTCGCTGCGACGCACCCGCTCGTTGAACGACTCCAGTCGTGCGACGAGTCGCGGATCGTCGGCGACGAGGTGCTGCTCAATCTGGGCCAGCATCCGCTCCTCGTCCTGCGACCAGGCCATAGGCGCACCTCCCGAACGCAAGCTCTGCGACGTCTTTCTGCCCAACCCTGAAGATCATTAGCCCCCGCCTGACCAGGCAATTGCAACCTCTTTTCAGTTTGCGATCATGCTCGAACCCTTGTTCTAATCATGGCATGCGCTGGGACAACCTGCGCCTGGCCGGGCCCGGTCAGGACGATCCGGCCGTGCCGCTGTTCGCTCGCGGCGCGGTCACCCGCACCTTCGACACGCCCGAGTTCAGGGGAATGACCTTCTATGAGATCCGGGCCAGATCCATCATCAACCGGGTTCCGGGGGCCAGCCGGGTCCCGTTCGAGTACACGATCAACCCCTACCGCGGGTGCACGCATCGCTGTATTTACTGTTTTGCCCGAAAAACGCATGAATATCTAGATTTTGATGCCGGGGCGGACTTCGACTCGAAGATCGTCGTCAAGGTCAACGCCGCCGAGCTGGCCCGCAAGGAGCTGGCCTCGCCACGCTGGGGCGGCCACCACGTGGCCATGGGCACCAACGTCGACTGCTACCAGCGCGCGGAGGGCCGCTACAAGCTGATGCGCGGCATCCTGGCCGCGTTGCGCGACGCGCGCAACCCGTTCTCGATCCTCACCAAGGGCACGCTGATCCTGCGGGACCTCGACCTGCTGACGGAGGCCGCGGACGTCGCGGACGTGAGCACCAGCGTGTCCGTCGGCTTCGTCGACCCGGAGGCGTGGCGCGCGGTGGAGCCGGGCACCCCCAACCCACGCAGGCGCCTCGAGGTGTGCGCGACGCTCAACGACAACGGGATCGCGTGCGGCGTCCTGATGGCCCCGATCCTCCCGTTCCTCACCGACTCCCCCACCCAGCTGGAGACCACCGTCAAGGAGATCGCCGCCTCCGGCGCCACCCACATCGTCCCCATCGTGCTCCACCTGCGGCCGGGGGCGCGGGAGTGGTGGCTGGGGTGGCTGTCGCGCGAGCATCCGCGCCTGGTGCCGCGCTATCTGGAGCTGTACGGGCGCGGCGCGTACGCGCCCAAGGCGTACCAGGAGCGGGTGACGGGCCTGGTCAAGGAGCTGGCCGAACGCCACGGCGTGGGCCGCGCCACCGCGGCCATGGCCCGCCGTCTCCCACCCCGGCCCGCGCTGGTCGCGGACGAGCCGGAGCAGCTACGCCTGCTCTGACCTCCTCGCGACACCATCCCGGCCCCCGCCGTGCCGATCCCGTACGCGATCATGGGCCGGCGCAGGAAGTGACGTTGACGGACTCGACGGCGTGTGCCGGTTCGGTCGGTGCGTAATTCGTGGCTCTCGCCGTCGTGTGGGGCGCGAGCTTCCTGTTCATCAAGGTCTCGCCGGACGGGGCACCAGCCCTTGCTCGGCGCACAACGGCATCGCGGCCCAGGGTTTCCCCAGGTCGCCAGCGGTTTGCCACTGCCCGTTTACATGATCGTCACCGGCCCGGCCGACGCTGCTTGGTGCAGATCAAGGAGGCGCTGATGCGTTGGCTCAAGTCGCTCGTCGTGGCGATGCTCGTCCTGTCCACTGACGCGGTCCCGGCGTCAGCGTCGGTGTCCGCTGCCCCGGACGGCGCGCTGACACTCGCTTCGTCGACCGTGCGCCGTGGCGAGCCGATCAAGGCGTCCTACACCACGCCCCGCCCCGATCCGACCAACTGGCTCGGCCTCTACACCGACCCGGGCGACGGCCCGGTGGACGAGAAGTTCGTCGGTCCGTCGGTGCGCTGGACGTACATCGCCGGGGAAAGCGGTGCGGCCACCCTGCCGACCGACGGGCTGGAGCCGGGCAACTACCTCGTTTTCGCTCTGGCGCAGGACGGCTACCAGTGGCTCGCCGCGCCGGTGAAGGTCCGGATCACGAGCGACGCGCCGCTGCACTTCATCACCGACGCCTTCAAGTTGCGCAACGCCCGCGCCCTCACCCCGTACCAGGCGAGGGTGGGAGGTCTGGTACGGGGGGACACCGACGGGCTCACCTTCCGCAAGGTCAGCGGGCCGCGGTGGATCAGCGTGTCGGCCGACGGCGAGGTCACCGGGACGCCGCGCCTGCGCGACTCGCTGCGTCCGGAGCCCCTGCGGGTCGAGGCCCGCAACACGCGCGCCGAGACCAGCACGGCGACGGTCGGCATCGACGTCCGCCAGCCGGGCCAGGACCTGGTGCCCGAGCTCAGGGCGATGAGCTTCAACCTGTGGCACAGCGGCAGCCAGGTCGACGACGGCCGGGAGAAGGAGCTGCGGTTCCTGCTCCAGTCCGATGTGGACGTCGTGGGTCTCCAGGAGACCTCGGCCGTCTCCACCCGCGAGCTGGCCGAAGCGCTGGGCTGGGACTATCACCAGTCGGGCACCGACATCGGCGTGATCAGCCGTTACCCGATCACCGAACGCAAGCCGCCGGTGGACAGCGGCCCGCTGTCGGTGGCGACGAAGGTCCGGGTACGGATCGGCGAGCGCCAGGACGTCGTGGTGTGGAACGTCCACCTCGGCTACAACCCGTACGGCCCGTACGACACGTGCTTCGGCAAGCTGACGCAGGAACAGCTGCTGGCCAACGAGGAGCGTTCCGGGCGCACGCCCCAGATCCAGGCCGTCTTGAGCGAGATGGCACCGGACCTGGCCGCGGCGCGGCGTACGCCGGTGCTGCTGACGGGCGACTTCAACGCCCCGTCCCATCTGGACTGGACCAAGGACACGCGCCGGTGCGGTTACACCACGGTCCCGTGGCCGACCTCGGTGCTGCCCGCGCAGGCGGGGCTGCGGGACTCCTACCGGGTGGCGCACCCGAACCCGGTGACCGCGCCGGGCATCACCTGGTCGCCGATCTATCCGGCGTTCACCGGCGGTTACGGGTACGACCCGCACAAGGGAGAGCCCGAGCCGCAGGACCGGATCGACTTCGTCTACTACGCGGGCCCGCTCCGAGTGACCGGCTCCAGCGCCCTGGTCGAGGGCACGCCGACGGCCGTTCCCAACCACCGCGGCAACGCCTGGTCCTCGGACCACGCCGCCGTACTCACCACGTTCCGCACGTCCCGGCTCTGACCGCCCAAGCGGGCGGGACGTGCCGTCGGGCTGCGTCAACAACTCGGCGGGGCGCTTCGGATGATGGATCGCCAAGCGGCCGGGTTCGGCATCGAGTTCGGCGGCGCCGCGGCGAGAGCTCGGTCGTACAGCTCCGCCGCCCGATCCCGGCAGTGTGCCAGCCGTGCGGCCTTGCCCTCTTCCCAGGGATCCTGACGGATCTCGTCGGCCGCCATCGCATAGAGGTTGATCAGGGCGCAGGCCGCCACAGGATCGCCGCCGCCAGAACGCATGAGACGTTCCTCCGCCTCCCGGCGTTCGCCCAGGTTGAAGACGGCCTGATGCCGTCGCAACGCCGGCAATCGACCGAGGTCCCGATCGGCCGGCGCGTCGCCGCGTTCATCCGCCGCGACGCGCAGGACTTCGGTGACCTCCCCGATATGACCGGCTCTGATCAGGGCGTGGGCTCTGCTGACCTCAGCCGGTGGCGTTGCCACGGCTTCCGGCCAGGACACGCGGATCCCCAGCGCCTGGGAATCGTCCTGGGCGGCGACCGGGGTAGATTCGGCAGTGTGCTGAAGCGCATCAACTACGACGACCGCCAGCACCTGGTGTACGTGCGCGGTCGAGCGCTGCCCCCCGACGTCGTCGCCGCCTGGATGGCGGAATTCGCCCGGCACTCGCCTTCCCGGCGACCGCTGACGGTCCTGGACCTGGGCAGCGGCACCGGCCGGTTCTCCCCGGCCCTGGCCGGCACCTTCGGCGGCCCGGTGTACGGAGTCGAACCCTCCGCCCGGATGCGTCAGGCAGCCGCGAACACCTCCGCTCACCCCTCGGTCAGCTATCTCCAGGGCTCCGCCGAGCAGATCCCGCTGCCGGACGACCGCTGCGACCTGATCCTCCTCTACCTGGTCATCCACCACATCCAGGACCTGCCGGCGGCGGCCCCGGAGATCGCCCGCGTGCTGGCCCCAGGTGGTCGGCTGCTCATCCGCAACGCCTTCGCCGACCGGATGCCCGCCCCGCTGTGGCACCGCTGGTTCCCACGCGCCCGGGCCATCGAGGAAGAGCTCTTCCCCACGGTTGCCGAAGTGGTGGACGCCTTCGCCACGGTCGACTTGCGCCCTGTCGCCCTCACCTCGATCCGGCACCGGCTGGCAGCCAGTCACGCCGACTACGCCGCACGACTGCGGCTGCGCGCCAGCTCGGTCTTCGACCACATGACGGAGCAGGAAATCGCCGAAGGATTCGCCACCATGGACGCGGACCTCGCCGCGCATCCCGGCACCGGCCCGGTCGAGGAAGACTGCGATCTACTCACCCTGGCGGTCCCGGAGACGTGAGCCTCAGAGAGGCTGATGCGGCCGCGCGAGCTCGTCGACGAGCCGCTCACCGGGCACGAGCCGCGCCGGCGGCTCTGTCCCGTGATCCGGAAGAGCCGCGGCATGTGAGGAGTCAGGACGTGGGGATCGTGCCGTTGATGTAGTGGGTCTTCACGGTCTGCGCGATCGACTGCTGCCAGGCGGCCAGGTCGGTCTTGAGCTGCGCCGGCGTGCGGGTACCCGTACGCAGGTCGGCGATGAAGGCGTCGTACTGGTCGAAGGCCCAGTTCTCGATCCCGAAGGCGTACTTCTGGATGCCGCCCTCGCCGTAGTATCCGCCGGCCAGGGCCGCTGGCGGGCTGGCCGGGCGGGCGGGCGGGCGGGCTGGAAGCATGCCAGACGTCGTTCGCGATCTGCTTGGGAAGGAAGACGTTTCCCACCGGGATGAACCAGCCGACCACCACCATGAACAGGCGGTACCGCAGTTGCCCGGGCGCGAGCCGTCGGGGACGGTGCGTACCCGAGCGAACCAGATCAGCCAGCCCCACCCCGAAGAGGACCTGGGCACCCGTCAGGGCGTAGGCGGTTTCCTCCATTTCTGTCCGGCTACCCCACCATGTGGAGTACCCGAGGTGCCGGCCTGTCGGGTCGGCGGCGCTGCTGGACGGCCGTGAGTACGGAGACCAGGGCGAACAGGGCGAGGAGCCAGTAGACAGCCGCTCGGTACCCGTCGGCCGGGAGCGCCCGGCCGCGCGCGCGTCTGTTTCGATCGACGACGGGCTGGTAACTAGCGGCCTACTCGCACCTCGCGCAGTTGCAGCCGGTTGCCGTCGGGATCCTGGAAGACCGCGAGACGGCCCCACGGGTACTCGAGAACCTCGGTATCGAACTGCACGCCGCGCGACTTCAGCGTCTGGTATGCCTTCTGGAAGTTTCCGGTGTCGATGGTGTACGCCCCCGGGGTGTGGCTCTTGAGCGGCTGGGCCTGCCCGGGTGTCCCCGGCCACAGAACCAGCTGGAACTTCTGCCCGGGGAGACCGACCGTGAGGAACCGTGGTCCGTCGGGCGTCGGATTGTCGAACCGCTGCTCGAAGTCAAGCACGTTGGTGTAGAAATCGAGCGCCTTGTCCTGGTCGCTGACGAACACGGTCGCGTACGCGATTTCTTTCAGCACCGTTGTCCCTCCTGGGTTCGTGGTCGTTACCGGTATGACCGATGGCGACGAACGAATGTGACCACCGGCCTCCGGGTCATCAGTCGAGCGGAGTCAGGTCGAGGCGGCGGAGGCGCTCGGGGTCGGCGAGAATGTCCATCGTGGCGATCCTGCCGCCCCTGACGGTGAATCCGGTGACCGACTGGGGCTCACCGTCCCGCCTGGTGACCACCCCGACCGCGCCGTTGATCAGCGCCAGTTCAATGGCCAGGCCGAGCCGCGAGAAGGTCACCGCCTGGCGAGCGATCGCCTCTGCTCCGCGGACCTCGCCCGACCCAGGGGCGGGACCGAGGTGGGCTCTGAGCACCGCGTCCGGGTGCAGCACGCAGACCAGTCGGTCGAAGTCCCCCTCACGCGCGGCCACCAGGAATGCCTCGACGACCTCGCGTTGAGCCCGGGGATCGCAGTCGGGGACTGTCTCCTCAACGCGCACGCGGCGGCGCGCGCGGCTGGCGAGCTGGCGTGCCGCCTCCGGGGAACGGTCGACGATCGGCGCGATCTGGTCGAAGGGCACCGCGAACATGTCGTGCAGCACGAAGGCAAGCCGCTCGGCCGGGCTCAGCATCTCCAGCACGACCAGCAGGGCCAGGCCCACCGAGTCGGCCAGCAGCGCCTCATGCTCGGGGTCGGTGCCATCGACGCGGTCGACGATCGGCTCCGGCACGTGCACGGCGTCCAGAGACTCCTCGCGTCGCGTTCGGCGTGCGTGCAGCATATTCAGCGAGACGCGCGCCACCGCCGTCGTCAGCCATCCGCCGAGGTTCCCGATCTCGCCGGCGTCCGAGCGGCTCAGCCGGATCCACGCCTCCTGGACGGCATCGTCGGCCTCACTCACCGATCCGAGCATCCGATACGCCACAGCTTTGAGCTGGGCGCGATGCGCCTCAAATCGCTCCGCCAACCACTGATTGTCGTCCATCCGCCACACCCGTTCGTCCATTCGTGTTACAGCACTGACCGACCGAACATCGCGAATGTGACCTCGCGACAGGAACATGCCGGCAGGCAAGAAGATCGCAGTCCTCACGGCCGCGACTGGGGGCCAGCTCAACGGAGAGGACCCGACGTATGAACACGTCCCCTTGATCAACCTCAGCCATGGCCCGGACCTCCAGCTGCCCTGTCCGACCACCACCATCGGGGAGTCGCTCGTTATAGCGAGAGGTCGGCAATTTGACCATGCGTGTGCTGATCCGTGGCCGCCGGCGTGGGATTCGATGCGCTCGACCCCTGGTTCGGCCGATGGTGGGCCAGGGATCAGACCGGGGGATCCCTCATGGCGGAACCCGCCCCTCGGCGGAAGGCTGGGGATCATGAACATCAAGCAGGTCGTCACCGCAGCGGCCCTTACCAGCATCGCCATCGCGACCCCGGCCTGGGCCGCCGACCAGCCCAAGCAGCTTCAGCGCGACGCCGACGCGCTCAAGGCCACCGGGGTCACCGGCGTCCTGGCCGCGGCCACGACCCCAGGCGGCACCTCGGCCGCCCGCAGCGGCGTGGCCGACCTGAAGACCGGCGAGCCCGTCCCGTGGAATGCGTACTATCGGATCGGCAGCACCACCAAGACGTTCGTGGCGGCGATCGCGCTGCAGCTCGTGGGTGAGGGCAAGCTGCGGCTGGACGACACCGTCGAGCGATGGCTGCCTGGACTGGTGGAGGGCAACGGCAACGACGGGGCGAAGATCACGGTGCGGCAGTTGCTCGGGCAGACCAGCGGCCTGCCGGAGTATGCCGATGACGTCCCGCTGGAGCGAGTGACCAGCGAGTCAGGATTCCGGCGCGAGCGGTTCCGCGTCTACCGGCCCGAAGAGTTCGTGGCGATGGCCATGCGGCACAAGCCGGTGTTCGAGCCGGGCAAGGGCTGGGCGTACTCCAACACCAACTACGTCCTGGTGGGCATGATCATTGAGAAGGTGACTGGCACCCCCTGGCAGCAGCAGCTCCTGGAGCGCGTGATCGAGCCGCTGGGATTGCGGCACACCTACGCGCCGGGTACGTCGCCGTTCCTGCCGCAGCCGCGCATGACGACATACAAGCGGTTCACGGCGGATGGGCCGATGGTGGACGTGACGACGTATTTCCCGGGCGGAACCGATCATTCGCTGGTCAGCACGCCGGACGACGTCAACCGGTTCTTCAGCGCGCTGCTCGGGGGCAGGATACTGCGCCCGACCGAGCTGGCGGAGATGACGAAGACCGTGCCGGCCACTCCGTTCCGGGCGTTCTGGCGCGATGCCGGGTACGGCCTGGGGATCATGAAGCGGCGGCTGCCGTGCGGCGGGTGGGTCTGGTTCCACGGCGGGGGCGGGTGGAACGCCATCAGCGACAACGCCGTCACCGCCGACGGCCGCCGCGTCGCCTCCGTGGCCTACTCCAGCGCACTCCGCCCTGATCAGGACCCGCTTCCCCAGATCAAGGCCTCGACCTCCCTGATCGACCACGCTCTCTGCTAGGCGTGCCGATCATGCGTACGACGCCGCGCACGCGCTCGCGGCCATTCTGGACGACTACGCGTGCGGGCGAGCGGTTGCAGGGCCAGTGGGACTTCTTCGTACAGAACACGCACCCACGCACGATCCAGCCAGCCGGTGAGCAGACAAGGCCGGAGAACGCCAACTACCGGGCTTCGGGGAAGCTCCCAAGAACTCAACTCAGGAACTGTTGCTCAGTCACCTGTCCAGGGACTGCCAGAAGCGGCACTGATGCTCCCGGCACAGGTCCACCGGGCGGATGCCGGACGCGCCGGGGGCGAGTCGCTGGACGTCGTCCTGCCCGGCGCGTACGGCGGGCCAGGGCGGTGTCGCGGTTCCGTTGGGATCGCCGTGGTGGGCGAAACGGCTCCAGTAGTCGATCATCGTGCCGGACAACCGTGACTGAGCCGGTGACAACGTCCGGCCGGCGAAGTAATCGGCCTCGAAAAGGTACTGCAGCTCGGAGGCGTGGAAGGCGCCGGTGGGGAAGCTCGGCACGACCGGAGTGCTGCTCACCCAGGGGGCCCATCGGTCCGCGAACTCGTAGGCGTACGTCGGCACGCGGGCGGCGAGCAGGCGGTTGGTCTCGGTTGCCGGACTCGCCCAGAGGTGATCGGTCATGACGGACTGCATGGCGAGGCCCGCACGGCTCGTACCAGGTTCGCCGTACTTGTCCAGCGGATAGCGGGCCAGCACCTTGGCGGCCCGTTCGCCGAAGAAGGCGTTGATCTGCTGGACGTACCCCGCGTCAGTGAGCGGTGGCGCGCCCGCCATCTCCTGGTTGAAGGTGACATGCTCGTCGCGGGTGACGCCGTGCATCACCGGCACCCGGTTGAACCGTCCTTCGGCGAGGGCCTCGGCCGGTTCCAGCGGTAGCAGCGGTCCGCCGATCACTGGTGCGAACTCGTTCTGGCTTTGAGCCAGCAACTCCGCCGAGGTCCTGGCCCGCAGGCACGCTGCCACGGCGCCGGCGCGGGCGTCGGTGCAGCCGAGCCGCTCGGCCGTGGCCTCACCATGCTGGTACGCCTGTGCGAGCGGCCGTGGCAGCCAGTTCCACCCGGCCGGCCAGCGCGTCATCAGGCACGGCGCGCTCTGGATGATCGCCCGGTGGAACAGCCCGGCCGACTTCGGCGAGATCAGGTGTGCGCAGGCGCTCGCACCTCCGGCCGACTCGCCGGCCACGGTCACGTTGCGGGGGTCGCCGCCGAACGCGGCGGCGTTCCGCTTGACCCACCGGAGCGCCGCCTGCTGGTCCTCGATGCCGAAGTTGCCCGACAGGTTCTCGGCGTTCGCTCCCTCCAGGGCAGGATGGGCCAGGTAGCCGAAGAGGCCGAGCCGGTAGTTCACGGTGACGACCATGAGGTCACCCCTGGTGGCCAGCCGGCTCGCGCCGTACATGGCGCCAGAGCCGTTCCGGAAGCCGCCACCGTGCAGCCACACGAGCACGGGAAGCGGCTCGCCGCGCTTCACCCCGCGCGGTGTGGTCACGTTCACATACAGGCAGTCCTCACTCGTGCTCTGCTTCTCGCCCAGCACACCGGCGGTCTGCGCGCACGCGGGGCCCGGCTGCGTGGCCGCACGCTCCCCCGCCCACGGTACGACCGGCTGCGGCGAGACCCACCGCAGGTCGCCGACCGGAGGCGCGGCGAACGGGATGCCCTGGAACGATCGCTGATCCCCGGCGACGACACCACGCACCTGGCCACTGTCGATCGTGACCACGGCGCCCTGCCCCGCGTCATCCGTGTTCTCCGCCCACGCGGCAGCGGGGCCGCATAACAGACCGAGCCCGGCCACAACCGTCAGAGTGCCCCGGCCGGCGCGCGCGAGCGTCCCGCGCTCTCGACTCCTGAATGTCGACGGCCTTGCGCGTAGATGATCCACCGCTCCTCCTGCCACATGCAAAAGAAAGAAGGCCCGTGGTTCACTTTTGCGCCGACCACCTGGTGACACACTCCCGGCAGCACCCCAGGCCGTGTTCCGGTCAGCCCTACCACGGAGGTTCGCGCTGCCGGCCGGCCATGGAAAGCCTTTGCTCGGCCGGCGACAGCCCGCGATGCGGGTGAACGCGATGTAGGAAGCTTCCCTGCCGCCGACGGCGCTGGTGAGCAGGTGCTTGCCTGCGTCCCTCCCTGCGCCAGAGGCATGCCGGGCCCGGCCTACGGTTGACGCAAGTGACGAGCGGTTTATCCGCCTGCCCGCTGGAAGGTCGTGATCGGGATGCCTTCACCGACCGTCTTGGACTCGGTCAGCCTCCACGTCGTCTTGCGCGTGGTCTCCCCGAACAGTCGCCTGCCGATGCCGAGAATGACCGGGAAGGTCATCAGGCGGATCTCGTCGACGAGGTCACCGGCGATCAGCGCCTGCACGAGCCGGATGCTGCCGGGCACCTGGATCTCGCCGTCCACCTCCTCCTTCAGCTTGGTCACCTCCTCGAGCACGTCACCCTTGATCACGCGGGTGTTGTTCCACTCGGGGTCGGTGAGGGTGCTGGAGAGCACGTACTTCGGCATGCTGTTGTACTTGTCGGCCAAGGGACCTTGGTAGTGGGGCCAGGCGCCGGCGAAGGACTCGTAGGTCCTGCGGCCGATCAGCAGCGCCTCGGCTCCGAGCGCCTCGTCGAGCTTGAACCTGTCGCCGTCCTCACCGCGCTGGAACTCGAAGCTCCAGTTGCGGTACGTGAAATCTTCGCCGCCGGGACCCTCCACCACGCCGTCCAGCGAGATGAACTCGGTGACTGCGATCTTTCCCATCTCCAACCTCCTCATTGCTTCGTGTGCAGGTGGAACCGGCGCTTCGGCGGACCAGACTCGAAGGCGATCCGGTCCCGGCGTCGCCGTCGGCAGATGCAGGATCTGCCCGTGGCGTACCTGGCGTCTGCGTTTCTTCGGGTGTGTCTAGTGGCCGTAGACGAACTCCCGCAGCGCGGCGGCGAGCACGTCAGCCGTGGCGCCGTGGTTCTCGCCGGGTACCGCCCGCAGGGTCGCGGTGGGCAGGAGATCGGACAGCGCCCGGGCCCCGGTGATCAGCCACGGCATGGTGCCGGTGCCGTGCATGACCAGGACGGGTACGGTGACCGCGGCCCAGCGATCGCGGGGCAGCGGGGCGCCCGACATGGTGGTGCCCATGATCCGTCCGTCGTAGGCGATGGTGTGCGCGACGGCCTCCGTGGGAGGCCAGACCGGGCTTTGCCGCATACCGGTGACCATCTCGGCCGGGAGGCCGACCGCCGCGGTCATGAACACCTCCACCGCGTCGCCCGGGCGGCCGTCAGCGACGCAGGCGTCGAGCCGCTCGACGTAGTCGGCCGGCAGCGGCGGGCGGCTGTCGTCGACGACGAACGGCGGCTCGAACAGCGCCAGCCGGGTGATCGGCAGGCCGGCGGCCGCGGCGTGCAGGGCCAGCACGGCCCCGGAGGACCAGCCGAACACGATGGCCGACCCGCCGGCGTGGTCGATAAGAGCGGCAAGATCCTCGAACTCGCGCTCCACCGCGTAGGGTGCGGTGTCGGTGCTCTCGCCGCGGCCGCGGCGGTCGTAGGCGTAGACCCGGAACTCATCGCGTAGCAGCTGCCCTGCCTCGGCGTTGATCGGGTTGACCGCGCGATGGGCGGTGGCCCCGTCAATCATGATCAGTGGTTGGCCGTCGCCCCATACGTCGAAGGCGATCTCGGTGCCGTCCTTGGACTGAACAGTGCCCATCTTGGTTCCCTTCAGGTCGTACCGTACGGTACTGTACCGATAGAGCGAACAGTACCGTACGGTACACTTCGAGAGGATGTCAACGGTCGCCCGGCGCGAACTCAGGAGGGCCGAAATGCCACACGCCGCACCCCCACATGCGCAGACTCGACGCCGGATCATGGATGCGGCGCTGGAGGTGTTCCTCCGTGACGGCTACGTCGGCGCCAAGACCGACGAGATCGCCACCGCGGCGGGGGCGTCGAAGCAGACGATCTACAAGCACTTCGGGCCCAAGGAGAGCCTGTTCGAGCAGATCGTGCTCGATCGCCTCGTCGGCATCGACCAGATCTTCCAGAACGCCATGGGCGAGCTGGCCACCACGGATGACGTCGAGACCACCCTGCGGGCGGTCGCGCGCCGGTTCATCCACACCCTCACACAACCGTCCCACCTGCGCGTGCGCCGCCTCGTCATCGCCGAGGCCGGCCGCTTCCCGAAACTCGGCCACGCCTACTTCGAGGCGGGCCCCGAGCGCGTGCACGCCGCCCTGGCCTCGTGCTTCGAGCAACTGACAGGCCGCGGACTGCTGAAGATCGACGAACCCGTGCTCGCCGCCAATCACTTCACCTGGCTCGTCTCGTCGATCCCGGTCAACAAGGTCATGTTCTGCGGCGACGACATCCGCTTCCCACCGTCCGAGCTCGATCACTACGCCGACGCCGCCGCCCACGTTTTCCTCGCCGCCTACCGCGCACCCGGGTAGAACCTCCACGAGCGGGTGTGGTCGTGGATCATCGCGCCCGTCGGATCGTCGTGCCGGACAAGCATGGGCGTCGAGCCGCCCCATCCCGCTGCCGCCGAATCTGCTGGGCATTTTGATCGCAGGCCACGATTTGCCACCGCATCCGGACCGGTCCAGTTCTTTTATGGCACCGCAGAATTGGGCCGGCAATCGAGCCACTACAAGTAATAAGTTGCTCAGGAGCCAACCCAGTACCTGAGAACCGGCGCCACATGTCGATCACTGCAACGGGGCAGATCTGCCGATTCGGGTGCGTCCTGTCGCGAGTGTGGCGAGACACCGGGCACGCCAGGGGATCATCGCGGGCGGGGCCATGAAATGTGTTTCCGACGCGGCGACCTTCCTCTAGATTGTCGGCGTGGATATTGGGATCACCACCTTCGCCGGCGCGTATGGCATGGAGCCACCCGCGATCGGTCGCGCGATTGAAGAACGCGGTTTCGAGTCACTGTTCTTTCCGGAACACACCCACATCCCCGTGCACAGTCGGCGGTCCGACGGGAGCTCCCCCCGGCCCTATGCCGAAACCTACGACCCGTTCGTGGCGCTGTCCGCGGTCGCCGCGGTCACCCGCTCTCTCAAGCTCGGCACCGGGGTTTGCCTGGTGACGCAACGGGACCCGATCGTGACGGCCAAGCAGGTCGCCTGCCTTGACCGGCTGTCCGGCGGCCGGCTTCTCTTCGGCGTCGGCGCCGGCTGGAACCGCATGGAGCTGGCCAACCACGGCACCGACCCCCGCACCCGGATGGCGCTGCTCGCCGAACGAGTGCAGGCGATGCGCCGGATCTGGACCGATGAAGAGGCCGAGTTCCATGGAAAGTACGTCAACTTCGACTCGATCTGGTCCTGGCCCAAGCCGCTCCAGCGGCCGCATCCGCCGGTCTTGGTCGGCGGTAACGGGCCGGGCGCCGAGGATCGGGTTCTGGCGTTCGGCGACGGCTGGTTCCCGCAATGCGAAGGGCTCGCGGACGCCGTCGAACTGAGCGAGCGTGCCGTGACACTACGCCGGCGTGCCGCCGACACCGGCCGGGGACGGATCCCGATCACGGTGTTCAACACCCCGCCGGACCGGCGACTACTCGACACGCTCGCCAACGCCGGCCTGGACCGTTGCCTGCTCCTACTGCCGGCCGGGACAGAGTCACAGATGCTCGCCCAACTCGATGCGTGGGCACCGCTCGCGTCCATGTGGCGACAGGTCACGTGAGCGCGACGGAGTGGAGCTGATGAGATCTCCGAACCGGCCGAAATCGCCTCCACAGCGCCAACCCCCGAACCGCACCACAACCTGCGTACGCAGCCGAAGGCCGTCCGGATGCACCGCAGGCGACGCGCAGTGTCTCACAGTGCCGGTCGATGGGACCGACCGTGGAATGGGCGAGCCGCATCCGGCTGGAGCGCCGGACCGCCACCTCGTGCAGGTCGGCAGACCGGCCGGCGGACGGTGGCCGGACAGCAGATAGAGGTGATCGCGCTCGTCATCGGTCAGCTGGAGCGCGCGGGCCAGCGCGGCGAGGATCTGTGATGAAGGTTGCGGGCTGCGAGCGCACAACTACGGCGGCCTGCCGACCATGGTCAACGTGCCCGCCATGGTGGACACCGGAGGCGAGCGTGCGATGGCTGTGGCCGGGGACGCAACCGCGTTGTGGTCGAGTGGGACGGTCTGCCGGCGGGGGGAATCCCAGCCGCAGCGATGCAAACAACACTCGGCGACACTTAACCGAGCCGACTCATGATCCGCGGGCCTCGATCCGCACTGGGCTTGCCGGAAAGTTCGCCCCTTTGTGCCGCTCCAGGGACACGTCCGCGTGGAGAGATCGTTCCGAGAGTGGCGTGGGTTACTGTTTCCGCATGGTTCTGGGGCGGACCGCCGAGCGGGCCCGGATCGACGACCTGCTCGCGAGCGCCCGTGCGGGCCGCCGCGGAGCACTGTTGATCACGGGTGAGGCCGGGATCGGCAAGACCGTGCTGCTCGACTATGCCGCCGCCGCGGCGGCCGATCTGCGGGTGCTACGTGGCGTCGGCATCGAGTCGGAGGCCGAACTGCCCTTTGCGGGGTTGCGCCTGCTGCTGTGTCCGTACCTCGACCGGCTCGGCACGCTGCCCGGCCCGCAGGCGGCGGCGCTGCGGACGGCGTTCGGGCTGGACGAGGCGACGGTCGGCGACCGGTTCCTGATCGGCGCGGCGACCCTGTCGCTGCTGTCGGAGCTGAGCGGCGATCGCCCTCTGGTGTGCCTGATCGATGACACCCAGTGGTTCGACCGGGCGTCCTTGGACGCGCTGCTGTTCGCCGCCCGGCGGCTGCACGCCGACCCCATCGCGATGATCTTCACGGGCAGGAGCGGGGACGCTCCGCAACGCCAGGCGGGGCCCTGCGTCCGCCCCGTCCCTCTCGCCGGCGACTCGGCGTCGGTGTCGTTCGCCACGCCCGTGCCGGGTCTGGACGTGCTCCGGCTCTCCGCCCTGGACCAGGAGAGCGCCACGTCGCTGCTCGACGCGCACGCGCGCGGCCTGGCCGGGCCGTTGCGCGAGCGCGTGCTCGCGGAGTCGCGCGGCAACCCGCTCGCCGTGATCGAGCTGGCCACCATGCTCAACGCCCTGCAGGACAACGACCGTTCCGCGCCGCTCCTGCCCGCCGCGGGCCACGTCCAGGATGTCTTCCAGGCGCAGATCGCCGGCCTGCCCGCGGCGGCGCGGCTGCTGTTGCTGATCGCCGCGGCCGACGACACTGGCAGCCTGCAGATGATCCTGCGGGTCGGCACGCTGCTCGGCGTCTCCGCGGCCGAGTTGGAGCCTGCCGAACGGGCCCGGCTGGTTGTGCTGTCCGACGGGCTGTCACCGGGCGGCAGCGTGACCTTCCGGCATCCGCTGATCAGGGCCGCCGCCTACCAGGTCGCCCCGCACGCCGGGCGGGTTCAGGTCCACGAGGCGTTCGCACGGGCGCTTGACGGCGAGCACGACGCCGACCGCCGTGTCTGGCACCTGGCCGCCGCCACCCCGGGCCCGGACGAGGAGGTCGCCGCCGAGTTGGAGCGGGCCGCCCGCCGGGCCGGCCGACGGGGCGGGGTGACCGCGATGATGAGCGCGTTCGAACGCGCCGCCCAGCTCAGCACCGACGAGACGCGCCGGGCGTGGCGGCTGATCGCCGCCGCCCGCGCCGCCTACGAAGCGGGCCTCCCCGATCGCGCCGTCGAACTGGCTGACCAGGCCGTGGGGATGCCCGACCGGGCCACTGGCTCGGTCGATCGGGCCCTGGGGCTGACCGACCGCGATGCTGGGCCGGCCGGCCGGGCTCCGCAACCCGCCGGCCAGCCCGCGCGCCCGTTTCGTGACCCGTCGCTGACGGCCGAGGCGGCGTGGATCCGTGCTCAGGTCGAGTACGAGCGCGGCTCGCCCGCCGTCGCCGCCGCCCTGGCGCTGGACGGTGCCAGCTCCATCGCCGCCACCGACCCCGAGCGGGCCGTGTCGATCCTCACCGAAGCCGTCTGGTACGCCCGCGACGCCGGCGACCACGACCTGGTACGCCAGTGCGCCGCCCTCCTGGAGACCGTCGAAACCGGGGCACCGGTCGTGGCGGGACTCATCGGGTTCCGGCAGCTTTACGACGGCCGGCCCGACGTGGGCGTGCCACCCATGCGCGAGCTGGCCGGGGCCGCCAGGCAGGGCAAGGCCGACGGGTTCGTGGAGCGGCTCATGGCCGGGTTCGCCGGGATGCTGGTGGCCGAGGACGAGATCGCCACGGAGGTGCTGGAGTCGCTGGTCGCCGACGTGCGGGAGCAGGGCGCGGTGGGCCGGCTGACGTACGCGCTCGAACCCCTGGCGATCGTCCAGCTGCTGCGCGGCCGGTTCATGGACGCCGACGCCGGCGTGACCGAGGCCCTCTCCCTGGCCACCGACCTCGGCCAGGACCTGCAGGTCGTCGTGCTGAACGCGATCGCCGCATGGCTGGCGGCGGTCGGCGGCGACGAGATCTCGTGCCGGTCGCTGGCCGCCGGCGTGCTGGAGCACCGCACCAGACACCCCACCGACGCCGCGCTGGCCTCGTGGGCGCTCGGCCTCCTCCACCTGGCCGGCGGCCGGTTCGACGAGGCCGCGGCCCGGCTGGACGAGGTGTGCGGCGGCCCGGCCCGGCACGACTTCCTCATCAGGGCCGTACCCGATCATGTCGAGGCGGCCGTACGTGCCGGGCTCCCCGAGCAGGCCGCCCGCCACCTGCCCGCCCTGTCCGACTGGGCCGAGCAGACCGGCCGGCCCCACGCGATCGCGCTGGCCCGCCGCTGCGCGGCGCTGCTGGCCGACGAGGACGCCGCCGCCGGGCACTTCACGACCGCGCTGGAACTGCACGAGCGCGACCCCCGCCGGTACGACGAGGCCAGGACCCGGCTGGCGTACGGGGGATGGCTGCACCGGCATCGCCGCCACACCGAGGCGAAGGACCAGCTGGCCGACGCGCTTGGCGCCTTCGAGCGGCTCGGCGCCCGGACGTGGGCGAGCCGGGCCCGCGCGGAGTTGTCCGCCCTGGGCGAGCGGCCCTCGGCCCACCCCCGGGCCCTCGACCCGCTCGCCCGGCTCACGCCCCAGGAGCTTCAAGTGGTACGGCTGGCGGCGGCGGGCATGAGCAATCGGGAGATCGCGGCCCGGCTGTTCCTCAGCCCCCGCACAGTCGGTCACCATCTGTACAAGGCGTACCCGAAGCTGGGAGTGACCCGCCGCGTGGAGCTGGCCCCGCTCGTGGTGCCGCATGGGTAGGTAAGCCGACCTACCCATGATGCGGCGCCGCCGCCCGCGGCCCACCGTCGCTTCGACCTTCGGGTCGCTGGAGTACGGCGCCGAGGAGACTGCAGCACCCGTTAGCGCTGGTCGGGCTTGCCCGGTCCGGGACGGCGGGTGTGGCGGTGGGCTCTGGTGTCCACGTTGCCGGTCAAGGTGTTGAGGATGCCGGGTAGTGCCGCCACCGTCTCGGCGGGCAGGCCGGTCACGGTCTCCTCCGCCAGGGCGCACCAGAGCTGCTTGACCTGGTCGGCCAGAGCTTGGCCGCTGTCGGTGAGTTCGACGATGCTGGCACGCCTGTCGGAGGGGGCGGGTTTGCGGCGGATGTGGCCGGAGGCTTCGAGCTTGCGGGTCATGAGTGTGACGCTGGGCGGTTCGCAGCCGAGCGCCTCGCTGAGCTCGGCCTGGATCCTCGGGCCGGTCCGGTCGAGCTCGAGCAGGAGCGCCTCCTGACCCGGGTGCAGCCCGAGCGGGGCGAGCAGCGCCGCGGCCCTGGCCCGGTGGCGCAGGCTCAGCAGGCGGATGGCCTGGTTGAGGGCGTCGGCTTGCTCGAAGTCCATGGGCGCTCCTTGACAGATTAGTTATGCAGATAATAGTTATCTGCATAACTAATCTTAACACGACAGCGAGGAGCCCGGCATGACCGTGAAGGTCGCCGTCATCTACTACAGCGCGACGGGCAGCGTGTACGCGCTCGCGCAGGCCGTCGCCGAGGGTGCCGCCTCGGCCGGGGCCGAGGTACGGCTGCGGCGGGTGGCCGAGTTGGCGCCCGACAGCGCGATCGACCAGGACCCGCGGTGGCGACGGCACGCCGACGTCGCCGCTTCGATCGCCCAGGCCTCGGTGGAGGATCTGGCGTGGGCGGATGCGTTCGCGTTCGGGACGCCGACGCGGTTCGGGACGCCGGCCGCGCAGCTCAAGCAGTTCATCGACCAGGCCGGCGGGCTGTGGCGCGAAGGCGTGCTGGCGGACAAGCCGGTGACGGCCTTCACCTCGGCGTTCAACCGGCACGGCGGCAGCGAGGCCACGATCTTGTCGCTGAGCAACGTCTTCTACCACTGGGGGGCGCTGATCGTGCCGCCCGGGTTCACCGATCCGGTCGTGTACGGCGCCGGCGGCAACCCGTACGGCACGTCATTGGTGACCGGCCCGAACGGAGCCGGGCCGGACGCCGCGGTGCTGGAAGCGGCCAGGTACCAGGGGCGGCGGTTGGCCCGGATCACGATCCGGCTGCTGGGGGACGGCCACGCCGCCGTACGCGAAAGCGTGGCCGCGACGACCTCGAGCAGCGAGTCATGACAAATACCAGTAACGCGTCCCAGCGGGCCAGGCCGTACGCCGGCCTCCCCTGGCTGGTCCTGGCGCTGGCCTGTGCCAGCCAGTTCATGGTCATCCTGGACGCGTCCATCGTGAACGTCGCCCTGCCCTCGGTCCGCGAAGAACTCGGTTTCACCGCGACCGGACTGGCCTGGGTGGTGAACGGATATCTGCTCAGCTTCGCCGGTTTCATGCTGCTGGGGGGCCGCGCCGCCGACCTGTTCGGACCGCGCCGGATGCTGGTCGCCGGGCTGTTGTCGTTCTCCGTCGCGAGTCTGGCCGGCGGCCTGGCGACCGCGCCGGAGGTCCTGGTGGCGGCCCGGGTCGCGCAGGGCGTCGGGGCCGCCATGATGGCCCCGGCGACGCTGGCCGTGATCAACACCTCCTTCACCGAGCCGAACGCGCGTGCCAAGGCGTTCGGCGCGTGGTCCGCCTCGGGCGGTGTGGGCGGCATGGTCGGCGCGCTCGCGGGCGGTGCCATCACCACCGGCCTGTCGTGGCGGTGGGTCTTCCTCATCAACCTGCCGATCGGCGCGGCGCTGATCGTCGTGGCGATGATGTCGCTGGCCGGAACGAGAGCCGGGCGGCGGGGATCGCTCGACCTCCTCGGCGCGGTCACGGGGACGGCGGGGCTGGCGGCGCTGATCTACGGGGTCATGCAGAGCGCCGATCATGGCTGGAAGTCCGCGCCGGTCGCCGGGCCGGTGGTGGCGGGTCTGCTCCTGCTCGGCGTCTTCGTCGTGGTGGAGGCGCGGTTCGCCGGCCAGCCGATGGTGCCGCTGCGGCTGTTCAGGATCCGGGGGGTGGCCGTCGGGAACGGCATGCTGCTGCTGTTCGGTGGGATCGCCATCGCGATGTGGTACTTCTCGTCGCTGTTCCTGCAGAACGTCCTCGGCTTCAGCGCGCTTCAGGCCGGGCTCGGGCAGACTCCCGCGGCGGTGACGTTCATGGTGATCGCGCGATGGGCCGCAACCCTACTGCCGCGAACGGGTGTGCGCCCCCTCGTGACGGCGGGCAGCGCCTGCTTCCTGGCCGGTTTCGGCTGGCTCTCCCTGGGCCACGCCGACAGCGCGTACGTCACCGGCGTGCTCGGCCCCACCCTGCTCATCGCGGTCGGCATCGGGCTGACCTTCCCCACCCTCATGGCGGTGGCGACCGCCGACGTTCCCGACGGCGACGCGGGGATCGTCGGCGGCCTGGCCAACACGGCCAGTCAGGCAGGGGGATCGATCGGGCTGGCGGTGCTCGCGACGGCCGCCGGCACCAGGGCCGCCGCGTCGGAGGCCGCCGGGAGTTCCCCGGTCGACGCCCTCGCCACCGGCTACGACCTGGTCTTCCTCATGGCGGCCGGGCTCGGCCTGGCCATCGCGGTGGTCAGCCTGCTGCTGCCGCGGCACCGCCGCGGGCGATAGAGATCCGCATGCTTGAGCGCCTGGAATGCGCGCGGGCGAATGTGGAGTTAACGTGTAATCCTGTAAGCAAAGGAGTGCACGATGGCGGATCCACTCGACGCTTACTCGCGCGTCGTCTCGTCCGTGGCGGCCGAGTTGCTGCCGAAAGTGGCCAGCGTGCGGGCCGGCCAGGGTAGCGGGTCCGCGGTGGTGTTCACCGCCGACGGGTTCCTGCTGACCAACGCGCACGTGATCGGCAATTCCCGGGACGGCACCGTGGCCTTCGCCGACGGGAGCTCGGGGGACTTCATCGTGGTGGGCCGGGATCCGCTGTCGGATCTGGCGGTGATCAGGGCGCAGACGGCCACGCCCCCGCCGGCCACGCTCGGCGACAGCGACGAGCTGGTCGTGGGACAGCTCGTCGTGGCCGTGGGCAATCCGCTCGGCCTGGCCGGATCGGTGACGGCCGGGGTGGTGTCGGGGCTCGGACGGTCGTTGCCCGCGCGCAGCGGGTCGGCCGTCCGGCTCATCGAGGACGTCATCCAGACCGACGCCGCGCTCAATCCGGGGAATTCCGGCGGCGCGCTGGCCGACTCGCAGGCGCGGGTCGTCGGGATCAACACGGCGGTGGCCGGGGTGGGGGTGGGGCTCGCCGTGCCCATGAACGCCACGACCCGATCCATCATCGCCGCCCTGATCAGGGACGGGCGGGTACGGCGGGCGTTCCTGGGGCTGGTGACCTCGCCCGCGCCGCTGCCCGACGCGCTGCGGCGGCGGACCGGGCAGACGGGGGCGCTGCGCGTGGTGGAGGTGGTGCCGGGCTCGCCCGCCCACCGGGCCGGGTTGCGCTCCGGCGACCTCGTGCTGAGCGCGGGGCGCAACCCGGTGGGGGACGCGCAGAGCCTGCAAAGGCTGATGTTCGCCGACGCCATCGGGCAGCCGTTACCGATCACCGTCCATCGGAACGGCGCGCTGGTCGATGTCATCGCGGAGCCGGTGGAACTCACCGGCTCCGGCGTCTGAGCCTGTGCCGCCTCAGGCGGAAGGCGGGGCGTCCGGCCCGGGGGCGGGAGAGGCCGCGGCGGGTTGGGGGCGGACGTAGGTGCCGTTGCGGCGGGCCAGGAGTTCGTCGAGGAGCGCGTCCCACTTCTCCCCCACCGCGTCCACGTCGTACGTGAGCGCCGTCTCCAACGCCCCCGCCGCCAGGTCCCGCCTCAGCTGCTCGTCCTCGATCACCCGGATGATCGAGGAGGCCAGGTTGGCGTTGGTCCGCGGCTTCACCAGCAGCCCGTCGACCTCGTCCGTGATCATCTCCTTGGGCCCGTGCGGGCTGTTGAAGCTGACGATCGCCAGCCCCTTGCCCATCGCCTCCAGGATCGTCATCGGGAAGCCCTCGTGACGCGAGCTGAGCACGAAGACGGACGCCTTCTCCAGCTCGGCCCCCACGTCGGAGGTCGGTCCGGGCAGCTCGACCTTGCCCTGCAGCCCCGCCTCCGCGATCTGCTGGGCGAGGTTCTCCTCCTGCGGCCCCGCGCCGAAGATGCGCAGCGTCCAGTCGGGATGGGTGGCGGCGACCGTCTCCCAGGCGGTGATGAGCCGGTGGAAGCCCTTGATGCGCGTCATCCGGCCGACCGCGATGGCGACCTTGGCGTCCAGCTTGGAGATGCCGCCCGTCATCGGCGGCACGGCGTTGGGGATGCGGGTCAGCTTCTTCGGCTTCTTCGGCAACGTCTCACGATAGTCGCGCAGGTCGGCCTTGGTGAGCGTGACCAGGGCGTCGAGGCGGCGGTAGCGCCACTTGATGAGCTCCTGCATCGGCTCGGCCTGGGTGCGGAGCGCCACGTGCTCCTGCCCGATCGTGATGACGTTGGGCAGCGCCAGCTGGGCCACCGCCAGGTTGAGGCCGGGGCGGGTGGCCATCAGCACGCCGGTGTCGAGCGAGCGGATGTAGCGGGCGAGCTTGAGGTCGGTCCACAGGTTGAAGCGGTGGTAGGCCGACTCCTCCTTGGGGATGATCCGGCTCGGCATCTTCGACAGCATCGCGCGCAGCGGGTCGGCGCTGGGGTTGAGCCGGTCGTCGAGGAAACGGAACTTCACCCGCGGGTCGATGGGGAAGAACGGCTCCTCGGCCTCCTTCAGGATGCTCACGATCTCGACGTCGTGCTCCTTGGCCAGGTAGCTGGCCAGGTTGAACACGGTCCGGATCGTGCCCCCCATCCCGTACGCGTGCAGCAGCAGAATGCGGACCTTCCGCGTCGAAGGCGGCGGCGCGTTGAGCGTCTTGCGCCGGTTGTACCCCCGATACAGTCGGCGCACCGCCGACTTGCCCTTGCGTGCCAATGCGCGCACCTGACAGATCCCCCTTTGTCACCCGGAAGAAGTCTCAACACACATGGCCGGCGACGAGGAATCTCGCCACCGGCCTATTGTCTCGCTTCGGCGGAGTGCACGTGTTCATCCCCTATGCGCTTTCCCCACCTATGATCCTTAGACGCCTGTAACGTCACTAAGGTTGCATGCGCGGCCGATGCCGGAGATCGGGAGTGTGCGGCGGACGCTCGGCCAGCAGCTCCAGCGCGACGCCGATGGCCCGCTCGAGCTGCGTGTCCACGCCCCTGGCGTAGTCCTGCGGGGTGATGTCGACCTCGATGTCGGGATCGGTGCCGTAGTTCTCGACCTGCCAGCCGACGTCGTCGAAGGCGAAGGAGAATTCCGGCTGCGTCGTCACCGTGCCGTCGGCGAGCTGGTGGCGCGGCCAGATGCCGATGACGCCGCCCCAGGTGCGCTTGCCGACCAGCGGCCCCAGCTTCAGCACCTTGAAGGTGTGGCTGAAGATGTCGCCGTCGGAGCCCGCCCACTCGTTGGTGATCGCCACCAGCGGCCCGCGCGGCGACTCCGGCGGGTACGGCTCCGGGTCGCCCCACCGCGGATAGTCGTAGCCGAGCCGCCGCCTGGCCAGCTTCTCCAGCAGCAGCGCCGACACGCTGCCGCCGCCGTTGAAGCGCACGTCCACGATGAGCGCCTGCCGGTCGTACTCGGCCAGGAGCCCGCGGTGGAACTCCCCGAACCCGTCGGGCCCCATGTCGGGCACGTGCAGGTATCCCACCCGGCCGCCGGAGCGCTGGTGGCACTCGGCGCGGTTGAGGTTGACCCAGTCGCGGTAGCGGGCCGGCCGCTCGTCGGAGATGGCGCGCACGGTGACGGTGCACACCTGGTCCTCCCGCCGCAGCGTCAGCTCGACCTCCTCGCCGGCCTGGTTGACCAGGCGCTCGTTCGGGGTCGCGGCCTCGCCTATGGGCGCGCCGTTGATGGCCAGGACCGCGTCGCCCGTACGTACGTCGACACCCAGCCGGTTCAGCGGCGAGGTCGCCTCCGGATCCCACGGGTCACCGGTCACGATGGAGCGGATGTGGTAGACGCCGTCGCGGTAGTCCCAGTCGACGCCCAGCTTGCCCTGCGTGTAGTCGGGCCCGGGACGGTATTCGCCGCCGCTCTCGAAGGCGTGGCTGGTGGCGAGCTCGCCGTGCAGCTCCCACAGCAGGTCGGAGAACTCGCCCCGGGTCGTGACCCGCTCCACCAGCGGCCGGTAGCGGTCGTAGACGGCCGGCCAGTCGACGCCCGCCATGTCCTCGCTCCAGAAGTTCTCCAGCTGCAGCCGCCACGCCTCCCGGAACATCTGCCGCCACTCCGCCTCCGGGCAGACCGACACCTTGATCCGCGACAGGTCGATCCACCCGCTCTCCCGCCCCGGCGCCTCCTCGTCCTCGGGCGCCTCGTTCGCCTTGACCACCCGCAGCCTGGAGTCCGCGCGGTAGAGCAGCGTCTTGTGGTCGCGGCCCAGCTCGAAGTCGGTGACGCCGTCGGCGAAGTGCACCTTCTTGCCCTTGGCGAAGTCGAACAGGTGCAGCGAGCTCTCGCCTTCGAGCGGGCTGGTCAGGATCAGCGCCTTGCCCTTGAGCCCGGCCACCTTCTCGTAGCGGCCCTCGGGCAGCGGGAACTGGGTGACGCGCCGGGTCAGCCCGTCGACGTCGACGCGCAGCGGCTCCGGCTCGTCGCCGTCCTCCTCGTCCTCCCCCAGGGGCCGTTGCAGGGGCATGAACGGGTCGGGCGCGTCCGCCCGCAGCGCCACCGCGTACGGGCGCGTGCCCAGCGGGAAGCCCAGGTCGAACTGGAGCTGGTCGTAGACCGGCGAGAAGGTGCGCTGGCCGATGAAGTAGAGGTAGCGGCCCTGCGGGTCGAACGCCGGCATCGAGTCCTGCAGCACCGGCTCCGTGGCCTGCAGCGTCCGCCCGGTCTCGGGGTGGTGCAGCTTGATCGCGCTGGACTGGGCGTTGAGCGGGCTCGAGTACGCCAGCCACCGCCCGTCGTGCGACCACGCCGGGTCCTCGGGCGAGCCGTGCGGGTTGGCCTCCACCAGCGCCGGCCGCCCGGTGGCCAGGTCGAGCAGGTGCAGCTCGTGGCGGTGGTTGACGACGGCCACCCGGTCGTGGACCGGGTCGGGGACGAGCTCGGTGATCCGCCCCAGCCTGGCCACCTCCGTGCCGCCGCCGCCCTCGTGGCCTTCGAGGACGACCAGCCGCTCCTCGTCGCGGTCGTCGCTGGCCGCCGCGATCAGCCGGGTTCCGTCGTTGAGCCAGGTCAGGAGCCGGTAGCGGACCCCGTCGGGCGAGCCGTGCTGGGTGACCGGCCCCTCCCAGTCGGCCATCGCGTACGCCTTGCCGCGCGCGGTGACGGCCAGCGCGCTGCCGTCGGGGCTGAGGGTGGCGCCGTCGAGGTAGTCGGCGGGGTCGACGAACCTGCGGTTGCGCTGCGTCCTGGAGCTGGCCAGCTGCACGTCCAGCCGGTGCGCCGGCTCTCCGGGGTCGAGCAGGTAGAGGTCGGCGCCGGCGTGGTAGACCAGCCGGTGCCCGTCACCCGACAGGTTGCGCGCGTAGTAGTCGTCGTGGTGGGTGTGCTTGCGCAGGTCCTGGCCGTCGGGGGCGCACGAGTAGACGTTGCCGATGCCCTCGTGGTCGGAGATGAAGCACACCCGGCCGCCGCTCCAGCAGGGCGAGGCCAGGTTTCCCGGCAGCCTGATCAGCCGCCGGAACTCGCCGTCGCCGCGCGGGTCGATCCACAGGTCGCCGACGGTGCCGCCGCGGTAGCGCTTCCACCGCGCCGGGTCGGCGGTGTTGCGGCCGAGCACGATCATGCCTTCTGGCCCGTACGCGATCGAGTTGGCCGGGCCGTACGGGAGCCGCTCAGGGACCCCGCCGGGCGCGACGCGGTGCAGCCATTTGCGGGCCTCGAACGGCTGGGCCGCGTCGCTGGCGTACAGGATGCGACCTTCGGGGTCCCAGCCGGTGACCGTGCAGCGCGCGCCGTGGAAGGTGACCCGGCGGGCGGCGCCGCCGTCGGACGGCATGACGTACACCTCTTCCGGGCCCTCCTCGCGGCCGACGAAAGCGAGCTGGTCACCGCGCGGCGAGATGCGCGGATAGCCCGCCTCGGCGAGCCCCGCGGTCAGCCGGAAGGCCCGCCCGCCCTGGGCGGACACCATCCACAGGTCGTCCTCGGCGGCGAAGACGACCACGTCCTGGAAGACGGCGGGAAAGCGCAGGTAGCCGGACATGAGAGCCACTCCTGGTCGAGCCGACAGCCGAGGGCGCGCGCCCCCGGCTGTCAGATCACATCACCCGGGTCAGACATTTCGCCACAACTGCCCGGTCGTCCCGATCGGCGGCCAAGAACTTCCCCCCGCGACCGCCTGGTCATCGGCCCGGGCAGCCGGGCCACCGCTGCCCCGTCCGGGTCATTCCTCGCCGGAGGGCGACTTGCGGGTCTCCCGCTTCGTCTCCTTGGTCTGCCTGCTGGTCTTGATGGCCTGCTTCTTCGACTTGCCGGACTTGGCGGCGGGTTTCTTCTTCGTGTCTGCCATGGGATTCCCCCCTGTACGGACATGCGCACCGGAATGGTGCACTGTGCCACTTAATACCCATCTAGCCCGGAAACCCGACATACCACCTACCGGACCGGTCGATCACCCGCCGGCGCGGACCACCAGACGCCTTCTCCGTGAGACAGCCCCGGCAGCCGCCGCTCGACCTCGTGCACCGCGGCCGCCGGGATCTCACCCTCCAGCACCCAGGTGTCGTCGCGCCTGCCGGTGTCGTGGAGCTCACCGCCCAGTGCGGCGAGCCTGGCGGTGACCGCGCTGAACGTCTCCGGCGGCACCTCCAGCTCGAACCGGTGGCACGGCTCGTACACGGTGGTGCCCGCCAGGCGCAGCGCCCGCACGAGCACGACCCGGGCGCGGCCGCGGAAGTCGGCCGCGACCGTGAGGGGCGGGGCGTAGCCGGTCCTGGTCACCGTGACGAGCACGTCGGTGACCGGCCAGCCGTGCGGGCCCTCACCCAGGGCCTGGCGCACGCTCTCCTCGATGGCCCGGTGGTAGGCCAGCGGCAGCGAGCCGAGATCGACCTCCAGCCGGTAGCCGACGCCGGAGCCCTTCGGCCCCGGATCGATTCGCAGGCCCACGGTGGCCATGAACTCGTTGCGGCCCTGGCGCTGGATCTCCTCGACGACCTCCGCGGTGCCCGACGGGCGCTCGAAGTAGACGGGCCGGCTCGGCTCGAAGAGCGCCTCGACGCCGAAGTCCCTGGCCAGGGTCTCGCCGATGACCTCTTTCTGCACCTCCCCGTACAGCAGGACCGAGGTCTCGCCGCCGGCCAGGGTGCGGGTGCCGATCAGCGGGTCCTGCTCGGCCAGCGCGAGCAGCGCGGCGTGCAGGCGCGGCTCCTGGCCGGGGACGCGGGGCCGTACCACGGTCTCCAGGCTGGGCGGGGTGAAATGGGCCTGGTGCGCGGGCCCGGGCTCCCCCAGGTGGTCGCCGACACGGATCTCGGGCACGCCCCAGACCTTGACGATGTCCCCGGCCACCGCCTGCCGCCGCCCGGGGGAGCCGGCGACGGCCAGCGCGGTCAGCCTGCCGTCGTAGGCGTGGCCTCCCCGGTGGAAGGCGAGGTGCTCGCGCGCTCGCAGCGCGCCCGCGCGTACCCGCAGGTAGGCGACCTTCTCCCCGGACGGGGCGCGCTCGATCGCGAACACCGTCGCCCGCGCCGCCTCCTCCGGATCCCCGGCCGGCTGGGTCACGGCGGGCAGCAGGTGGACGGCGTCGAGCAGCTCGCCGACGCCCTGCCCGGTCAGCGCCGAGCCGAACAGCACCGGATGCGCCTGCCCGGCGGCGCACTGCCGCGCCAGCGCCGCGCGTACCTGGCCGAAGTCGGGCGTCTTGCCCTCGACGAGCAGCTCCAGCAGCCCGTCGTCCCGCTCGGCCAGCACCTCGGCCGCCGCCTCGGGCGAGGCGACGCCGCCGGTGACGGCCGCCTTGGAGCCGAGCTGCCGCACGGTGTTCAGGGCCACGCAGTACGGCGAGAGCCGCCGCCGGATGTCGGCCAGCAGCTCCCCCTCCCTGGCCCCGGCCCGGTCGATCTTGTTGACGAAGATCAGCGTGGGCAGGCGCAGCCGGCGCAGGGTCTTCATCAGGACCCGGGTGTGCGGCTGCACGCCCTCGACGGCCGACAGCACCAGCACGGCGCCGTCGAGCACGCCGAGCGCGCGCTCCACCTCGGCCACGAAGTCGGCGTGGCCGGGTGTGTCGACCAGGTTGACCCGCAGGTCGCCCAGGGTGAAGGAGGCGACGGCCGTGCGGATGGTGATGCCGCGACGGCGCTCGATCTCGCCGGAGTCGGTCTGTGTGCTGCCCTCGTCCACGCTGCCGAGCCGGTCGATGACCCCGGTCTCGAACAGCAGCCGCTCAGTGAGGCTGGTCTTGCCCGCGTCTACGTGCGCGAGGATGCCGATGTTCAGGATGTGCACGGTGCTGGAAGTCCTCGGGAACTCTCGTGCCAATGGGGCGCTGGGAGATTCCGAGGCACCGCATCTCATGCTCCTGATCGTCGGCGGACGGCTGCCGGGCCATCCTGCCATCGCGGCGGGGGCACCCGCGAACCATTTACAGGGCCTGCGCCAGGGCCACCCCGCAGTAGGCCGCGCCCAGCCCGGCCACCACGCTGGCGGCCGCGTTGGCCACCGCGTGGAAGCGCGCGCCCTCTTCCACCAGCCGCACCGTCTCGTACCCGAACGTCGAGTACGTGGTCAGCGCTCCGCAGAACCCGGTGCCCAGCAACGCCATCACCCCGCCGGCGGCGGGCAGCGCGGCCAGGAAGCCCAGCAGCGCCGAGCCGGCCACGTTCACCGTCAGCGTCCCCCACGGGAACACCGTGTCGTGGCGCGCCTGCACGGCCCGGTCCGCGAGATAGCGCAGCGGCGCGCCGAGCGCCGCCCCGAGGACGATGAGCAGCACCGTCATCGCACGCCCGCCAGCATCCCGGCGATCCGCCTGGTCAGCCACATGCCCGCCACCACGGCCGCCACCGCCGCCACCAGCGTGGCCGCCAGGTAGACCAGCCCCGTCAGCGGCGCCCCCGCCGTGACCGCCCGCTGGATGTCCACCGCGTACGTGGAGAACGTCGTGTACCCGCCCAGCACCCCCACCCCCAGGAACGGCCGCACGAGACGGTGCGCCTGCCGCACCTCCGTGATCATCACCATGAGCACGCCGATCAGCAGGCACCCGGACACGTTGATGAGGAACGTCGCCCAGGGGAAGTCCGCCGGCCCGGACGGCAGCGCCGACTGCAGGCCGAAACGCGCGAGCGCGCCCAGCGCGCCCCCGGCCGCGATCGCGGCGAGCACGGGCCAGTGCAGCTCGGCGCGCTGCGCCGGGATGTGGAGATCGACGTCCGGGTCGATCGGGCGTTCGGTCACACCAGGCACGTTACATCGGCATACGGCGGTGCACGTCACCTCTCCGCGGGCGGTCCACAGGCTCGGGCACGGGGCCGGACACGGGGCCGGGCCGTACGGGTTCCGCCGCCGGGCGCCCGGTCAGCAGGATGTCCGCTCCGGTGAGGCAGGCGCCTCCGAGCAGGCCCGCCTCGATCACGGCCAACGGTCGAGGAGGGAGGCGGGCACCCGGTGAACGCCGGTCTCGACGGTCAGGGCTGAGGATCAGGCCGTCAACGCGGTGCGCAGCTTGGTGAGCACGGCACGCAGGATGCGCGAGACGTGCATCTGCGAGATCCCGAACTCCTTGGCGATCTCCGACTGGGTCATGTTGCCGTAGAAGCGCATCAGCAGGATGTTTCTCTCCCGAGCCGGAAGGGCGTCGATGAGCGGCTTGATCGCCTGCGCGTCGAGCAGGGTGTCGAGCGAATGGTCCTGCGCGGCCAGCAGGTCGCCCAGCTCGGCCGCGTCCTCGTCGCCGCCGCCGACCGGCGCGTCCAGCGACAGCGCCGAGTAGGCGGTGGACGCCTCCATCGCCAGCAGCACGTCCTCCTCGGAGATGCCCAGCTTGGCGGCCAGCTCGGCGACGGTCGGCGAGTGGCCGAGGACCTGCGTCAGCTCGGCCGTGGCCTTGTTGATCTCGATGCGGCGTTCCTGGTAGACGCGCGGCACCCGGACAGCCCAGGTGCGGTCGCGGAAGTGCCGCTTGACCTCGCCCAGCACGGTGACCATGGCGTATCCCCTGAAATCGTGTCCAAGCGAGGGATCGTAGCCGTTGACAGCCTTCATCAGCCCGACATAGGCGGCCTGGCGCAGGTCGTCCATGGACTCGCCGCGGTAGCGGTAGCGGCGGGTGATCTCGGTCACCAGTCCCTCGTGCATCTCCACCAGACGCTCGCGGATGCGCGCAGCGTCCAGGTGGGAGATGGTCGGGTCGGCCAGGCGGGCCAGGAGGTCCTCGGCGGTGAGCTGGTCGGAGGTGATGGTCAGGACGGGCACGTGCTTCTCCCAGATGTGCCGGCGGCCCCGTCCATGGAAAAAGCCCATGCAGAGGCACGCCTCGGTTCGCGTGAGAGGAAGCCCTCTGCTGGACTTCGAGATCCACCCTCCCCATTGGCGGCCCTCCCATCACCTTCCGGCGGTAACGGATTCATAACTGATGCACGAAGCGCTCCATCACCCTGCCCCCTCCGGCACGGCACGCCCGGACGGTTATGGACGTGACGGGTGTCTGCTCGTTTCCGGGCCGAGGGTCGGGGCAGTGGCCCGTCCATGGCTACCCTCCTGTGGATCATCGCCGTCATCCTCGTCGTCGCCGGCATCTACGTGCTCCTGGCTCGCCGCGACATCCTGTGGGGCATCGTCCTGATCGTCGTCGGGCTACTGGTCGGCCCCGGCGGAGTGAGCATCTTCAACGTCTGACCTTCGGCCATGAGGTCCTGGCCGCCACCACCTCCATGCGGGTGTCCTGCCGGAGCTCACCCGCCCGAACCGTCCCGCCTGAACCGTCCAGCCCGAGGAGACCGTCCATGGACGCCATCGTGATGCTCAAAGACGACCACAAAACCGTGGAGAAGCTGTTCAAGCAGTTCGAGAAGACCGACGCTGAAGCCCATCAGGACAAGCAGAAGATCGTGGCCGAGGTCATCGAAGAGCTGACCGTCCACACCTACATCGAAGAGACGATCTTCTACCCGGCCGTCCGCTCGGGCGCCCCCGACACCACCGATCACGTCCTGGAGAGCGTCGAGGAGCACCACGTCGTCGTCTGGATGCTGTCAGAGCTCAAGAGCCTCGACCCGGCCGACGAGCGCTACGACGCCAAGATGACCGTCCTGATGGAGAACGTCCGCCACCACATCAAGGAAGAAGAGCAGGACTGGTTCCCCGAAGTCCGCCAGGCCATGGGCCGAACCCGGCTGCGGGAGCTGGGCGAGCAGATGGCCACGGCCAAGAGCGACGCTCCCCGCGATCCCCTCGCGATCCCCAGCGCCTCGCAGTAGCGGGCGCTAACCGACACGCTCTGACCAGGGCGTTCCCCGAACTTCAAAGGCCAGGGGTGATGTGACGATCAGTCACACAACCCTCTCCGTGTCAGAACACCTGATGCCGGGAATTTCTCTAGACAACCTTTGATGTTCGGAGGCCTGCTTGAGCACGAAGGACGCCATCGCCCTTCTAGCGGGAGCCATCATCGTCGTTTCCTTCGTCGGCGGCGCCAAGACCGCTCCGGCCACGGCGGCCAGCCCGCTGGGCAACACCAGCGGGACGCGGCCCGGTCTGGCACCCATCATCTCGGACGCCGACAAGGGCAAGGCACGCGACCTCATCAAACGCGTGCGCGTCAAGGGGCTCGGCTCCAACACCGGCTACGAGCGCACCCGGTACGGCGACAACTGGGCCGACACCGCGAGCGGGGTGCCGTACGCGCGCAACGGCTGCCGCACCCGCGACGACCTGCTGGCCCGCGACGGGCGGAACGTGAAATACCGGTCGGGCTCCAGCTGCGAGGTCGTCTCCATGGAGCTGAGCGACCCCTACACCGGCCGGACCATTCACTGGCACAAGGACAACCCGGACGAGGTGCAGGTCGACCATGTGGTGCCGCTGAACTACGCGTGGCGCATGGGCGCGCCGCGCTGGCGGATGTCCAAGCGGCTCGACTTCGCCAACGACCCGCTGAACCTGCTGCCCGTGGCCGGCTACGCCAACGAGCAGAAGGACGCCTCCGGCCCGGCGGGCTGGTTACCGCCGCAGCGGCGCGTCCGCTGCGCGTACGTCACCCGCTTCGCGCAGGTCGCGCTCAAGTACAACGTGCCCGTCACCGCGGCGGACAAGAGGATGATGCTGACCCAGTGCCGCTAGCGGCGCGGGCTAGCGCGGGTCCTCCCAGGTGAAGCCGTGCCCGAACGTCTGCTCGGCCAGGATCCGCTGCCCGTCCATGTTCGGGTGGAAGTAGTCCCACTTGCTGACGTGATCGAGCGTGAACGGGAAGGCGAACACCGCGCCCCCGTCGGTGTGGCAGCCGGGGCCGAACCTGGCGCACGCCTGGGCCGCCGCGCGGTTGTAGGCCATGACCCGCGCCCGCACCCGCTGGCGGCGCTCGACATCGGCGCGCTTGGTCGAGGTGGGCTGGGCGAGCATGGACTGGCAGATGTGGCCGGCCGTCCAGAACGTGCGGGCGAGCGGGACGGTCTTGCCCACCTGCCAGAGCCGCCGCAGGTCGGGGATGCTGGCGATGAACACCCGGGCCGCGGGCATGCCGGCCCGCAGCTCGGCCAGCGCCGCGTCCATCCGCCGCCGGTACGTCTCGACGGGCGTCATGGCCTGCTCGGTGCGCACGCACGCGTCCTGGGCCCCGATCAGGATCGTGACGTAGTCGGCCTTGGCCTCGACGGCCTTGCGCACCTGGCCGAGCAGGTCGGCGCTGGTGGCCCCGGGGACGGCGAAGGTGAGGTTGTGCTGCTGGAGCGTTCCAGACATGGCCGACAGGCGCAGGTAGTGGCTGTTCACCCCGGGGTTGTCGCCGGAGGACCACGAGCGCGGGATGCAGGAGACGTAGAAGCCGCACGCGTTGAAGCCGGTGGAGATGGAGTCGCCGAGCGCGGCCATGATCTCGGGGACGGGCTGGGCCGCGGCGGCCTGCGCCGGACCTGTGGCGGAGACGAGCAGCGTTGCGGCGAGGACTGAGCCCAGGCGACCGATCATGGACCCAAGGTAGGAAGCGGATCAGCGACCGGCCATGACGTACGGGCCACGTCTGTGATTTCAGGACCGACTTCATATCGCCGCTTGACAGCCCGGACCTGATCGGGATGGGGTAAATGCAGCTCAACGTCTGGTTTTATCCGGGTTCGTTGACCGTAACCTCGCATTCACGGGGGTCTGAGTCGAACGTGTTCAGTTCCCGCATAGAGTGTCTTGGGTGAGTGTCGCGCTCGGAACAACCCGCCCGCTACCGGTTCGCACCACCCCTGTCGGCGACCCGGGCGACCTGCTGGCATCCCTGCCCAGGACCGCCCCGTACGCCTGGGTCAGGAACGGCGAGGGCCTGGTCGGCTGGGGTCAGGCCGCACGGGTGGCCGTGCCCCCGGGCCCGGGCCGGTTCGCCTGGGCCCGCCAGTGGCTGGCCACCGTGTTCGGCGACGCCCACGTCGACGACGCCGTGCGCACCCCCGGCTCCGGCCCGGTCGCCTTCGGCAGCTTCACCTTCGACGAGGACGCCCACGGCTCCGTCCTCGTCGTCCCGCGCGCCGTGCTGGCCCGCCGCGACGGCCACGCCTGGCTCACCACGATCGGCGACGCGCCGCTGGAGACGTTCTCCCCCATCCGCGACCCCGGCCGCATCAGCTACGGCGACGGCAGCCTGAGCGCCCCCGAGTGGGAGCACGTCGTGGCCAGGGCCGCCAAGCGCATCCGCGAGGGCGAGCTGGAGAAGGTCGTGCTGGCGCGCGACCTGGTCGCCACCGCCGAGCGGCCCATCGACGTGCGCCTGCTGCTCACCCGGCTGGCCCGGCGCTATCCCGAGTGCTACACGTTCTCGGTCGCGGGGCTGGTGGGGGCCACGCCCGAGCTGCTGATCAGGCGTACGGGCCAGGAGATCGAGTCCCTCGTGCTGGCCGGCACCACCCCGCGCGGCACCGGCCCGGCCGACGACCTCGCCCGCGGGGCCGCGCTGTTGGCCTCGCCCAAGGACCGCCACGAGCACGAGTGCGCCATCGCCTCGGTCCGCCAGACGCTCGCCCCCCTCTGCGCCTCGCTGGAGACGCCGGACGAGCCCGAGCTGCTGGTGCTGCCCAACGTCCAGCACCTGGCCAGCCACGTCACCGGGCGGCTGGCCGACGGGGCCTCCGTCCTCGACGTGGTCGCCGCCATGCACCCGACGGCCGCCGTCGGCGGCACCCCCACCCCCACCGCGATCGAGGTCATCCGCGAGCTGGAGGGCATGGACCGGGCCGGCTACGCCGGGCCCGTCGGGTGGATCGACGCCCACGGCGACGGCGAGTGGGGCATCGCGCTGCGCTCGGGGCTCGTGCAGGGCCGCCGGGCCCGCCTGTTCGCGGGCGGCGGCATCATGGGCGACTCCGACCCGGCGGCCGAGCTGGCCGAGGCCCAGGCCAAGTTCAGGGTCATGCAGTACGCGCTGGAGGGCTGATCAGCCGGGGACGTGGATCTCCTCGCCCACGTCCACGCGCGCCCGCCCCGCCGTCAGCGTCGCCACCCAGTCCGCGAACGGCGCCACCTCGTCCTCGCCCACGGAGACGGCGAAGGTGACCTCGCCCGCGTAGGTCACCTCGCGCACCGGGTGGCGCGAGGCCCGCAGGTCGTTCTCCACCCGCCCGGCCTGGTCGTGGGCCACCGCGACGCGCACGACGCGGGCCGGCACCATCCGCACCGGCTCGGCCCGGTCGAGGGTCTCGGTCACGGCCGAGCCGTAGGCCCGCACCAGCCCGCCCGCCCCCAGCAGGGTGCCGCCGAAATAGCGGGTCACCACCGCCACCACATCGCTGAACCCCCTGCCCACCAGGGCCTGCACCATCGGCGTGCCCGCCGTGCCGCCCGGCTCGCCGTCGTCGTCGCCCTTCTGGACGCGCTGCCCGACGACGTACGCGGTGCAGTTGTGGGTGGCGCCGGGATGCTTCTGCCGCCGCTCCCCGATGAACGCGACCGCCTCCTCGACGCTGCGCGCGGGCGCCAGCGCGCAGATGAACCGGGAGCGCTTCGCCTCCGTCTCGTGCTCGACGACGGAGGTGAGGGTCAGGTACGGCGCATGCACATTCGACAGGTTATGCCCTTGCCGGACGAACTCCGGAAGCTACGATCTCGTCATTCCATCAGGACCTAAGGGAGGGTCTCATGGACACTGTGAACGGCCTCATGCCCTTCGTCTCCTCGGCGATCGACGCCTACGGCGTGGGCGTGCTGGCCAAGACCCGCGAGCTGGCCGCCGACACGGCCGTGGCCCGCGGCACCCGCATCCTGCAGCGGGTCTTCGGCCGCGGTGACGCCGCGTCCAGACAGGTGATCGAGACGATGGCGAGCGCCAAGCCGGACGACGAGCCGAGTCGCGCGGCGTTGAAACTGGCGATCATGGAGGCGTTCCGCGCCGACCCGCACCTGGCCCGCGAGGTCGCGGCCATGTTGCCCAGGATGACGGATGACATGATCGTGGCAGAGGACAACGCCTCCGTCCTCTGACGCGAAGGAGGGACGTCCCTTGCCCAGCGAAGGCGGGAGCAGGCTGCTGGCCGTCAGCGATCTGCACGTCGGCTACGAGGAGAACCGGGCCATCGTCCAGGAGCTGAAACCGGACGACCCCGGCGACTGGCTGCTGGTCGCGGGCGACGTCGGCGAACGGCTGGAGGACATCGCCCGGACGCTGGGCCTGCTCGCCGCGCGGTTCGAGCGGGTGGTCTGGGTGCCGGGCAACCACGAGCTGTGGACGCCGCCGGGAGACCCGCCGGAGCTGCGGGGCGTGGCCCGCTACAACCACCTCGTCGCCATGTGCCGCGAGCTGGGCGTAGTGACGCCGGAGGACGACTATCCGGTGTGGGAGGGAGCGGGCGGGCCGGTCCGGATCGTGCCCTTGTTTCTGCTCTACGACTACACGTTCCTGCCGGCCGGCCATCTCACCAAGGCGAGCGCGCTCGCGTACGCGCACAGCACCGGCGTGGTCTGCACCGACGAGTATCTCCTGCACCCCGACCCGTACCCGAGCCGCGAGGCGTGGTGCCGGGCCCGGGTGGAGCTGACCAGGCGGCGGCTGGACGGGCTGGACGACGTGCCGCTGGTCTTCGTCAACCACTATCCCCTGGTACGCGAGCCGACCGACATCCTGCGCTACCCGGAGTTCGCCCAGTGGTGCGGCACGACCGCCACCAGGGACTGGCACACGCGCCACCCGACCGCCGCCATGATCTACGGCCACCTCCACATCCCCCGCGTCACCTGGTACGACGGCGTGCGCTTCGAGGAGGTGTCGCTCGGCTACCCCCGTGAGTGGCGGCGCAGGCCGGGCGGCCGCAAGCTCCTGCGCGACGTGATCGTCACCTAACGGCCCCACCCTCGCAGACCACCGCCCCGGCCAGGCGCCGTCGGCGGCCTTTTCGTGAACCGCAAACACTTCTTCGCGAAGAACTGTTTGCGAAGAAGTGTTTGCGGTTTAGGCTTCGCATCATGACGCCATCCCCTGACAGCGTGGTCGTCCTCGACGCCAAGGGCCTGCGCGCGCTCGCCCACCCCCTGCGGGTGCAGCTCGTCGACCTGCTGCGCAAGCACGGCCCGTCCACCGCCACCCGCCTGGCCGAGCGCCTGGGGGTGAACTCGGGCACGGCCAGCTACCACCTGCGCAGGCTCGGCGCCGCCGGGTTCGTGGAGGAGGACACCGAACGCGGCAACGCGCGGGAGCGCTGGTGGCGCTCGGTCCACCGGACGACCCGGCTCACCGACGAGGGCGGCCTGTCCGACCGGGAGCCGGAGGCGGTGCTGGCGTACATGCAGTCCATCGCCGCCCTCTACAACCTGCGCACCCAGCAGGCGCTCAACGAGCTGCAGACCATGCCGCAACCGTGGCGCGGCGTGCTCGACCTCAGCGCCGTCCCGTTCCGCCTCACCCCGGAGGAGGCGCTTCGGCTGCGCGCGGACCTGACGGAGCTCTTCGCGCGCTACCGGCGCGACGGCGACGAGGCACCGGCGGACGCGGTCCGGGTCTACCTGATGACGCAGGTCATCCCCGAGCTGGACGGCCCTGAGGAGGCATGATGGAGCCGCGCGGGTCCTTACGGCCGATGGCCGGGCTGCTGGCGGCCATCGCCGTGTCGACGACCGGGACGCGGGTCTCGGCCATCGCGCTGCCCTGGTTCGTGCTGACGAGCACCGGCAGCGCGGTGTGGACGGGGCTGGTGGCGTTCGCGGAGATGGCACCGTACGTGCTGGTCAAGGCGCTGACGGGGCCGCTCGTGGACCGGGCGGGGCCGCGCCGGATCTCGTGGGTTGCCGACGTCGTGAGCGCCTCGGCCGCCGCCGCGATGGTCGTGCTGCACGCGCTCGGCCTGCTGCCGCTGGGCGTGATCGTCGCGTTGGTGGCGGTGATCGGCGCGGCCCGCGGGCCGGGCGACCTGGCCAAGGAGATCATGATTCCGGAGGCGGCCGAACGCGGGCGGGTGCCGCTGGAGCGGGCCACCGGGCTGATGGGCGTGACGGAGCGGCTGGCCGTGACCGTGGGGCCGGGGCTGGGCGGCGCGATGGTGACGCTGCTCGGCTCGCTGTCCGGCCTGGGCGTCAGCGCCGCCCTGTTCGCGCTCGGATCGGCGGTCGTGGCCGTGGTGCTGCCGCGCGACCTCGGGCACCGTGCGCCCGACGCCCCCGCGCACGAAGAGGAGGAGGGTTACTGGCGGCGGTTCGGCCAGGGCTTCGCGTTCCTGCGCGGCGAGCCGCTGCTGCTCGCGGTGATCGTCATGATCGCCGCCACGAACCTGCTGGACGCGGCCTGGAGCCAGGTGCTCGCGCCCGTGTGGGCCATGGAGTCCGGCCACGGGCCCGCCGTCCTCGGGCTGAGCGTCAGCGTGCTCGGGCTGGCCTCGGTCGGGGGCAGCCTGGTGGCCGCCGCGGTGGCGCACCGGATGCGGCGCAGGCCGGTGTTCTTCGTGGCGTTCCTGCTCGGCGGGCCGCCGAAGTTCCTCATGTTCGCCGTGGACATGCCGGTGTGGGGGCTGGTGGCGGCGTCCGTGGTGATCGGGTTCAGCGGCGGGTTCCTGAACCCGATCCTGAGCGCGATCTCGTACGAGCGCGTGCCCCGGCACCTCCTGGGCCGGGTGGGCGCGCTGCAGGGCGCGGTGATGTGGGCCGGCATCCCGCTGGGCGGGCTGCTGGGCGGGGCGGCGGTGACGGCGGCCGGGCTGGCGCCGGTGCTGCTGGCGTGCGGGATCGCCTACGCGCTCGTCACGAGCCTGACCGGGCTGCGTCCCGAGTGGCGCGAGATGGACCGGCTGCGCGGCCACGGCCCTCCCGCCGTACCGGCGCCAGAGGGCAGCGCCGGTACGGCGGGACGTTCCAGCGGGTGACGGCCGCCGCCCCGATCGGCCCGCTCCCCCCAGGTTCCGCGGTCAGCGGGTGGTCAGGCCCTGGGACAGGTCGGTGGCCGTGGCCGTGTGGGAGCGGCGGGCGGCGGGGCCGTAGCCGCCGCCACCGCCCGACTCGCAGCGCAGCACGTCCCCCGCGGTGACCGGCAGCGCGTTCACCTTGAGCATCTCGCGGGCGTCCGGGGTGCCCGGGTTGAGGGTGACGCGGGGCGGCGCGCCCGGCTCGCCGCCTGCCAGGCCCCAGGCCGGGGTGATCGAGCGCTCGAACCAGAGCGACAGCGAGGTGTCCCCGCAGAACTCGTACTCGCGCACCACCCCGTTCCCGCCCCGCCACTGACCGGCGCCGCCGGTGTCGGGGCGGATCTCGTAGCGGCGCACCCGGACCGGGAACAACGTCTCCAGCACCTCGACGGGCATGTCCCGCAGCGCGCCGTTGACGTTGTTGATCAGGCAGGTCTCGCCGTCGCCGCCGTCCCAGGCGCCCCAGCCGCCGACCGTGGCCTCCTGGGAGACGTACAGCTTGCCGGTACGCGGGTCCGTGCCGGTGAACTGCACGATCATCGAGTCCCCGTACGAGGCCGCGGCCGCCTTGTCCGGCAGCACCGGCGCCAGCGCCTTGACCACCAGGTCGATGAGCAGCCCCAGGTGCGAGTAGTAGTACTGGCAGGCGGCGGGCGACTCGGCGGCCAGCATGGTGCCGGGCCGGGTCTCGACCGACAGCGGGCGGAACGAGCCGCCGTTCAGCGGCACGTCGCCCGAGACCAGCAGCTTGTAGCCGACGCGGACGGCGGCCACGGCCTGGGCCGCGCCGCAGTTGACCGGGCCGAGCGCCTGGTCGGCGCAGTCGGTCAGGTCGACGTGCATCGACTCGCCCGACACCGCGACCGTGACGTTGACCGGCAGCGGGGTGCCGAGGTCGATGCCGTCGTTGTCGAGGAAGCCGGAGGCCTCGTAGACGCCGTCGGGGATGGCCGCGATGGCCGCGCGTTCCATGCGCTCGGTCTGGGCGAAGATCTCGTCGCGGGCGGCCAGCACCGTGTCCAGGCCCCACCGGGACACGATCTCCTTCAGCCGCCGCTGGCCCGTCATGGCACAGCTCACCTGGGCGCGCAGGTCGCCGAGCGTGGCGTGCGGGAAGCGGACGTTGCGGGCGATCACCTCGTGCAGGTCGCGGCAGGGCGCGCCGCCCGCGTACACCTTGACCGGGCCCATCCGCAGGCCCTCCTGGAAGATCGACGTGGAGTCCATGGAGCCGCCCGGGTCCTTGGAGCCGACGTCCAGCCAGTGCGCCCGCGACGCCGCGAAACCGGCCGGCTCCCCGTCCACGAAGATCGGCCCGTAGACCGTGACGTCGTTGAGGTGGGTGCCGCCGATGTAGGAGTCGTTGAGCACCCACACGTCGCCCTCCTGCCAGACCTCCCGCCCGTACAGGCGCTCGGTCTCGCGGGTGCACACCTCCAGGTTGCCCAGGAAGATCGGCAGCCCGGACGACTGGCCCAGCACGTTGTGGTCGCGGTCGAGCAGCGCGACCGCGCAGTCCTTGGCCTCGTAGATGACGGGGGTGTAGGAGCTGCGGATGAGGGTGGTGTTCATGTCCTCGGCCGCCTGCAGCAGCGCGCAGCGGATGATCTCCGTGGTGACGGGGTCGATCACAAGTTCACCTTCACGATGAGAAAGCCGTTGGGGTCCACGGTGGCCACGCAGCCGGGCGGGATGACCGTCGTCGCGGTCTCCTCGACCACGATCGCGGGCCCGGCCAGCTCGCCGTCGAGGCTGGAGCGCCGCAGCACCGGGGTACTGTGCACGGCCCCGTCGAAGATCACATCCCGTACGTACGCCGCCTGCTCCTCGGGGGCCTCCTGCGCGGCGGCGGCGGTGCGCGGGAACGAGCCGAGCCCGGTGCTGCGCAGCATGACGAACTCCACCGGCGCCTCCGGGGTGGCGTGCCCGTAGCGGCCGGTGTGCGCCTCGGCGTAGCGGGCCGCGATCGTCTCCAGGAACCCGGGTTCGGCGGGCTCGGCCGCGTCGCGCAGCGGGATGGTCAGCGTGTAGTCCTGGCCCTCGTAGCGCATGTCCACGGCGTGCTCGACCCGGTGCCGCTCCTCGGGAACGCCCTGGGCGGAGAGCGCCGCCAGGGCATCTTCCTCCAAAGTCACAAAATTTCGAGACATGTCGGGGCCGTCGAGCGTGTCCTGCGACCGGAAGTACGGATGCGTCAGATCCCGGCGTACGTCGGCCTCCAGCATCCCCCACGCCGAGAACGCCCCCGGGAAGCGCGGCACCACCACCTCGGAGATCCCCAGCTCGCGCGCGATGAACACGGCGTGCATCGCCCCCGCGCCCCCGAACGCCACCAGCGCGAACTCCCGCGGCTCGATCCCGTGCTCCACGGTCAGCGTACGGATCGCCTGCGCCATCTTGGCGTTGGCCACGTCGCAGATCCCCTCGGCCAGCAGCAGCGGATCCATGTCCAGCTCGTCGGCCAGCGTGGCCACCGCCGTGCCCGCCGCCTCCACGTCCAGCGTCATCAGCCCGCCCGCGAACCAGGCCGGGTCCACCCGGCCGAGCGCCACGTTCGCGTCGGTGACCGTGGCCCGGGTGCCGCCCCTGCCGTAGCAGGCCGGCCCGGGCAGGGCCCCGGCCGACTCGGGCCCGACCCGCAGCGCACCCGCCTCGGCGTACGCGATCGAGCCGCCGCCCGCGCCGATCGTGTGCAGGTTCACGATGGGCATGAGCACCGGGTAGCCCTCGATGCGGGCCTCGGCGCGGACATCCGGCCGCCCGTTCACCACGAGCGACACGTCGAACGACGTCCCGCCCATGTCGATGCAGATGGCGTTCTCCCTGTCCATGAACCGGGCCGCCGCGACCCCGCCCATCGTGCCGCCCACCGGCCCGGACAGCAGCGTCTGCAACGGCCTGCGCATCGCGTAGGAGGCGTTCACCAGCCCGCCCGACGACTGCATCACGTGCACCGGCACGGCCAGCCCCCGCTCGGCGAAGCGCCGCTCGATCCTGGCCAGGTAGCGGCGCACCACGGGCCCGGTGTACGCCTCCAGCACCGCCGACGAGGTCCGCTCGTACTCGCGCCACTCCCGCGCCACCTCATGGGAGAGCACGACCAGCACGTCGTCGCCCAGCTCCGCGCGCAGGATCTCGCCGGCCCGCAGCTCGTGCGCCGGGTTCGCGTAGGAGAACAGCAGGCACACGGCCACCGCGTCGAACCCCTCCTCCCGCGCGCGCCGCCCCGCCGCCCGCACCGACTCCTCGTCGAGCGGCTGGAGTTCGCGTCCCAGGTAGTCGAGCCGGCCGCCGGCCTCCATGACGTCCTGGCGCGGGACCAGCGGCGCGGGCTTGCGGTAACGCAGGTCGAACATGCGGTCGCGGTTGCCCCTGGCGATCTGGTAGACGTCCCGGCCGCCCTGACCGGCCAGCAGCAGCACCCGGGCGCCCTTGCGCTCCAGCAGCGCGTTGAGCCCCTGCGTGGTGCCGTGCACGAAGAACGAGATCTCGGCCGGATCCTCGACGACCCGGCCCAGCGCGGCGAACACCCCCTCGGCCAGGTCTCCCGGAGTGGTGGGCGCCTTCGAGGCGGTGACCGTCCCGCTGCGTTCGTCGTAGCAGACGACGTCGGTGAAGGTGCCGCCGATGTCCATGGCGACGCGATAGCTCATGCGCTGCACCGTACGCCGACGGGGACGCCACCCGCATGTGCGGCCCGCACAGGAGGAGGCCCCCGCCAGTGCATCCCGCCCGGTCGGCGACCCCGTCGGAAGGGCGGTCGGCGGGCTCAGCGGAGGAGGACGTGGCAGGCGAGTTGCAGAGCCAGGCGGGTGGCGGCGTCGTCCAGGTCGAAGCCCGCGGACTTGATGCGCTCCAGACGGGTCGTGATCGTGTTGCGGTGCACGCCCAGCCGCTCGGCCGCCTTCAAGGCGCCGCCCTCGTCCAGGACCGCGGCCAGCGTCTCCAGCAGCGTGCCGTCCTTGTCGACCGCCAGCAGCGGCCGCAGCACGACGGTGGCCGGGGTGCGCAGGACGCCGGTGGGCAGCGCGCCCAGCAGCTCGGCCGGGCCCATCCGATCCGCTCGCGCCACCGTGCCCGGTCCCGCCACGAACGCCGCCGCCTCGGCTCCCAGCAGCGACTCCTCGACCGACCGCAGGCCCTCCACCCGCGCGCCGACCCCGGCGGCACACGGCCAGGGCATCGTCCGCAGGCAACGGCTGAGGCGTTCGGCCAGCTCGCCGGGGTCCAGCGCCGACCATCCCGCCCAGCCCTCGCCGCAGGGCAGCACGGGCACCTGGCCCACGGCCGCGGCGATGAGCGTCCCGGCCGGCGCGGCGTCGCCCGCCTCCGCCGTCGGCCGGACCTGGTAGGCGGTCATCGCGCCCTCGACGGGCCAGCCCAGCGCGATCGCCTCCGCCCTCGCCCCGCCCTCCTCCGGTTCCCCGGGCTCCCCGGGCTCCTGCTGGGCTTCGGCGAGCAGGCGTTCGGCGAGGGCGCGCCGCAGGGCGAAGTCGCGGGAGGCGCGCAGCCGCTCCTGCGCGGCCCAGGCGGTCAGCGGGGCCACCGCCAGCCTCAGCACGGTACGGACGGCCGCGGGCCATCCGGGCGACCGGGACGACCCGCCGGCCACGAGCGTGCCCAGCACGCCGCCGTCCAGATCGGGCACCTCCACCTCGGCCGACCACCGCGCCCCCACCCCGCCCCCGGTCCGGGCACCCGCTTCGGGCGGCGTGCCGTGATCGTCGTCCCCAGAGGGCTCCGATCGCCCTCGGCCGTCGGCGCCCTGGGCCTCCGTGCTCAGTCGAGCGACGCCCGGCCGGTCGACGGCGCGGGCCCCGGCCAGGTGCCGGCCGTACCGGTCGATGAGGGTCACCGAGGTGCCGGGCAGCTCGGCGTTCAGGACGCCCAGCACGCGGCGGGCCGAGGGCCCGGCCTCGGCCAGGCGGGTGGCGCAGCGGGCCACGAGCTGGGTGCGGGCCGCCTCCGGGCGGGCGGCGGCCGAGGCGACCCGGACCGCGACGATGAGCGGATCCTCGTCCACGAAGATCAGCGTGACGCCGAGCCGTTCCGCCAGCACCTCGCCGGAGCCCTCGCTCAGCCCGCCCGCCGGCGCGATCACGCACGCCGCCGCCTGCTCCCACGCCCGGCGGGTGGCCATCTCGACGGCCCACCCGCCGCTGGCCGCCGTCCCGATGAGGACCACCGCCGTGTGCGGCGCCACCGTCCCGAACACCGACAGCTCGTCCACGATCCGCACCTGGTGCACGGGGTTCTCGCCCGAGCCGTACATCCTGGCCCCGGCCAGCGGCCCGGCGTTGACCAGCTCGGCCACCGTGACCGGCGCCTCCCACCCCGCCCGCGGCCCCGTCACAGCGGGATCCCGAACGCCTGCAGCCCGCCCAGCCGCTGCCCCCGATCCGTGTGCCACACCGGTGCGGCCTTCACGACCATGACGTCCACCTCCAGGCCGGGCACCGCCTTGTCGACGTCCACGACCATCCCGTCGGCCGTGGAGATCATGCAGATCTGGTCCGGCGTCATCGCCACCGCGGCCCCGTCGGCCAGGGCGAGCACGATCTCGTTGTGGGCCTCCAGCCGTACCAACCGGCGCAGCCCCTCCGTCTCCTGCACCACGATGCTCGACGGCAGCGACGGCAGCGACACGTCGGCGCCGTGCCCGGTGCTGCCCTCCACCGTCAGGATCCGTCCCCTGCACAGGGTCCGCACGCCGAACGGCGCCGCGGTCGAGCGGGGCGCGCCGGGCTCGCCCGCCCGCAGCAGCAGGCTCACCGTCCCGGGCACGAGCACCCGCGCCAGGTCGCCGGCCGCCATCGGGTAGCAGGCCGCCACCGCCCACCCGCCGACCGACAGCACGACGGGGCGCATCAGCTCCTCCACCCGGTCACCGGCCGTCTCCAGCAGCACCAGCTCGCCCGATCCGCCCGCCAGCGCCAGGGGCGCCGGGCTCATCCCGCCCAGCGCGTACGTCGTCTGCTCCAGCAGCGGGAACACCCGCCCCGTGCCGTCGCCGTCCACCAGCGGCACCCCCAGCTGGGCCGCCGCGATGAGCGGGACGAGGGCGTTCTCGGCGGCCAGGTTGAGCGCGACCACGGCCCCGGCCCGCTCCCCCAGCCTGCGCTCCAGCGCCCGCACGGCACGGGCGGGCTCGTCACCCGTCGGCAGCTGCTCCCCCAGCGCGGTCGTGGACCCGACCAGGCTGACCGCCACGCACAACGTGTCCGGCGCCAGTTTCTCGGCCGTCACCAGTTCGACGCCCGGCCCGATCAGCGAGCCCGCCCAGTCGAGAGTGAGGGTGTGCGCCGACTCCGCCGCCCCGGTCGCGAACATCCTCGCCCCCGCCGAGAGCCGCGCGAGCCCGTCCTCGTCGATCATCACGGCCCCGCGCGGATTCATGGGCGGGTTCATGGCATCGTCCCCTCGGCCGTCACCCGCACCCGGTAGAGCCCGTCCGGCAGGTACGACAGCGGGTTCACGGTCGTCTCCGCGATCCTGGCCGAGCCGGGCAGGGCGCCCGCGCTGACCACGCGGGTGAGCGCCTCGTCCCTGGCGTCCTGGAGCACCCGGTCCAGCTCGGCCCGCCCCCGCGCCTGCACGATCCGCTCCACCTGCGCCTCCGGCCGCCCGATCGCCGCCCCGTACGCCGCCGCCACCTCGCCGGGGACGCCGGGGAGCACCACCCGCCCGCGCGCCAGGCTCGCCGTCCCGCCCAGGTCGCAGGCCAGCGGGTAGCGCCGGAAGTAGTGGGCCGACACCAGCCCGCCGCCCGACCTGGCGAAGAACACCGGCATCCCGGGCAGCTCCCGGGCCGCCTCGTCGGCGATCCGCCCCGCCTCGGGGCCGAGCGCCGCGTTGCGGATCGTGGCCTGCTCGCGCTCGCGCAGCCCCGGATGGCCGAACTCGTACGACAGCGTGATCCGCGCCTGCGGCACCTCGGCCGCGATGATCGCGGCCACGGCCAGCTCGTGGTCGGCCAGCATGGGGGAGCCGGTCGCGGTCACCGCGAAGTCGGTCAGCCCGCACGTGGCGGCGAAGCGCCGGACCGCCTCGGTGTCCAGCGGCGCCAGCACGCGCCCGGTGAGGCTGTGGCCGCCGCGCACGATCGTGGCCGTCCCGGAGCCGACGCGCGGCCGCAGCGCCTCGGGGCACGGCCCGCCCACCCGGATCGCCGCCACCGCCGCGGTGGGCACGTCGCCCAGGTCCACGGCCACGCACGCCCGCGCCGCCGCGCGGGCGGCGGCGCGGCTCACCGGCCACTCGGGCGCGCCGTCCCTGACGGCCACCAGCACCGGCGAGGGCCGTACGAGGGCGACGCCGAGGATCACTCCAGCTCGCGTCCTTCGGTCTCCGGCAGCGGCACGGCCAGCAGCGCCGTGGCCACCATGAACGCGTTGATGATCAGCATGGTAGCGGTGAACCCGGTGGCGTGGGCCAGCAGCGCCCCCACCGCCGACGGCGCGACCGTGGTGGCCACGAGCTGCGCGGCCGTGGCCCACGAGTACCCGGTGCCGCGCAGGGCGGTCGGGTAGAACTCGCCGTTCCAGGTGTTCCAGACGCCCCAGGCGCCGAGGCTGAAGAACGACAGCACGAAGTTGCCGAGGTACAGGCCGGTGGTCGAGGAGGCGGTGGCGAACCAGAGGCCGCCCAGCAGCGCCGCCACGACGTAGACGAGGAACACCTTCTTGCGGCCGAACCGGCCGGTCAGCAGGGAGGCGCTCACGTACCCGGGGATCATCATCAGCGCGCTCAGCGCCGCGAAGCCGAGCGAGGCCGACAGCGTCAGGCCCTTCTGCTGCAGCAGCGTCGGCAGCCACGTCTGCAGGCCCCAGTAGCCCCAGTTGAAGACGAAGTTCAGCAGCAGCATGACCACGGTGATCCGGGCGAGCCCACCCCGGAACAGGTCCAGCGGCCTTCCGACCCGCTCGCTCGCCACGGTGAACGTGGCTTCCGAGTCAGGGCTGTTCAGCGCGCGCAGCACCGCGCGCGCCTCCTCCTGGCGGCCCCGGGCGGCCAGCCAGTACGGCGACTCCGGCACCCACGCCCGGATCGCGAACGCCCACAGCCCCGCCGCCGCGCTGGCGATCACCACGACGTGCCAGCCCAGGCCGCCCAGCGTCATCGACGCCCCGATCGCGGCCAGCATGCCGATCGGCCACCCGATCGACAGGTAGACCGCCGCCCGCCCGCGCGAGCGGGTCGGCAGCAGCTCCAGGAAGTAGGGGAAGGTGATCGTGTAGACGCCGGCCAGCGCCAGCCCGGAGGCCACCCGGAGCGTCACCAGCACCGTCATGTTCGGCGCGAACGCCGAGGCGAGCGCGATCACCCCGTACGCCAGCAGCGACCAGAACGCGACCGGCTTGCGACCGACGCGGTCGGCCACCGGCCCCCACACCAGCACACCGGGGATCATGCCGAAGGCGACCGCCGACAGCACGACGCCGACCCCGGCCTCGTCGATCCCGAAGGCGGTGCCGAGGTCGCCGGAGACGTAGACGAGGGCGAGCTGCTCCCACGACTCGATGACGAACGCGATGAACAGCGCGAGCGCGATGAGCACGTGCCTGCGGGTGAACGGCATCCGATCGAATGCCGCGCCGATGGGGATCGTTCGGGAGTCGACGGCGGTCATGGAAGCTCCTCGGAGGGGGGCGCTGAATATGGCCGCACCATAAAGCCGCCCTCGTCCGGCGGCCCTGTGCATGCCGCACTGGCGGGCCGCACGATCTGTGCGGCCCGCCCTGCGTCAGGGGCGGGCGGCGTAATAAGGGCCCCGGGGGAACCGCCGCGGGCGCGTAGATCAAGACTCGATCCACCGCCGCAGCGTGGTCGTGGCCAGGGTCATGGCCGCCTTGCAGGCGTTCGTGTCGCGCAGCTTGTCGAGCATGACGAAGTCGTGCACGATGCCGGCCATCCGCACCGCCGTCACGTCGTTGCCCAGCTCGCGCAGCCGCGCCGCGTACAGCTCGCCCTCGTCGCGCAGCACGTCCGCCTCGCCCGTGATGATCAGCGCAGGCGGCAGGCCGCGCAGCTCCTCCGACCGGGCCCGCAGCGGCGAGGCGTGACTCTCGCCCCGCTGGGAGGACTCGGGGGTGTACTGGTCCCAGAACCACTTCATGCCGTCGCGGTTGAGGTAGTAGCCGGAGGCGAACTGCCGGTAGGACTCGGTGTCGAAGCTCGCGTCGGTGACCGGGTAGAACAGGCACTGCCCGCGCAGCTGCACGAAGTTGAGCTTCCTGGCCATCATGGCCAGCACGGTCGCCATGTTGCCGCCGACCGAGTCCCCGCACACCGCCATCCGCGCCGGGTCCAGGTCCTTCTCCTTGCCGTGCTCCGACACCCAGCGGGCCGCGACGTAGTTCTGCTGGATCTGCGTGGGGTACTTCGCCTCGGGAGCGCGGTCGTACTCCGGGAAGACGACGGCGGCGCCGCAGCGCACGGACAGCTCCCGCACCAGCCGGTCGTGGGTGTGGGCGGAGCCGAACACCCAGCCCGCGCCGTGGATGTAGAAGATGACCGGCATGGTCCCCGTGGCGCCCTTGGGCCTGACGATCCGGACCGGCACCAGGCCGGTCGGGCCGCCCTGGACCTGGATCCACTCCTCGTCGATCTCCGGCCTGGGCACGTTCGGGTCCGACTGGAGCCGCTCCAGCGCCTCGCGACCGTCCTCGGGCGGCAGCTCGTAGATGAACGGGCGCCGGGCGGTGGCGTCCGCGAACTCCTGCGCCGCCGGCTCCAGGACGACCCGCTTGATCATTGTGGTCACGATGACCCCCAGGTGAATGTCACGCCGAGGGATTTGTGCCTATTCGCACCTCCAGACCACCGCCCAAAATCGTCAAATTCCCCCCAAAATGGTCACTCCCGTTGCAGCTCGTGCGCCAGCTCCTCCAGCTCCGCCCCGCCCGCCATGAGCGCGGTCAGCTCCTGCGTGGTGATGTCGGCCTTGCCGTACTCGCCCACACTGGCGCCCCGGTTGAGCAGCAGGAACCGGTCGCCGACCGGGTAGGCGTGGTGGGGGTTGTGGGTGATGAAGACCACGCCGAGCCCCCGGTCGCGGGCCCTGGCGATGTACCGCAGCACCACCCCGGCCTGCTTGACCCCCAGCGCGGAGGTGGGCTCGTCGAGGATGAGGACGCGGGCCCCGAAGTAGACGGCCCTGGCGATGGCCACCGACTGCCGCTCGCCGCCGGAGAGCGTGCCGACCGGCTGGTCCACGTCGCGGATGTCGATGCCCATGGCCCGCAGCTCCTCGCGGGCGACCTTCCTGGCCTTGGCCACGTCGAAGGCCAGGCCCTTCTTCGGCTCCGAGCCGAGGAAGAAGTTCCGCCAGACCGACATGAGCGGGATCATCGCCAGGTCCTGGTAGACGGTCGCGATGCCGCGGTCGAGCGCGTCGCGGGGGCTGGCGAAGCGCACCTCCTGGCCGTCCACCAGCAACGAGCCGGCGTCGTGCTGATGCACCCCGGCGAGGATCTTGATGAGCGTGGACTTGCCGGCGCCGTTGTCGCCGAGCACGCAGGTCACCTCGCCGGCCCGCACGCCCATCGACACCTCGCGCAGCGCCAGCACCGACCCGAACGTCTTGCCGATGCCCCGGGTCTCCAGAATCAATGCTTCACCTCCTCGGCGTACCGCCTGACCAGGCGGTTGGCCAGCGTCGCCAGCAGCAGCATCGCTCCCAGGAAGAACTTGAACCAGTCGGCGTTCCAGCCCAGGAACACGATGCCCTTGTCGGCCATGCCGAAGATGACCGCGCCGATGGCGGCCCCGATCGCGGAGCCGTACCCGCCGGTGAGCAGGCAGCCGCCGATGACGGCGGCGATGATGTAGATGAACTCCTGCCCGATGCCGATGTTGGCCTGCACGGAGGTGTAGCGCAGCGCGAGGATCGTGCCGACCAGCCAGGCGGCGAACGCCGTCGTCATGAACAGGGCGATCTTCGTACGGGCGGCGGCCACGCCGACCGCGCGGGCGGCCTGCTCGTTGCCGCCCACCGCGAAGATCCAGTTTCCGGCCTTGGAACGCATGAGCACCCAGGTGGCCACGGCGGTCACCAGGATCCACCACAGGATCGCCACCCGGAACGAGGTCCCGCCGATCTGGATCGTCCCGGCGAGGATCGCGTTCGCGGCCTCGAAGCCGGGGGCCCGGCGCAGGCCGCTGACCTGCACCGTCCCGGTGATGGCCTTGGTGACGCCGAGGTTGAGGCCCTGCAGCATGAGGAACGTGCCCAGCGTGACGATGAAGCTGGGCAGCCTGGTCCTGGTGACGACCAGGCCGTTGGCCAACCCGATGGCCAGCGCCACGACCAGCCCGACGAGCATCGCCGCCCACACGCTGAACCCGTAGCGGGTGGCCAGCGTGACCAGGATCAGCCCGCTCGTGCCGGTCAGCACGCCGGCCGACAGGTCGAACTCGCCGCCGATCATGAGCAGCGCGACCGCGACGGCCATGATGCCGAGCGTGGCGGCCGGGTCGAGCCAGTTCGCGATGCCGTCCAGAGACCGGAACACCGGCGACTGGGAGGCGAAGAACACGAACACCACGACCAGCCCGACCACCGCGCCCAGCTCGGGCCGGATCAGCAGCCGGCGGGCCAGACCGACGTCGGCGACCCGCTCGTCGGCCGCCAGGGTCATCGCGTGCCCGCCTCGGCCAGCTTGGCCACCTGCTCGGCGTTGTCCTTGGTCACGAAGCCCGGCCCGGTGTTGACGGGCAGGCCGCCACCGACGGTGTTGAGGTTGTTCTTGTACAGGTTGAGGAACGTGATCGGCAGGTAGCCCTGCAGGTACTGCTGCTGGTCCACGGCGAACAGGATCTCCCCGTCCTTGATCGCGCTCACCACGTCGCCCGACAGGTCGAACGTGGCCAGCTTGGCCGGCGAGCCCGAGTCCTTGATGGCGTCCCTGGCGGCGATCGCGACGGCCGGGTTGAGCGCGAGCACGCCGTTGACCTGCTTGTCCGACTGGAGCTTGGCGGTGACCTTGGAGGTGACGTCGGCCAGGTTGCTCACGTCGACCTGCAGCCGCTCGACCGTGCCGCCCAGCGCCTGCTCGGCGCCCTTGCAGCGCTGGTCGAGGCCGACGTTGCCGGCCTCGTGGATGACGCACAGCAGCTTGGTGACGCCGGCGGCCTTGAGCTGCTCGCCCGCGCCGCGCCCGGCCACGTCCTCCGACTGCCCGACGTGCGTGATCGCGCCGAACGCCTTGGAGGAGTCGGCGCCCGAGTTGATGGTGACCACCGGGATCTTCGCCGCGACGGCCTTGCCGATGGCCTCCTTGAGCGCGTCGGGGTTGGCCATGGAGACCACGATGCCGTCCACCTTCTCGGAGACGGCCTGGTCGATGAGCTGCGACTGTTTGGCGGGGTCGCCGTCACCCTGGTAGGTGACCTTCACTCCGTACTGTTTGCCCGCGGCCTCGGCGCCGTTCTTGACCACGTCCCAGAAGGAGTCGCCGGCGCCTGCGTGGGTGATGACGGCGAAGCTGGCGCTCGCGGCGGCCGGGGCTGCCGCGGAGCTCGCGGCGGGAGCGCTCTGCGCGCTCTGCCCTCCGGAAGAGGAGCAGCCGCTCACGGCGAGCGCGCCCAGCAGGGCCAGCACGATCGGGGTACGTCTCATAGGACACCTCCAAGACCAACGGGCTCGCCCTGGTTCTACCTCAATATCATTTCTATGTATAGACATGCGGACTTGTTCACACTAGAACGGAATCTTACGTTCCGATATACTGGCGGGTATGACGAGCGCACCCATGAGCGGCCGCAAGGCGCAGGCCGCCCGCAACGACGAGTTGATCCTGCAGGCGGCCCGGGCGGTCTTCACCGCCGACCCCGGCGCCCCCATCGCGGCCGTGGCCGAGAAGGCGGGCGTCGGGATCAGCGCGCTCTACCGCCGCTACCCCAGCAAGGAGGCGCTGCTGCAGAAGCTGTGCGGCGACGGTCTCCAGCTCTACAGCGAGGTGACCGAGCGGTCGCTGGCCCGGGAAGGCGACCCGTGGGAGGCGTTCGCCGCCTACCTGCGCGGCATCGTGGACGCCGACACCAACTCCCTGACGATCAAGCTGGCGGGCACGTTCACGCCGACCGAGGAGCTGGGCCGCGCCGCGGTCCGGGCATCGTCGCTGGCCACCGAGGCGCACCGCCGTGCCGTGGAGGCCGGCGTGCTGCGGCCGGACGTGACCACGGCGGACATCGCGCTGCTGTTCGAGCAGCTGGCCTCGATCAAGCTCGGCGACGAGGAGCGCACCGCGCAGCTGCGCCACCGCTACCTGACGCTCGTGATGGACTCGCTGCGGGTGCCGCCGGCGCACCGGGAGCTGCCGGGCCCTCCCCCCGTGGACGAGGAGCTGTCGACGCGCTGGTACCCGTCCTAACCCTCCTGGTCGGCCAGGCGGCTCGCCAGCGCCACGGTGCGGCGGGCCCGGGCGACGATGGGGGCGTCCACGAAGCGGCCGTCGGGGAGCGCGACCGCGCCGAGGCCCGCTCGCTCGGCCTGCTCGGCCGCCTCGACGATCTCCGCGGCCCTGGCCGCCTCCTCCTCCGAGGGGCGGAACGCCCGCCTGATCACCGGGATCTGGCGGGGGTGGATGGCGGTCCTGCCGAACATGCCGAGCCCGCGGCCCGCCAGGCAGGAGGCCAGCAGGCCGGCCTCGTCCTTGACGTTCGGGTAGACGGCCATGGGCACCGGCGGCAGGCCGGCCGCCGCCGCGGCGAGCACCACCTGGAGCCTCAGGTGGTCCATGGCCCGCTCGTCGGTGATGGCCAGCTCGGCGGACAGGTCCTGCTCGCCGAGCGCCACGCCGGCGACCTTCGGGTGCGCCGCTATCTCGCGTGCCGCGACGATCCCGGCCGCCGACTCCAGCAGCGCGTACGCCGGAGCGCCGGTGACCGCGTCGAGCACGGCCACGGACTCGACCTTGGGCAGCCGCACGGCGTCGGCGAGCTCCCCGACGGCCTCGAGGTCGGCCAGCCCCCGCCCGGTGGCCAGGTCGTTGACCCGCACGTGCACCCGCGTCTCCCCCTCGGCGCCGCGGCGGGCGCGCAGGTAGGCGACGGCGTTGGCGCGGGCCTCGTCCTTGCGGGCGGGCACGACCGCGTCCTCGAGGTCGATGATGACGACGTCCGCCCCGGAGGCGACGGCCTTGTCGAAGCGCTCGGGCCGGTCGCCGGGCACGTACAGCCAGGTGACGATCACGCGATCACGCCCTCTTCGCGCAGGGCGGTGATCGCCTCGCCGGTGTAGTCGAGCTCCGCGAGCACCTCGTCGGTGTCGCGCCCGAGCCGCCGTCCCGGCCAGCGGATCTCTCCGGGCGTGTCCGACAGGCGGAACAGCACGTTCTGCAGGGTGACCTTGCCGAGCTCCTCGTCCGGCACCTCCACGAACGTCTCCAGCGCCGCGTACTGCGGGTCCTCGGCGATGTCGGAGACGTCGTAGATGGGCGCGATCGCGGCCTGCGCCTCCTCGAAGCGGGCGATGACCTCGTCGGCGTCCCGCTCGGCGATCCACGACGCGACGGCCTCGTCCAGCTCGTCCACGTGCCGCACGCGCCCGCTGCCGCTGGCGAACCACGGCTGCTCCACCAGGTCGGGCCGCCCCACCAGGGCGACCACCCGCTCGGCGACGGGCTGGGCGCTGGTGGAGATGGCCAGCCACCGCCCGTCACGGGTCCGGTACGTGTTGCGCGGCGCGTTGCTGCTGGACCGGTTGCCGGTGCGGCGCGGCACGACGCCCAGCGCCTTGTACGCGGTCATCTGCGGCCCCAGGATGCCCAGGATCGGCTCGATGATCGCCAGGTCGATGACCTGCCCCCGCCCGCTCTGCTCCCTGGCGCGCAGGGCCACCATGATCGCGTACGACATGGCCAGGCCCGCGATGCCGTCGGCGAGCGCCAGCGGCGGCAGCGTGGGCGGCCCGTCGGGCTGCCCGGTCATGGCCGCGAACCCGCTCATCGCCTCGGCCAGCGTCCCGAACCCCGGCTGCCTGGCCATCGGCCCGAACTGCCCGAACCCGGTCATCCGCGCCACGATCAGCCGCGGGTTGAGCTCGAGCAGGTCTTCGGGGGCGAGGTTCCAGCGTTCGAGGGTGCCGGGGCGGAAGTTCTCGATCAGCACGTCGGACCGCTCGGCCAGGCGGCGCAGGATCCCCTGGCCGTCGGGGTGCGACAGGTCCACGGCCGCCGTGCGCTTGTTGCGGGCGAGCGTCTTCCACCACAGGCCCACGCCGTCCACGGACGCGCCGTGCCCGCGCGACGGGTCGCCGCGCCGGGGGTGCTCGATCTTGATCACGTCGGCGCCGAAGTCGCCCAGCATCATCGCGGCGGAGGGACCGGCGAACAGGGTCGCCGCGTCGATGACCCGAAGGTCTGCGAGGCTCGTCATAGGTATGTAACTTATAAGAAATATGTCATAGGTCAATCTATGGAAAATGGGGACATGTCGCCTACTGAGCCGCGGCCGCCGATGAGCAAGGCCGAGTACGTCTACAGCGTGCTGCTCGACGAGATCCGCACCGCGCGGATCCCGGGCGGCACGGCGCTGCGGGCCGGGGAGGTGGCCCGCCGGCTGGGCGTGTCGGTCACCCCCGTGCGCGAGGCGCTGCGCAGGCTGGAGAAGGACCGGCTGATCAGCTACGAGGCGCATCACGGCGCGACCGTCGTGGACCTGGGCGACGATGCCCTGGCCGAGTACTACGGCCTGCGCGCGGTGGTCGAGGGCCTGGGCGCGCGCCTGGCGGCGGGCCGGATCACCCCGGAGGAGCTGGCCGGGCTGCGCGAGCTGCACGCCTCGATGGCCGAGGACGCCGCGCACGGCAGGCACGACCGGCTCGGGGAGCAGAGCGTTCGATTCCACCTGCGCATCGTGGACATCGGCGGCCCGGCCTTCCTGGGCGCGCACGCCAGATCGGTGCGCAACAGCGTCCCGGTGCCCGCCGACGCGTCGCTGTGGCTGGACGAGGCCCAGGTGCGGGCCCAGCTCGACGCGCACGAGGGCATCCTGGCCGCGCTGGCGGCCGGCGACGCCGAGGCCGCGGAACGCATCATGATCGACCACGTGCGCCAGGCCGGGGATTACCGGCAACAGCACTGACCGAATACGTACGTCACGGCCGCCGATGACAAAAATCAGCGTTCGGCCCTGCTCTATTGCAACTCGATTAAACCTGTTGCACGATGGCCACTCAAGTGGTCTGGCACCCGAGGGGGCAGGGACTGTGGCGGACGCGTGGATACTGCATCCCGACTACCGGACCCCTCCGTTCCCCGCAGCCGCAGGCATCGTCCCGGGCCCCTGGCGGCACCCCGACGGCGGCCAGATCATGAACGGCACCTACGAACGGCCCCTTCCCGACCGGCAGGTCGAGGTCGTCACCATCTGGTACGGCTACGCGCTCAGCCACTGGAGCGGGCCGCGCATGCCGCGGTTCAGCAGCCCGCTGGTCTCGGCCTGGAACCCGGTGCTGGCCCAGGGGCTGGCCGTCGACCCGGGCTCCCCCTCGCCGTACCACGACGAACTGTGGTGCGACCGGTGGATCGCCGACGCTTTGCTGTACGGGCGCAAGCCGTACGGGGCGTTCACGCTGCCCGCGGCCGAGGCGCTGCGCTGGTTCGCCAAGAGCGGCGGCACCGGCCTCGTCTACCACGCCGAGCCGGTCGGCGGGCTGATCAGGGTCGTGGCGGGCACGGCCGAGCGCTACGCGCGGCTGTTCGACCTGGACGCGCTGATCGCCGACTACCGCGGCGCGCTGCCGCCCGACCTGGCCGAGCCGGAGGTGGCGGCGCTGGAGGCGCACGGCGGCCACTCCCCCGCGCTGCACTACATCCTCAGCGAGAACGGCGAAGCCCGCTTCGCCGGGGCGCCGCTGTCGGTCCGCGGCCTCACCCTCGGATACCCTCCACGGGAGACGGCCGCCCGCATCGCCGCCGCGGCCCTCTCGTGACCGCACCCACCACCGGAGCCGGAGCCACGCCGTGACCGCCAGACCCATGCCGGGCGTGAAAGGTGTCCTGTTCGACCTGGACGGCACCCTGCTCGACCACCGCAGCGCCGCCGACGCCGCGATCACGGCATGGATGACGGCGCGCTTCCCCGGCCACCCGCGCCTGGACGAGGCGGCCGCGCTCTGGGAGGTCCTGGAGGTGCGGTACCTGGCGATGTGGCACGCGGGCGAGTGCACCCATCAGGAGCAGCGGCACCGCCGCCTGACCTCGCTCTGCCGGGAGCTGGCCGTGCCGGTGCCCGGCGACCTCGACGCGGCCTACGCCGACTTCGGCGATCGCTACCGGCAGGGCTGGAGCGCCTACCCGGACGCGGCGGGGGCGGTGGCGGAGCTGGGCGGGTTCGCGCTCGGGGTGCTGACGAACGGGGCGCAGCAGATGCAGGAGGCGAAGGTCCGCGCGATCGGGCTGGCCGACCTGATCGGGCCGGTGCTGACGGGTGAGGTGCTGGGCGGCCACTTCAAGCCGTCACCCGCCTCCTACACCGGCGCCGCCGCGGCACTGGGGCTGGCGCCGGAGCAGGTGCTGCTGGTGGGCGACGACGTCGACAAGGACGTGACGGGGCCGGCGGCGACCGGGATGCGCTCGGTCTGGCTCGACCGGCTCGGGGTCGAGCCGCCACCCGCCGGCTTCCCGCGCATCACCTCACTGACCGAGCTCCCGCGGCTGCTTCGCTAGCGGCGTCACCGGGGCGCCACCTCGGCCAGCACCGAGCCGTCCAGGTCGAAGCCGCCCACATGCGCCAGGTAGGACCCCTGCGCCAGCGGGTCACCGAGGTAGACGCCGCCCGCCTGGCGCACCAGCAGCGCCCCCGCGGCCACGTCCCAGGGGTGGGCGCGGGTGCCGTAGGCGGCGTCCGACCAGCCGGCGGCGACGTGCGCGAGCTTGAGCGCGGCGCTGCCCGGCTTGCGCACGGCCGCGAAGGACTCCAGGAACCGGCCGTAGCGGCGCAGCGCCTCCTCTCCGTCCGCCTCCAGGTCCGCGGGCGTCGGATAGCTCGACAGCAGCATCGCCTCCCGGTCTCTCGTGGCTCCGGCGCTCCTCAACGGCGTGCCGTTGCACCAGGCCCCCTCGGTGGAGGCGCCGAACTCGTCCTCGCGTACGGGGTCGTACACCACGCCGGCGACCAGCTCGCCGCGCGCGGCCACCGCGATCGACACGCAGAAGAACGGCAGCCCGGCGGCGAAGTTGGCGGTGCCGTCGATGGGGTCGATGTACCAGACGAGGTCGCCGGAGCCGGTCGTGCCGCCCTCCTCGCCGACGATCACGCTCTCGGGCACGCGGGCGGCGATGACCGCGCGGATCGTCTCCTCGGCGGCGCGGTCGTGCTCCGTCACCGGGTCGTGGAAGTCGCGTTTGGTGGACACCTCGGGCCGGGATCTGAAGGCCTTGCGCAGCCGGGGCCCGACGGCTCTGGCCGCCTCGGTGGCGATGTCCAGCAGGTACGTCACGTCCATCTTCACTCCCGAAGCAGGGGAAAAGGGCATCATGACCCTCTATGCCCACTTCGGCCGGCCCGGTTGTTTGTCAGGACATTCTGACCTGCGTTAAGCTGATCAGCATGACCGCTAATCTCGCCATCGACCTGGACCGATCCAGTCCCGTGCCGCTCTACTTCCAGGTGGCCGAGCAGATCGCCGAGGCCATCCGGCGAGGGGACCTGGCGCCCGGCTCCCGGCTGGACAACGAGATCCTGCTGGCCGACAAGCTGGGCCTGTCGCGGCCCACGATCCGCCAGGCCATCCAGTATCTCGTGGACAAGGGCCTGCTGGTGCGCAAGCGCGGCGTCGGCACCCAGGTCGTCCACGGGCAGGTCAAGCGCTCGGTGGAGCTGACGAGCCTCTACGACGACCTGCGCAGGGCGGGCCAGGAGCCGGCCACGCAGGTGCTGGCGCTGGAGCCGCGCCCGGTCGAGGAGGAGGTCGCCCAGATCCTGGGCGTGGAGGCCGGCGCGGAGATCCTCTATCTCGAGCGCCTGAGGTTCGCGGCCGGGGAGCCCCTGGCGGTGCTGCACAACTGGCTGCCGCTCGGCCTGGCCCGGCTCACCGCCGCCGACCTGGAGAGCCGCGGCCTGTACGAGCTGCTGCGCGCCGCGGGCGTGCGGATGCGGGTCGCCAACCAGCGGATCGGCGCGCGGGCCGCCACCCAGGCCGAGGCCAGGCTCCTGGACGAGCGCCGCGGCGCGCCGCTGCTGACCATGATCCGCACCACGTACGACGACCAGGGCCGGGCCGTCGAGCACGGCTCACACGTCTACCGGGCCTCGCACTACTCCCTCGAGGTCACTCTCATCGAGCGCTGAGGCGGCCCGCCGTTTCAGGTACAGCGTGGTGCAGATCCCGAACACCACGGCCACCACGAGCCCCACCCACGAAAAGCCCTTCAGCCACTTCTCGGCGACGAGCCCGAGATAGAAGATCACCGTGGTGGTGCCGCCCGCCCACACGATCCCGCCGAGCACGTTGGCGACGGCGAACTTCCAGTACGGCATCCGCAGCGCCCCCGCCAGCGGCCCGGCCAGGATGCGCAGCAGCGCGATGAAGCGCCCGACGAAGACCGCCCACACCCCGAACCGCTGGAAATACCCTTCGGCCTTGGCGATGTGCCGGGGCCCGAAGTGCTTCGGGAAGCGCCGCCCGAGCCGCTCGAACAGGGGCGCGCCGCCCCTGCGCCCGATCGCGTAGCCCGCGGAATCCCCCAGGATGGCCCCGGCGCTCGCGCACGCACCGACCCAGAAGGGGTGCACCACGCCCTTGGAGGCCAGGATCGAGGCGCTGACCAGGACGATCTCGCCGGGCAGCGGGATGCCGAGGCTCTCGAACCCGATCACCAGCGCGACCATGGCGTAAAGCCAACCGGCCGGGATCGCCTGCAACCATTCGTCGATATGCACGCGCGCAACCCTAGCGCCGTCACATCACCACAAGACCCGCGATCGAGACCTTCCTTCCGCACCGGACGGTCAGCGTTCGCTGTCCAGCATGGACATCTGCGCCTCGGCGTACCGCGAGCCGGCGGCGGCGCCCTCGGGGACGGCCGCCTCGACGGCCGCCAGGTCCTCGGCGGTCAGGCTCACGTCCAGGGCGCCCAGGGCCTCGGCCAGCCGCTCGCGCCGCCGCGCCCCGACCAGCGGGACGATCTCCTGGCCCTGGGCCAGCACCCAGGCGATGGCCAGCTGCGCGACCGTGGCCCCCTTGGCCTCGGCGAGGTTCCGCAGCGCCTCCACCAGCGTGAGGTTGTGCGCCAGGTTGTCGCCGGAGAAGCGCGGGCTGGCCGCGCGGAAGTCGCCGGCGACCACCTCGCGGTCCTTGGACCAGTGGCCGCTGAGCAGCCCCCTGGACAGCACCCCGTACGCGGTCACGCCGACGCCCAGCTCGCGGCAGGCCGGCAGGATGTCCCGCTCGATGCCCCTGGACAGCAGCGAGTATTCGAGCTGCACGTCGGCGATCGGGTGGACGGCGTGGGCCCGCCGGATGGTCTCGGCCCCGGCCTCCGACAGCCCGACGTGCCGCACGCGCCCCTTGGCGACCTCCTCGGCGATGGCGCCGACGGTCTCCTCGATCGGCACGGCCGGGTCGACCCGCGCGATCCGGTAGACGTCCACGTGGTCGGTGCCGAGGCGGCGCAGGGTATAGGCGAGCGAGCTCTTGACGGCCGCGGGCCGGCCGTCGTAGCCGAGCCAGTTGCCGTCGTAGTCGCGCTGCGCCCCGAACTTCACGCTGATCCGCACGTCGTCGCGCGAGCGGCCGTCGAGCGCCTGGCGGATGAGCAGCTCGTTGTGGCCCATGCCGTAGAAGTCGCCGGTGTCGAGCAGCGTGATGCCGGCGTCGAGAGCGGCGTGGATGGTGGCGATGGACTCGGACGTGTCGGCCGGTCCGTAGAAGTCGGACATTCCCATGCAGCCCAGCCCGAGGTCGGACACGACAGGTCCGCCGGTTCCCAGAGTTCTCATACGGCCAGTATGCCTATTGGACTGACAGATTTCAATTTTTGTCAGCCAGCCCCGAGCCGCTCGGCATCGGCCCGGGAGGCCACGCGGACGAAGTCGAGGTGCGCGTTGGCGGGATCGGCGGCGGCCCGCCGGTAGCGCTCCCGGTAGACGGCGTGCTTCGTCCAGGCCCACCGGATGATCGACTCGTCCTTGTCGAGGAGGAAGCGGAAGGATTCCCTGTTGCCGTTCCACAGCTCGGCGCCGGTGGCCATCCGGCGCAGCGTCCTGACCAGGAGCTGGCGCATGACCGTCGGCCTGGGCAGGTCGATCCAGACCACGGTGTCGGCCCGCGACCACACCAGGTCGCGTACGGCGGAGTAGTTGCCGTCGACCACCCACCCGTCCGCCGCCGTGAACGCGTCGACCTCGGCCCGGAACTCCTCCGGCGGGCGCGGCGTCCACCCCGCCAGGTGGAAGACGGAGTCGAGCTCCAGCCACGGCACCCCCAGCCGCCCGGCCAGCGCGGCCGCCAGCGTCGACTTCCCCGACCCGGAGTTCCCCACCACGGACACGCGTCTCACCCGGCACAATCTACTGCCGGGCGGGCCGGCCGAAGGAGCCGCGCTCCACGTACAGCACGTTCACGCGGGAGTGGCCGCAGCGGTTCGACGGGCGCGTCACATGCTGAGGTCCCCCGTCTCCATGTAGATCTCGTCGACCACCTCCACCTGGACGTGGAAACCGTGCTCCCCGGTACGGGAGACGCCCAGGTCGAAGTCCCCCTCCGCCGTGTCGCCCACCACGAGCCGCCGCCGGGGCGTGTCCACCCGGCCGAACGTCACCGGCACCGGACGCTCGAAGTCCGCGGGCGGCTCTCCGGTGACGCCGGGCTCGTGGCGCACGGTCCCCGGGACGAGGCGGACGGCGAGGACCTGGTCGAAGTCGGGGCGGGCGGTGATCTCGTGCGCGAGGTGCAGCCCGCCCGCCCGGCCGAAGCACAGGTAGCTCAGCGGCGCCTGGTCGTCGTGACGCGCCGCCGGGTCGAGCCGCCGGAAGAAGAAGACGCGCTTGATGCGCGCCGTGACGTCCTCGGCGATCGGGGTGCCGCCGCGCTCGAAGTGCCCGCGGAAGACGGTGCCCCGCACCGAGGTCCGCACCGGCCCGCCGTCGGGGTCGAGCTCCAGGATGTCGAACGGGTCCGGCACGAACGTGCGCAGGTCGTCGATCTTGCGCACCGCCTCGCGCACGTCGTCGCGGAAGCCGACCTCCATGAGCACCTGGAAGCGGTGCGCCGGGACGTGGAACATCGGCAGGTGCGAGAAATAGAGCGGGTCGTCGCCGAAGAGCAGCATTCCGTGGACGTCGAACGTCTCGGGCTGGGCCCGGTCATTGGCCCGGTCATGGGCCCGGTCATGGCCCTGGTCGTGGTGCGCGTGCATGGTCGCCTCCGGTTTTCCGCTGGGCACCCAGTACAGCCCCGGCGGCGCGATGAACGCCTGAGTACGGGCTACTCAATCGCCCCCGTGTAATCGGCGATCAAGTGGCGTGCAATCCGTCCCGCGTACAACTCGGGAGACGCCTGCGGCGGGCGAGGAGAGGGCGGGGAGAGCGATGGGCACGGGACTGTGGATGTCGATGGTGATCACAGGGGTGGCGATCCTGGTCCTGGCGTGCGTCGGGCTGCCGTTCCTGATCGCCTCCTGGACGGGCCGGCAGCTCCTGTCCACCGGCATCGCCGCGCAGGCGGTGATCGAGTCGATGGCCGACACCGGCGTGACGATCAACGGGCAGCCGCTCGTCAGCTTCGTCCTGGGCGTGCGGACGCAGGACGGGCAGGTGCACCGGGTCACGCACCGGCAGTCGCCGCCGCGCCTGCCCATGGGCATGGTCGTGCCCGGCGCGGTGGTGCCGGTCAAGGTGGACCCGCAGCGGCGTGATCGGGTGCGCATCGACTGGGCGTCCTGGCGCCCCGCCCCGTACGGCGCATAGGAGCCGAGCGCCAGACCGACCCGTCCGGTGGTTTCCGGACGGGTTACGTTCTTTTTTCCATCCGGTCCTAACCCTTGGCAACTTACCTCCCAGACACCTAAGGTTCAGTGCAATGCCACACATTACTGGGAAGGTTCATGACGTCCAAGCAGGTCAGGCCCCTGGCCGGCGCCGTAAGCACCATCGCAGGAGCAGTGCGGCCGCTGTCCGGAGCACGTATCACCGGCGGGCTGCTGCATGACTGGCAGCGCCGCAACCGCAGGGCCACAATCCCCCACACCATCGAGCAGCTCCGCGCGGCGGGCAACGTCGCCAACCTGAGCCGCCTCCTGGAGGACGACCCCGCCCCCTACCGGGGCCGGTACCCGTTCCTCGACACCGACCTGTACAAGACCCTCGAAGGTCTGGCGTACGAGCTCGGCGACGGAGACCCTTCGGCCGGGGAGTTCTTCGACGAGGTGGTCGGCCTGCTGGAGCGGGTCCAGGCCGGCGACGGCTACCTCAACTCCTTCTTCCAGTCCCCCTCTTCGGAAAAGAAGCCGTGGGAGGACCTGGCCTGGGGACACGAGCTGTACAACCTGGGCCACCTCATCCAGGCGGCCGTCGCCGCGAACCGGCGGATGGGCGACGACCGGCTGCTGCGCGTGGCCACGCGCTTCGCCGACCTGGCGGTGGAGCGATTCAACGAGACGGGCGTCTGCGGCCACCCCGAGGTGGAGATGGCGCTGGTCGAGCTGTACAGGGAGACGGGCGAGCGCCGCTACCTGACGCTGGCGGCGGCGTTCGTCGACCGCCGCGGCACCGGGCAGATGGAGCACCGCATCTTCCCCGGCGAGTACTTCCAGGACCACGTGCCCTTCCGCGAGCTCCCGTCGGTGACCGGCCACGCGGTGCGCATGGCCTACCTGGCGGCGGGCGCGGCCGACGTCTTCCTGGAGACCGGCGACCGGTCGCTGTTCGAGGCGCTGGAGCGGCTCTGGGACGACATGGTGGCGACCAAGCTGTACGTCACCGGCGGCCTGGGCAGCCGCCACTCCGACGAGGCGATCGGCGACCGGTACGAGCTGCCGTCCGAGCGCGCCTACAGCGAGACCTGCGCGGCCATCGGCGTCATGCAGTGGGCGTGGCGGATGTTCCTGGCCGGCGGCGACGCCAAGTACCTCGACGTGTTCGAGCGCGTGCTCTACAACGCCTACGCCGTGGGCCTGTCGGCCGACGGCACGGCGTTCTTCTACGACAACCCGCTGCAGCGCCGCCCCGACCACGCGCAGCGCAGCGGCGCGGAGGCGGGCGGCGAGGCGCTGCGCCGCGCCTGGTTCACCTGCCCGTGCTGCCCGCCCAACATCGTGCGGTGGATGGCCCAGCTCGCCGACTACGTGGCGGCCGAGCGGGACGGCGCCGTGCTGATCACCGCCTACACGCAGGCCACGATCCGGACGGCCGAGCTGGAGCTGGCGATGGAGACGGCCTACCCGTGGGACGGCGACGTGCGCATCACCGTCGGGCGGGCCCCGGCCGGGCCGTACGGGCTGGTGCTGCGCGTCCCCGGCTGGGCCCGGAACGTGACCATCACCGTCAACGGCGAGCCCTGCGACGCGCCGGAGTCCGGCGGCTGGGCCACCCTGCACCGCGCGTGGTCGCCGGGCGACGAGGTGCGCCTCACCCTGCCCATGCCGGTCCGGGCGCACGGCTCGCACCCCTACCTGGACGCCACCCGGGGCGCGGTCAGCCTGGCCCGGGGGCCGCTCGTGTACTGCGTCGAGCAGCACGACAGCCCGCAGGCCCCCGTCGACGACCTGCTCGTCGGCGCCCACGACGTTGTTAACGCGCACACCGAGCGCCGCGACGCGGCCGTCGTGCTGCGCGTGGAGGCGGACGCGGCTCCCCCGCCCACCGCCGAGCTCTACCCCGAGCTCCCTCTGCACGAGGCGCTCCCGGAGACGAGGGTCGCGGCGACCTTCGTCCCCTACTTCCTGTGGGGCAACCGCGGCCCCCAAGCCATGCGGGTCTGGGTCAGGACCCCCTGGACCAACGGAAAGAAGGCATCATGATGAGGAGATCGGCGGCGCTCGCGAGCGTCACCATGACCACCGTGCTGGCGCTCAGCGCCTGTGGCGGGGGCGGCGGCGCGGCGGCCCCCGGCGCGGGCACGGGCACGGGCGCCTCGGGCGGGCCGGGCGCGCCGGCCGCGACGGGCGGCACCGTGCACATCCTGAACAAGGCGGATTTCTCCCATCTGGACCCGACGCGGGGCTTCGACGGTGGAGTGAACAACTTCTACCGGCTCATCTACCGAGGGCTGACGATGTTCGGCGCGGGTCCGGGCGCCGAGGGCACGAAGATCGTGCCCGACCTGGCCACCGACACCGGCACACCGTCGGACGGCGGCAAGACGTGGACGTTCAAGCTCAAGGACAACCTGTTCTTCGAGGACGGCTCGCCGATCAACAGCGAGTCCGTGAAGTTCGGCTTCTCGCGCACGTTCGACCCGGAGGCCGGGATCGGCTCCCCGTACGGGAAGCTGCTGCTGGACGCGCCCAAGGACTACAAGGGCCCGTACCTGGACGGCGACCTGAAGACGATCGAGACGCCCGACGACAAGACGGTCGTCTTCCACCTCAAGAAGCCCTACGCCGACTTCCCGAGCGCGCTCGCGCTGGCCAACTTCACCCCCTTCCCCAAGGGCACGGGGGCGGGCGCGGCCTTCGACACCAAGCCGATCGCGAGCGGGCCGTACAAGGTGGCGAGCTACCAGCGCGGCGCGTCGCTGAAGCTGGAGCGCAACCCGCAGTGGAAGCGTGAGACCGACACCGTCCGGGCGGCCAAGCCGGACGCGTTCGAGTGGACGTTCGGCCTCGACGCGGCCACCATCGACGAGCGCATGCTGGCCGAGCAGGGCACCGACACCGACGCCATCGGCCCGTCGATCCAGGCGGCGACCGTGGCGCGGGTGCAGGCGCCCCAGATCAAGCAGCGCACGCTGGCCGGACTCAACGGCTGCACCACGTACATGGGCCTGAACACCACCAAGAAGCCCCTGAACGACGTGCGCGTGCGCCAGGCGATCAACCTGGCGATCAACAAGGACACCGTGGTCGCGGGCATGGGCGGCGGCGCCCTGGCCGCCAAGGGCACCTCGATCCAGCCGCCCACGGTCGCGGGCCGGGTCGACTACGACCCGTACCCGTACAACCCCGAGGAGGCCAAGAAGCTGCTGGCCGAGGCCGGCCAGGCGAACGGGTTCACGCTGACGCTCGACACCCGGCCGGACCCGAAGATGGCCGCGGTGGCGGTGGCGATCCAGGACGCGCTCAAGCAGGTGAAGATCGACGTCAAGATCAACAACATCGACACCTCGACGTACTACGAGGTCATCGGCACGCCGGCGCAGCAGCACGACGCCGCCGTCACCGGCTGGTGCCCCGACTGGGCCTCCGGCGCGACGTTCCTGCCCCCGCTGTTCGACGGCCGCAACATCACCGACAAGGGCAACGCCAACCTCGCGCAGATCAACGACAAGGGCATCAACCAGCGGATCGACGAGATCGCCGCGATGACGGACGTGCAGGCGGCCAACGCGGCCTACGGCGAGCTGGACAAGCAGATCATGAAGGAGGCGCCGATCGTCCCGCTGGCCTACGAGAAGCTCATCCTCCTCGTCGGCTCGAACATCGCGGGCGCCTACCAGTCCAACTCCTTCTCCGGCGGCATCGACCTGATCTCCGTCGGCCTGGCGAAGCCGACGAAGTAAATGGCCGTCGTCGCTTACTCCCCGAGCACGTCGAGGGCACGGGTCACGAGCGCGCTGCTGCATGACAAGGGCGCGGTGCTGAGCACCGCGTTCCTCGCGCTCATCGTCCTGATGGCGATCGGCGCGCCGCTGATCAGCGCGATCACCGGCCACGGCCCGAACGACTTCGACACCGCCGCCGTCAACACCGACCTGGGCGGGGTGCCGCGCGGGTCGCTCGGCGGCATCAGCGCCGAGCACCTGCTCGGCGTCGAGCCGCAGAACGGCCGCGACATCCTGGCCCGCATCGCCTACGGCGCGCGCGTCTCGCTGCTGATCGCGGCCTCCGCCACGGCGCTGACGACCCTGCTGGGCGTGGTGCTGGGCATGCTGGCCGGGTTCTACCAGGGCTGGGTGGACCAGGTGATCTGCCGGGTCATGGACTTCCTCATGGCCTTCCCGGCGCTCATCTTCATGATCGCGATCCTGTCGTCGCTGCCACAGGGGAACCGGCCGGTGCTGCTGGTCCTGGTGATCAGCTTCTTCGGCTGGCCGTACCTGGCGCGGGTGGTGCGCGGGCAAACGATGACGCTGGTGAACAGGGAGTTCGTGGAGGCCGCCCGGGCGTCGGGCGCCTCCACGGGCGCGCTGGTGTTCAAGGAGATCCTGCCGAACCTGCGCAGCTCGCTGATCGTGATGACCACCCTCGCCGTGCCCGGCTACGTCGGCACCGAGGCGGGGCTGTCGTTCCTGGGTGTCGGCGTCACGCCGCCGACGCCGTCGTGGGGGCAGATGATCTCGAGCTCGGTCGCCTGGTACTCCGTAGATCCCATGTACTTCGCGATCCCCGGCGGGTTCCTGTTCCTCACCGTGCTGTCGCTGACGGTGCTCGGGGACCGGCTGCGGGCCGCTTTCGACGCCGGGGAGGCCTCATGATGGCGCGTTACATCGCCGGGCGGCTCGCCTGGGTGCTGCTGATCCTCTTCCTGGTCTGCCTGTTCACGTTCATCATCTTCTTCACGCTCCAGCCCGACCCGGCGGTGATGATCTGCGGGAAGACGTGCACGCAGGAGCGCATCGACCAGATCCACGCCGTGCTGGGCCTGGACGAGCCGTTGCTGACGCAGTTCTTCGGCTTCCTCTTTGGCATCTTCGCCGGGCGCGACTACGGCCAGGGCGCGAACCTGGTGCACTGCGGCGCCCCGTGCCTGGGCTACAGCTTCCAGACCGGCCAGTCCGTGTGGGACATGGTGGTCGAGCGGCTGCCGGTCAGCGCCACCGTCGCGATCGGGGCCGCGGTGCTGTGGCTGCTCATCGGGATCGCGGCGGGCCTGCTCAGCGCGGTCAAGGAGGGCACCTGGTGGGACCGCACGGCGATGGGGCTGGCGCTGGGCGGCTCCAGCATCCCCAACTACGTGCTGGCGCTGGCGCTGCAGTACGTGCTGGTGGTGCAACTGCAGGTGCTGCCGTTCCCGCGGGCCGTGGCCTTCGCCGACGACCCGGTGGTGTGGTTCCAGTCGTACCTGATGCCGTGGATCGTGCTGGCCACCGGCTACGCCTGCCTCTACAGCCGGCTCACCCGGGCGAACGTGATCGACACCCTCGCCGAGAACTTCATGCGCACGGCCCGGTCCAAGGGCCTGAGCCCGGCCCTGACGCTGCGCAGGCACGCCCTGCGCCCGGCGCTGACGCCCATCGCCACGATCTTCGGCATGGACTTCGCCGCGCTGCTGGGCGGCGCGCTGATCACCGAGACGGTGTTCGGGCTGAACGGGGTCGGCAAGATGGCCGCCGACTCGATCTACAAGAACGACCAGCCGGTGATCATGGCGGTGACGCTGCTGGCGGCGTTCTTCGTGGTGGTCGGCAACCTGGTGATCGACCTCGTCTACACGAGGCTGGACCCGAGAGTGAGGATCACGGCGAAATGAGCGACCTGCTTGTCGTGGAGGACCTCACCGTCACCTTCCCCACCACGCGCGGCCCGGTGGACGTGGTCAAGGGCGTGTCCTTCACCGTCGGACGGGACGAGACCGTCGGCATCGTCGGCGAGTCCGGGTCCGGCAAGTCCATGACCAGCCTGGCGGTCATGGGGCTGCTGCCCAAGGGCGCCAGGACCAGCGGGAGCATCCGGCTGGACGGCACGGAGCTGCTCGGCCGCCCGGACCGGGACCTGCGTCGCCTGCGCGGCGACCAGATGTCGATGATCTTCCAGGATCCGCTGTCGTCCCTGAACCCGTACTACACGGTCGGCCTGCAGATCGAGGAGATGTACCGCGCCCACCGCGGCGGCTCGCGCGCGGCGGCGCGGAAGGTCGCGATCGAGGCGCTGCGGCAGGTGGACCTGCCGGAACCGGAGCGGCGGGTGGACTACTACCCGCACCAGTTCTCCGGCGGGCAGCGGCAGCGCGTCATGATCGCGATGGCCCTGGTGTGCTCGCCGGCGCTGCTGATCGCCGACGAGCCGACCACGGCCCTGGACGTGACCGTGCAGGCGCAGATCCTGAAGCTGCTGGCCGGCCTGCGGCAGGAGCGCGGCATGGGCATGGTGTTCATCACGCACGACCTGGCCGTGATCAGCTCGATCGCGACCCGCGTGCTGGTGATGCGGCAGGGCGAGCAGGTCGAGTACGGCACCGCCGAGCAGGTCTTCGCCGAGCCGCGCCACGAGTACACCCGGATGCTGCTGGAGAGCATCCCGCGCATCGACGATCCAGTAGACGGCGAGGTGAAGGCATGACGCTGCTGCGGGCCAAGGACCTGACCAAGCGGTTCGTCTCGCGCGGCCCACTGGGCGCCAAGGCCGAGTTCACGGCGGTCGACCAGGTCAGCTTCGAGGTACGGCTCGGCGAGACGCTGGCCGTGGTCGGCGAGTCCGGCAGCGGCAAGTCGACGACCGCCCGCATGATCGCCAAGCTGATGTACCCGAGCGAGGGCACGCTGGAGTTCGACGGCGAGGACGTCACCCACGCCAAGGGGGCCGCGCTGGCCCGCTTCCGCGCCAACGTCCAGGTCGTCTTCCAGGACCCGTTCTCCTCGCTCAACCCCCGCCACACGGTGGAGCGGATCCTGATGGCGCCGCTGGACTACCAGGGCATCGCGCCCGACGGCGGGCGGCGGGCGCACGCCAAGGAGCTGATGGAGCGGGTCGGCCTGAACCCCGACCACTCGCTCCGCTACCCCGCGCAGTTCTCCGGCGGGCAGGCGCAGCGCATCGGCATCGCCCGCGCGCTGGCCGTCAACCCCAAGCTCGTGATCTGCGACGAGGCCGTCTCGGCGCTGGACGTGTCGGTGCAGGCGCAGGTGATCGAGCTGCTGCGGCGGCTGCAGCGCGAGAGCGGCTTCAGCTACGTGTTCATCGCCCACGACCTGGCCGTCGTCCGGCAGATCGCGCAGCGGGTCGCGGTGATGAGCAAGGGGCAGATCGTCGAACTGGGGGACGCCGAGCAGGTCTTCGGCGAGCCCCGGCATGATTACACGCGTACGCTGCTGGCGGCCATCCCGCGCATCAACCCGGAGTGGGATCGCCGCAGGAGGGAGAAGCTGTGATCACCGCGACCTACACGATCCCGGGGATGCGGGTACGCGACCACGTCGTGGAGGTGCCGCTCGACTGGTCGGACCCGGAGGCCACGATCAGGGTCTTCGCCAGGGAGCTCGTGGACCCCACCCGCGACGGCCACGACCTGCCGTGCCTGCTCTATCTGCAGGGCGGGCCGGGCGGCAAGGGGCCGCGTCCCGTCGGCACGTCGGGCTGGCTCGGCCAGGCGCTGGAGAAGTACCGGGTGATCCTGCTCGACCAGCGGGGCACGGGCCGCAGCTCGCGGATCGACGGGCGGGTGATGAGCGCGCTCGACCCGCAGGAGGGCGCCGACTACCTGGCCCGCTTCCGCGCGGACTCGATCGTGGCCGACGCCGAGCACCTGCGCAAGACCGTCTTCGGCGGACGGCGCTGGTCGACGCTCGGGCAGAGCTACGGCGGCTTCCTGACGCTGACGTACCTGTCGCAGGCGCCCGAGGGGCTGAGCGCCTGCTACGTGGCGGGCGGGCTGCCCTCCGTGGACCCCGACGCGTCGGAGGTCTACCGGCGCACCTATCCCCGGGTCGCGGCCAAGAACGCCGAGTTCTACCGCCGCTACCCGCACCACGCCGAGACGGTGGCCCGGCTGGCCGACCGGCTGGCCTACGGCGACGTGCTGCTGCCCGACGGCGACACGCTCACCGTGCGGCGGCTGCAGTCGCTGGGGATCGACTTCGGCATGAAGCCGGGGTACGAGCGCATGCACTGGCTGCTCGACGAATCCACAGAACTGCCGGAGACGTTCCTGCACCAGGTGCTGGCCCGCTCGTCCTACGCCGACAACCCGCTGTTCGCCGCGCTGCAGGAGAGCATCTACGGCTCCGGTCCCGGCGCGACCGCCTGGGCGGCGCAGCGCGAGCGCGCCAACCACCCCGCCTTCGCCGAGGACGCCCGGCCGCTGCTGTTCACCGGCGAGATGATCTACCCGTGGATGTTCGCGGAGATCCGCGCGCTGCGCCCCTTCCGCGCCGCCGTCGACCTGCTCGCCGAGCGGGCCGAGTGGCCGGCGCTGTACGACCTGGACCGCCTGGCGGCCAACGACGTGCCGGTGGCGGCGGCCGTCTACTTCGACGACATGTACGTCGACTCGGGGCTGCAGTTGGACACCGCCTCCAGGGTGGGCAACACGCAGGCCTGGGTCACCAACGAGTACGAGCACGACGGCATCGGCGAGGAGCGCGTCTTCGCCCGCCTGACCGGACTGGTGCGCGACATAGGAGGAGGAATCACCAGTGAGTGACGGCAAACCCCCCAAGCTGACAGAGGTCCCCGCGTTCCGCGAGTTCATCGCCCAGGGCTGGGACGCCCCCGCCCGTACCCCCGACCTCGTGCCCGGGGCGGCCGAGGCGGCCGCCGCGCACCGCGAGCGCCTGGCCGCCGCGCTGCCCGGCAGGACCGTGGTGGTGAAGGCGGGCCGGGCTCCGGTACGCAGCAACGACACCGCCTACGACTTCCGCGTCGACAGCGACTTCTACTGGCTCACCGGCTGCGCCGTGGAGAACGCCGTCGCCGTGATCGCGGACGGCGCCGCCACCCTCTACCTGCCGCCGCCCGCCCGCCCCGGCGACATCGGCTTCTTCGCCGACGCGGCGTACGGGGAGCTGTGGGTGGGCCCGTCCCCGTCCCTCGCCGAGTGGTCGGCGGCGCTCGGGGTCGCGGTGCGGCCGCTGTCGGAGTTCACGGACACGTCCGAACCGGTGGAGGAGCTCCCCCGGGTGCTGGCCGAGCTGCGCATGATCAAGGACGAGTGGGAGATCGGCCAGCTGCGCGAATCCGTGGACCGCACGGTCGAGGGCTTCGCGGCCGTGCTGGCCGAGGTCCCGGCGGCGATCGAGGGAGCGGGCGAACGGTGGCTGCAGGGCACGTTCGACCGCTACGCCAGGGCGTACGGCAACGGCCCCGGCTACGCCACCATCGTCGGCAGCGGCCCACACGCCCCCACCCTGCACTGGGTGCGCTGCGACGGACCCGTCCTGCCGGACCAGCTGCTGCTGCTCGACATGGGCGTGGAGGTCCGCAGCCACTACACCGCCGACGTCACCCGCACCTTCCCCGCCTCCGGCGCCTTCTCCCCCGCCCAGCGGCAGGTGCACGACCTGGTGGAGAAGGCGCACCGGGCGGGCCTGGCCGCGGTCGGCCCCGGCCGGCGCTTCACCGACTTCCACCACGCGGCGATGGAGGTCATCGCGCGCGGGCTGGACGACTGGGGGCTGCTGCCGGTCTCGGTGGACGAGGCCCTGTCGGACGCCGGCCAGCACCACCGCCGCTACCTGATCTGCGGCATCGGCCACCACCTGGGCCTGGACGTGCACGACTGCGCCCAGTCCCGCCCGGAGGCCTACCACGGGGCCGCCATGGCGCCGGGCATGGTGCTCACCGTCGAGCCCGGCCTGTACTTCCACGCCCACGACCTCACGGTCCCGCCGGAGCTGCGCGGGGTGGGGGTGCGGATCGAGGACGACCTGCTGGTGACGCCGTCCGGCGTGGACATCCTGTCGGACGCGCTGCCCATCGACGCCTCCGGCCTGGAACGCTGGGCCAAGGAGTCCACGGTCTGACCCCCGCGGGTTCTTCCGGCACCACCCCCACACGACGCCGGAAGAACCCGCCCCCACCTCGGGGACGGGCCGCCGGGTCAGGGTGAGCTGCTGTAGCGGGCCTGGCGGGCGGTGGCGGTGAGGGCCGCAGCACGGGCCGCCTCCGTCGGTGTGAACGGCAGCTCGGGACGCCGGATCAGCAGCGCCCGGTCCGGGTTGACCGAGATCACCATCGTGGTGTTGAGCTCAGCCCCCTCGTCCACCGTGTCCCCCGGCCGCCGCCACTCCACCTCCGGCACCCGCAGCAGCTCCGCCATCGCCTCGGGCAGCCGGTCCGGGTCCGCGCTCACCCGCTGAGCCAGCACCAGAGCCTGGACACCGGGATCGGTGAGGTCCTTGACCTGCGCGGGCACGATCACGACGTCATGCCCGCCCGCCTCCGTCAGCGCCCCGGAAAGCGCCTCCAGCGCCAGCCCCGGCGGCGCCTCGATGACGAACTCGTCCAGCGCGTCACACCCCGCGGGCGTGATCGCGCTGCTCCCGGTCGGCGCGATGTGCAGCGCCAGGATGTTGCAGCCCAGCCGCCCGAACGCCCCCGCCACCGCGGCGAGCCGCCCCGGCCGCTCCACCACCCGCATGCGGATGCGCCACAGCACCATGGCCGCCCCCGCGCCCTCCCCCACGGGCAGCGCGGGGACCTTGCGTACGGGGCGGTGGCCCATCCGCTTGTGGACCGCCGCCCCCACGATCAACGCCGCCCCCAGCCCGACCATCACCACCGGACCCGGTTCGCGGTGGCCGAGCAGGGTCGCGAGCAGGTGCGCCAGGCCGACCGCGAGGAACAGCGCGGCCAGCTCGACGATCTCTCGCCGCCAGGAGCGCCGATTACCGTTCATAACCTTCGGTGCATCGCTCATGCACCCCAGTTTCTGCGGGGCGTGTTTCCTGATCACGAACGGCGCGGTTGCGGCGGCATTAAACCGCCCTAACCGCATGGGCCGTTCATGACAGGCCCCTTACACCCGCTCGACCTCGAAGACCAGCGCCGACTCGGCCCGCAGCACGGGAGCGGGCAGCCCCAGCTCGCCCAGGACCGCGCCGCTCAGCCGCACCGGACCCGAGGTCCACTCCGGCAGCCCGGCCGCGCGGGGCCTGGGGCCCGCGACCCGCACCTCGTACGTCGCCGCCGGGTCGAGCCCGGGCAGCCGCAGCGGCGCGGGCCCGATCGCGACCCTGGAGGTGAGCTGGACGAACGCGAACACCCCGCGCTCCGGCAGCACCGCCCCGTGCAGCAGCGCCGACGGGTCCGGGTGGTCGGCCCGCACCACCCGACCGGCGTGCAGCGTCGGCCGCAGCCGCTTGTGCAGGGCGATCCACTCGGCCAGCTCCTCCAGCTCCGCCTGGCTCGCCGAGGTCAGATCCCACTCCACGCCCATGTGCCCGAACAGCGCGGTCGCGGCCCGGAAGGCCAGCGGCAGCGACCGGCCCGTGCTGTGGTCCTGCGGCGCGCCGACGTGGCTGCCCATCCGCTCCGGCGGCACGAGCAGCCCGGTCCAGCGCTGGATCGCCTGCCGGTCGAGCGCGTCGTTGCAGTCGGACGTCCACACCCGGTCGGTACGGGCCAGGACGCCGAAGTCGACGCGGGCGCCGCCCGACGAGCACGACTCGATCTCCAGCTCCGGATGGCGGGCCCGCAGCTCGTCCAGCAGCCGGTACGCCGCCAGCGTCTGCGCGTGCACCCCGGGCACCCCGTCGTGCACCGGCTCGGCGATGTCGCGGTTGTGGTCCCACTTGATGTAGTCGAGCGCGTACTCGCTCACCAGGCTGTCCAGCCGCTCCAGCAGGTAGTCGTACGCCTCGGGCCTGGCCAGGTCGAGCACCTGCTGGTTGCGCTGCGGCGGCGGCACGCGCTCGGCCTGCCCGAGGATCCAGTCGGGGTGCGCGCGCAGCAGGTCGGAGTCCGGGTTGACCATCTCCGGCTCGAACCACAGCCCGAACTGCATGCCGAGCTTGCGCACGTGCTCGGCGAGGGGGTTCAGGCCGTCCGGCCAGACGCCCTCGTCGACGTACCAGTCACCGAGCCCGGCCCGGTCGTCGCGGCGGTGGCGGAACCAGCCGTCGTCGAGCACGAACCGCTCGATTCCCGCCGCCGCGGCCTTGTCGGCCAGCTCCAGCAGCCGGTCGAGGCCGTGGTCGAAGTAGGTGGCCTCCCAGTTGTTCAGCGTGACCGGGCGGACCCCCAGCGGGCGGGCGGCGCGCAGGTGGTCGTGCAGCCGCGTGCTCGCCGCGTCCAGCCCGCCGCCCGACCAGGTGAAGTACACCAGCGGCGTGCGGTAGCTCTCCCCCTCGGCCAGCACGATCTCGCCGGGCTCCAGCAGCTCGCCCGCCGCCACCAGCGCCGGGCCCTCGGCCAGCCGCTCGGCATGGTGGATGTGGTTGCCGCTCCAGCCCGCGTGCACCCCCCACACCTCGCCGCCCCGGAACCCGAACCCCGCGGTCCCCGCCACCAGCAGCCCCGTGCCGTCGTGCCCGGTCCGGCCGCGCCGGTTCTCCCGCGACCACACGCCGTACCCGAACGCCGTGCGCTGCGGCACCTTCTCCAGCGCCCACCGCCCGGTGAAGTCCAGCAGCTCGCCGGCGCGCGCCGGCACCGGCAGCGCGCAGACCAGCCCCTCCAGCCGGTACGGGGCGGCGGCGGTGTTCGTCAGCGTGTGCCGCATCGTCACCAGGCCGCCGGCGTCCATGGCCAGCTCGCTGACCAGCTCCAGGCCCGCGCGGGCGTCGGAGGCCGCGACGGTGACCGTGCCGCCCCGACCGGGCGTCGCGTCCGCGTCGAGCCGGTCCAGCGTCCAGCGCACCGGCCAGTGTTCGCCGTCCCGGCCGCCCGACAGGCCCGGCCTGCCGTACCAGCTGTCTCCCTGGGCGGGCAGCAGCGGCGGCGCGGCGGTGAGGGAGGCCAGCGCGGGCGTCAGGTCGGCGCCGGTCGCGGACCCGAGGTCGGCGCCGAAGTGGCGCACGCGCGGCAGGCCGGGGCCCGAGGCGTCCAGCACCAGGGCGGCCCCCGCGGCGGAGAGGATGAGGGGTGACAAGTCAGGCTCCTCGTTCAGCTCGGTGTTACGACGCGAACCTACATGAACAGCACACTTGCCTCGATCATGGGGCGGCCCCTCCGGGGGGCGGGAGCCGGAGGGGCCGCGAGGGGGTGAGCGTCAGACGGAGATCCGCCCGGCGCCGGCGCCCGCGGTGACGACGGACTTGACGTTGGAGGCGGTGTCGAGCGAGTAGGAGTAGGGGATCGAGCCGACACTGCCGCCACTCTGGCCGCTGCCGGAGTTGACGAAGTGGTTGTTGCGCGCGACCAGCGTGCCGGGGCCGGAGTCACCCTCGCCCAGGTGGAACGGGTCCTGGGTGTTCTCGAAGTAGTTGCCCTCGACGAGCACGCCCGCGCCCTCCGTGGAGGCCACGCCGTAGCTGCCGACGCTGCCGTAGTAGTTGTTGTAGACGTGCACCGGGTTGCCGAACCGCACGCGCGGGTGGCGCTGGTTGGTGCCGTCGAACCAGTTGTGGTGGTACGTCACGCGCAGGTGACCGCGGTCCTCGCCGCCGTTGTCGTCGCTGTGGCCGAGCAGCATGGTCTTGTCGTGGTTGGAGAACTTGTTCCACGAGACGGTGACGTAGTCGCTGGCCCGCTTGATGTCGATGGCGCCGTCGTAGCCGTGGCTCAACGAGTTGTGGTCGAGCCAGACCCGGGTCGAGTACTGGACGTTGATCGCGTCGTCGCCCCAGTCGCGGAAGGTGAGGTTGCGGACGATCACGTTCGAGGCCTGGGAGATGTTGAACCCGCAGCCCGCGATCGTCGCGCCCGAGTTGCCGAGCACGGTCTTGTTGGAGGCCACCTTCAGCATGCCCGAGCAGGAGATCGTGCCCGACACCCGGATCACCGAGGCGCCGCTCGCCGACAGCGCGCTGGTCAGGGCCGAGGCGCTGCTGACGGTGACCGGCGAGGCGTTGCCGCCGCCCGTCGTGCCGCCGCCCTGCGTGGCCCAGCCGACCAGCCCGTTCGCGTTGCCCGGCGGCGTGGTCGGTGGTGGATCGGTGGGCGGGTTGGTCGGGTTGCCGCCGGCGGGGACGAGCCGCCACTGCTTGGTGGCCACGGAGTCGCAGGAGTTCTGCTGCACCAGGGCGCCGGAGGAGGTCGCGTTGTCCTTGGTGTTGAGGCACTTGCCGCCGTTGGCGTTGACGATCCTGACGGTGGCGCCCGACTCGGGCAGCGTCCACGTCTGCGACGAGGCGCCGGAGCAGCTCTCCTGCTGCACGGCCTTGCCCGCGGAGGTGCTGGCGTCCTGCACGCCCGCGCACTTGCCGCTGTGGGCGGCCTTGAGGGTGTAGCCGCTGCCGCCGGCGGCCAGGTTCCAGGTCTGAGCGGCGCTGCCGCAGCCGCTCTGGGTGAGCTGGACCCCGTCTGAGGTGCTGGATCCCGGCACGGTGAGGCACAGGCCGCTGCCGTTGTTCACCACCGTGTACGCCCCCGGCGCGGGGGCCGCGGCGGCCGCAGTGGTCGTCGCGGCGGCCACCGCGACGACTGCCGTGCCCGTCAGGCCGATGACGCCCGCGATGACCGCCGCTGTTCTGCCGTTGATTCTCTGTCGCACGATTCAGCTCCTTGCTGGCCCGGCAGGCCGCTCACGGCCTGCGACGTGTCCCCCCAGCGAGAATCCGTTCACATATGTGGCTGCCATACGTGTGACCGAACACGCCACAACATAGGTAAGCGCTTTCCCGCTGTCAATCAGAGCTGAAACTTTCAGCACAGCCGGGATTCCACGCCGTGCGGACCCGTACTGACCTGCGGATATCCGCCGTGGAGCAGGACGTCAGGCGGGCTCGGGCGTGCTGCCGAGCACGACCCGCAGGTGCGCCTGCGTGGGCGGCTTCGTCCAGGTGAGCCCCGGCCCGCCGGCGGCGATCAGGCGCGGCGCGACCTCGCGCAGCAGCTCCCCGGCCGCGGCCTCGGGCTGCTTCTCCCTGGCCTCCCGGTACAGCTCGAGCACCCTGGCCAGATCGAGCATCATCGTGTTGGTCTCACGCACGGTGACCTGCAACGCTCCAATGGCGGGCTCGGCCGACCAGGGGCACTCGCCGGACACGGCCTCGCGCACCGCCTCGGCGAAGGCGGCCCGGTCCATGCCGTCCACCTCGCCGTCCAGCCAGTCCTCGCGCAGGTGCAGCACGCCCGGCCGCTCCACCGCCCCGAGGTGCGCGATCAGGGCCACGACCGTGCCCTGCGGATCGTGCAGCGCGGCGTCCCCCCTGGCCGCGAAGGCGTCGGCGAGCAGGTGCAGCGAGATCAGCCGGGGCGGCTCGTACGTCGTGAGCACCCCCCGCCGGCCACTCACCCGCAGCGGGTAGGCCCGCAGGCCCTCCATGAACGCGGGCTCGACCTCCGCCGGGATCCCGAGGTCCATGTCCGCCTCGACCGTGGTGGAGGCGGCACCGGCGGCACGGCCGGCCGGGTCACGGCGGAACCACCAGACCATCGCCCCCACGACAATGGCGGCCAGCGCCACGACTGCGATCCACACGATGTTGTTTGCTTTCCCCTCGTACCTGCCAGCGGTAGCAGCGTAGTGTGCTCCGACCGGATGAATGCACAAATTTCTGCAAATGTGGCTGGCCGCACCCGTGGGTCGTGTATACCCGCGCGACTGACAGAATTGGAAAGGTGACAGATGGCATCCTGACACCGGACCAGATCCTCGCCGCGGCCCAGGACGTCCTGCGCCGCTACGGTCCGGCCAAGGCCACGGTCGTCGACGTCGCCCGGGCGCTCGGCGTCAGCCACGGCAGCGTCTACCGGCACTTCCCCAGCAAGACGGCCCTGCGCGAGGCCGTGACCCAGCGCTGGCTCGCCCAGTCGCACGCCGAGCTGGCCACCGTGCTGGCCTCCGACGCTCCGGCCGGCGTGCGGCTGCGCGAATGGCTGGGCGCGTTGTTCCGCTCCAAGCGCAAGCGGGCGCTCGACGACCCCGAGCTGTTCGCCACGTACGTGGCGCTGGTGACCGAGTCCAGCCAGGTCGTCGAGGGGCACGTCGCCGACCTGGTCGGCCAGATCCGGCAGATCGTGGACGCCGGGCTCGAGCGGGGCGAGTTCGCCGCCCCCGACCCCGCCGCCACGGCCCGCGCCGTCTTCGACGCGGCGGTACGCTTCCACAACCCGGCGCACGCCGCCGAATGGAGCCGGCCGGGCATCGAGGATGATTTCACCGCTTTGTGCGATCTCATCCTTCTCGGGCTGGAAGTCCGCTGATGGTGTGATGTTTTTACATCTGGTAACCGGAATTGTTGTCCTGGGGGATTAGTCCTGTCTCCCGCATCTCCGTTCAGCCCTGAACAGACATGTACACTCAGAGCCAACACTGTCGCTCTCAGTGACGCCATCATGGCAACAAGTGCCCAACGCAAGGGCTGGCCCGCGCAACCGGCAGGAGGTCCCCGGCCCTGACAGAGCGCGGAGCCGATTCATGGAGCCACTACAGCTGACCACCACCCGCCGCAACGGGAGCCTGACCGTCAGCGTGTCCGGCGAGCTCGACATCGCCACCACCGAACAACTCCGCGCCCACCTGCTCGGCCTGCTGCAGGAGGCCGGACGAGCCCCGCACAAGCAGGTCGCGCTGGTCATCGAGATGAGCCGGCTGACCTTCATCGACGCCGCCGGGCTCGGCATCCTCGTCTGCGCCCACAACCACGCCCGGGCCCAGCAGACCCCGCTGCGCCTCACGGGCGTCCCGCCCGCCATCCGGCGGCTGCTGCGCCTCACCGGCCTGGAGGCGCGCCTCACCTGAACACCCGCCACCTGTAGGTTGTCAGGCGTGATTCAGGTTCCCGATCAGATACCCCTGAAGCTGGAGGACGGGTTCGAACGCGTCAGGCGGGAGCTCGACCTGCCGGACGACTTCCCCCGCGCCGTGCTCGACGAGGCCGCGTGGGTGGCGCGGGTGCCGCGGCTCGACGCCGAAGACCTGTCCGACGTTCCGTTCGTCACCATCGACCCGCCCGGCTCGATGGACCTCGACCAGGCCGTGCACCTGGAGCGGCTGCGCGCCGGCTACCGCGTCTGGTACGCGATCGCCGACGTCGGCGCTTTCGTCCGGCCGGGCGGCCTCATCGACGCCGAGGCCCGCACCAGGGGCGAGACCGTCTACCTTCCCGCGGGCAAGGTGCCGCTGCACCCCAAGGTCCTGTCGGAGGACGCGGCCAGCCTGCTGCCCGGCGCGCTGCGGCCGGCCGCGGTCTGGCGCATCGACCTCGACGCCGACGGCCGCATGGTCGGCGCCGACGTGCAGCGCGCGCTCGTCCGCAGCCGCGAGCGCCTCGACTACGCCTACGTGCAGGCAGCCGTCGACACCGGCACCGCCGACGGCGTCCTGGGGCTGCTGGCCGAGATCGGCCGCCTACGGCTGGCCCTCGAACGCGAGCGTGGCGGCGTCACCCTGCCCACCCCCGAGCAGGAGGTGGTCTCCGACGGCGACGGCGCCTACCGGCTGGAGTTCCGGCTGCCGCTGCCCGCCGAGGCGTGGAACGCGCAGATCTCCCTGCTGACCGGCATGGCCGCGGCCTCGATGATGCTCGACGCCGAGATCGGCATCCTGCGCGTGCTGCCCCGGCCGCACGCCGACGACCTGGCGAAGGTCCGCAGGGTCGCCCAGGCGCTGGACGTCCCCTGGCCCGACGGGGCCGCCTACGGCGCCGTGGTGCACGACCTGGACCCCAAGAACCCGCAGCAGGCGGCGTTCCTGCACGAGTCGAAGGTGCTGCTGCGCGGCGCGGGCTACGTGGCCTTCGACGGCGCGCCGCCCGCGCTGGCCGAGCACGCGGCGGTGGCGGCGCCGTACGCGCACGTCACGGCTCCTCTGCGGCGCCTGGTCGACCGGTACGCGACCGAGGTGTGCCTGGCGGTGGCGGCGGGCGTGCCGGTGCCGTTCGACGTCCGGGCGGGGCTGGCGGCCCTGCCCGCCGTCATGGGCTCGACCGGGCGGCGCGCCGGGGCGGTGGAGCGGGCGTGCGTGGACCTGGTGGAGGCGTTCCTGCTGCGGGAACGGATCGGGCAGGCGTTCGACGCGGTCGTGATCGACGTGGACGAGCGCCGCGGGGGCGGGCAGGTGCAGCTCGCCGACCCGGCCGTGATCGCCCGCTGCGACGGCCCGCTCCCCCTCGGCGAGCAGGTCACGGTACGTCTGACGCAGGCGGACCCGGCGACCCGCGAGGTCCGCTTCACCCTGGCGACGTGAACCTCGGGCGCCCTGCGGGGCCGCGCACGGCATGTTCCGCGCGCGGTCCCGCATCGGGCGTCACTTCTTCAGCAGGCTCCACCCCGCGCCCACACCCATGAGGTGCAGCGCGACGCAGAGCAGCCCGGCGGTGCCGAGCGTGGCGACCGTGACTACGCTGCCGACCGCGAGGCCGGCGATCTCGAAGACGAGGGCGAGCACGAACAGCAGGGCGGCGACAAGGGCGAACATGTGGTGGCTACCTCCGAACGGGGCCGGGCGGACGCCACGCAGCCGAGGGGGCCTCGGCGAGTGCGTCCGAGGATGTCTCTGACATGGGGATTTCCAGCACGATCGGCCGAAAAACTGCCCCGAAGGTGACGTTCCGTGAACGAATGACGACACCGCCTTGACCGGCCGGTCAGTCTCCCGCCATGAGGCTCAGGCCCTTTTCACCCGCATCCCGTCGCAGATCACGTCCGCCATCCGCACCGAGGCCCCTCTGGCCCGCGCCCGGCGCTCGGCCACCAGGCACCCGCGCAGCAGATCCAGCACGTCCTCCCCCGCCAGATCCCCGCGCGCGGCCCCGGCCCGCTGCGCCCGGACCAGTAATCGGGCGACGGCCCTGCCGAGATCGTCCTGCAACGAGACCTTCATCCCGGCCCCGCTGTCGAGCATGTCGCACAGCGCCTGGTTCCCCGACGCCTGCTCGACCACCTTGGCGAACCAGGCGAAGAACGCCTTCCCGGGATCCTCCGCCGTGGCCAGCGCGCGGGCGTCGGCCACGAACCGCTCGATCCGCCCCAGCAGCACCGCCTCGAACAGCGCCTCCTTGGTCGGGAAGTGCCGGTAGACGGTGCCCACGCCGAACCCGGCCCGCTGCGCGATCTCGTCGAAGGAGATCGTCAGGCCGTCACTGGCCAGGGCCTCCTGCGCGATCTGCAGCACCCGCTCCCGGTTCCGCCGGGCGTCGGCCCGCAACGGCCGGGCCGAGCTGTGGTCGTCGCCCATGAACGAACCTGCCTTCAACAACCGGAGGGATCTCTCCGATTCTATCGACGGCCCCTCGCCCCCGCACCCATCCCGATCATGCTTTCCCCCGCCCCGGCGCGCCGCCGCCGTGCGCATCCCCGCTCGAAGGACGGGCAGCCACCGACCCCGGACACCGGAACACCCGCCCCCGAAAAGAGGCGGGTGTCGGGCTCGGGGGTGTGGTGCGGCGGCCGGTCAGGGAGGGGTGGTCAGCGGGCGCGGGTGGGCGCGGGCGAAGCGCTTGAGGCGGATACGCTCCTCCCGGTGCACGGGCGACAGCTCCACGATGCGCGCCCCCTCCGGCACGAACCGCAGGTCGTGCGTGATGAGGAGCGTCGTCCGCCCGGCCATGAGCCGCAGGAGCGGCTTCATGACCTGCGCGGCCGTGGCCTCGTCCAGCCCCGTCATGGGCTCGTCGAGCACCAGCACCGGCGCGTCCCGCAGGACGGCCCTGGCGATGGCGATCCGCTGCCGCTGACCGCCGGACAGGAGCCGCCCCCGCTGCCCCACCGGCGTGTCGTAGCCCTGCGGCAGGAGTTCGGCGAACTCGTGCACCCCCGCCGCCTCCGCCGCCTGCACGATCTCCTCCAGCGAGGCGTCGGGGCGGCCGTAGGCGATGTTGTCGCGTACGGACGCCGAGAACAGCAGCGTCTCCTGGTGCACGATCGTGATGTTCTCGCGCAGCGACTGCCGCGTCAGGCGCCGGATGTCGACCCCGTCCAGCAGGATGCGGCCCGCTTCCGGGTCGTAGAAGCGCAGCATCAGCTTGGCCAGCGTGGACTTGCCCACCCCGCTGGGCCCGGTGAGGACGACGACCTTGCCGGGCGAGGCGGTGAACGTCACGTCCCGCAGCACCTGCCGCCCGCGCCTCGGGTACGTGAAGCCGACCCGGTCGAACTCGACCAGGCCCCGGCACCGCCCGGCGGGCACGGCGTCCTGCGCGTCGGTGACGGCCGGCCTGACCTTGAGGATCTCGATGACCCGGTCGGACCCGGCCGCCGCCTCCGACACCGTCAGCGCCAGCTCCCCCAGCGCCTGGACCGCCGGGTACAGCAGTGCCAGGTACGCGGCGAAGGCCAGCAGGCCGCCCAGGGTCAGCCGGCCCGCGGCGATCTCCCACGCGCCGAACCCCAGGACGACGATCAGGCAGACGGTCTCGATGACCTGGACGGTGGGCCCGTACAGGCCGGACAGCCAGGCCTGCGACATGTTGGCGCGCAGCCACATGCCGCCCTCCCGGTGCAGGCGGCCCGACTCGGTCTCCTGCCGGTTGTACGCCTGCACGAGCGGCTGGTTGGCCAGCCCCTCCTCCAGGACGCTGTTCATGGCGCCGTTGCTGTAGCGCTCCCGGGCCGCGGCCGTTCTGAACCTGCCCGCGAACACCTTGGACACCACCAGGAACAGCGGGATCAGCGCCATCGTGACGAGGGCGAGGTCCCAGCGGATGAAGAAGGCCGCCCCGGCGAAGAACACCACGCTCGCCGCCGTGGTGAGCGCCTTGACCAGCCCGGACCCCACGAGCTCCTCGATGGCCTCGATGTCGTCGGTCAGCCGTGCCATCAGGTCGCCGAGGCGCCGGTGCTCCGAGAAGTCCGGCGCGAGCGTCTGCAGGTGCGCGTAGACGCGGTCGCGCAGGGCCAGCAGGAACCGTTCGGCGCCCAGCGCGGTGGCGTACGTCGCCGCGAAGGACGTCACCCCGGCGATCGCGGCGAGCCCGAGCCAGGCGAACGCCGGAACCCAGAACTCGTTCAGCCGCCGGGTGGTCAGCACCTCGTCGGTGATGTGGCCGAACAGGCGGATCGCGGCGACCTCGCAGAGCGCGGCCACGACGGCGAACACGACGCCGGCCGCGAATAGGCGGCGCAACCCGCGGGTGTCCGGCCAGAACTCGCGAAAAGTGCGGCGAATGGAAATCGCCGGGGCGAGTTCGCGGCCGGAGACAGTCAATGAGAGCCGGCGGCCAGGCCACCGGCTCTCACGGGAGCGATTTACCACCCCCACCACCAGCGCCGGGAGCGGCAGCGCCAACCGCGCCAACCGCAACGCCAGCGCCTACGGCGACGGCAGCAACCCTGCTGGAAGTCGATCCTGGTGAGCTGAGAGCCAGCCATGATTCCTCCCCCGTTTGCTGACTTGCACAAATCGCACGTTAGCACCCGAAAAGCGACAAAGCACGAGATATCGCCTTTTTAAAAGGAACTTGACCAGTGAAACCGCCCGACAAAGGCCGTTGCCTGCCGCCGTTAAATCGACCGTAAATAAAAAGAACCGCTAATTCGGGTAACGGTAATCCCAAAGGATGCTGCTCAGAACTGGTTCCAAGGTGTAGGTCACCCGATACTTTGGTCCGATGGATCGGACGTCTGCGCCGGGGATCATGGGTGCATGGCATTCACCGGCGTCATCCTCATGATCCAGGGCTTCGGCGGCCTCATCGCCGATCACTTCTTCGGCAAGAACTTCGGCCTGCTGCACCTGGTGCTCGACGGCACCGCCCTGACCGTCGTGAGCGCCGTGGTGGGCGTCGCGGGCCTGCTCCTGACGATCGGCGCGATCAGCAAGGACTCCTGACGGCCACACCCCCGGACCCGCCCTCCGAAGAGGGCGGGTAGGACCTTTCCGAGAAGGTCAGGTGAGCGAGGAGTAGGCCACCACGCCGCGCCGCATCGCGTCGACCGCCTTGCCCGCCGTCTGCTTGATCTTGCTGCCGGGCGGGGCCGCGTTCCCGAGCTGACCGAGCAGGTCCATCAGCTGCTTGACCCACCGTACGAAGTCACCGGCCGCCAGCTCGTTGCCGTTCACCCCGTCCCGCAGGACGGCGTCCAGCGCGTGCCCCTTCGTCCACCGGAACGCCGCCCACGCGAACGCCAGATCCGGCTCCCTGATCGTGGACAGCCCATGGTCGGACTCGATGCCCTCCAGCTCCCCCCACAGCCGGATCATCGACGTCAGCGCCTCCTGCGTCCGCCCGGCGGGCACCTTCGGGCGGCGCGCGTCATCGGCGGCCCGCGACTCGAACACCAGCGCCGACACGCACGCCGCCAGCTCGGCCGGGTCGAGCTCCTCCCACAGCCCCTGCCGCAGCGACTCGGCGGTCAGCAGGTCGAGCTCGGTGTAGATGCGGCCCAGCCGGCGGCCCTCGTCGGTGACGGCCTCACCCTCGAGGTAGCCGAGCTGCTCCAGCACCGAGCAGATGCGGTCGAACGTCCGCGAGATGACGTGCGAGCGCCCCTCCACCCGGCGGCGCAGCCCCTCGGTCTCGCGCAGCAGCTTGTAGTAGCGCTCGGCCCAGCGGGCGTGGTCCTCACGCTCGTCACAGCCGTGGCACGGGTGCTGGCGGATGAGCCGGCGCAGCTCGTTGACCTCGTCGTCCTCCTCCGTGTGGTCGCGCGCCCTGGCCGGCTTGCCCAGGTCGCGGTCGCCCAGCTTGGCCAGCAGCGTGGAGACGAGGTTGGCGCGCTCCTTGGGCGAGCGGCCGTTGAAGTTCTTCGGGATGCGCAGCTTCTCCAGCGGCTCGACCGGGACGGGGAAGTCCGCCGGGTCGAGCTTCTTGATCTGCTTGCCGATCGTCAGCACCAGCGGGCTCGGCCCCTGACCGCGCGGGTTGCGGCCCGGGTCGAGCACGATCGCCAGCCCCGCCCGGCGCCCGCCCGGCACCCGGATGACGTCACCCGGCTGCAACGCCTCCAGCGACCGCGCGGCCGCCGCCCGGCGCGCGGCGCCGCGCTGCCTGGACAGCTCGGCCTCACGATCGGAGAGCCTGCGGCGTAGCGCCGCGTATTCGGGGAAGTCTCCCAGGTGGCACGTCATGGCCTCCTGGTAGCCCTCCAGCGCCTCCTCGTGCTTGCGCAGCTGCTTGGCCAGCCCGACGACCGCCCGGTCGGCCTGGAACTGCGCGAACGACTCCTCCAGCAGCGTCCTGGCCCGCTCCCGGCCGAACTGCCCGACGAGGTTGACCGCCATGTTGTACGACGGCTGGAAGCTCGACCGCAGCGGATACGTACGCGTGCCGGCCAGCCCCGCCACCGACAGCGGATCCATGCCCTGCTGCCACAGCACCACCGCATGGCCCTCGACGTCGATGCCGCGCCGCCCCGCCCGCCCGGTCAGCTGGGTGTACTCGCCGGGCGTGAGGTCGGCGTGGGTCTCGCCGTTCCACTTGTCGAGCTTCTCGATCACCACGCTGCGCGCCGGCATGTTGATGCCCAGCGCGAGCGTCTCCGTCGCGAACACGGCCTTGACCAGCCCGCGCGTGAACAGCTCCTCCACGACCTCCTTGAACGCCGGCAGCATGCCCGCGTGGTGCGAGGCCAGCCCGCGCTCCAGGCAGTCACGCCACTCCAGGTAGCCCAGGACGGCCAGGTCCTCGTCCGGCAGATGCGCGGTGCGCTCGTCCACGAGCTGCCTGATCTCGTGCCGCTCGCGGTCGGTCGTGAGCCGGATCCCGGCGTACAGGCACTTCTGAACGGCGGCGTCGCACCCGGCACGGGAGAAGATGAACGTGATCGCCGGCAGCAGCCCCTCGGCGTCGAGCTTCTCGATCACCTGCACCCGGTCCGGCGGGCGCGAACGCTGCGGCCGGCCGTAGCCGCGCCTGCCCCGCCCCGCCGTCAGCCGCTCGGCGTCGCGCGTCACCCGCATCAGCGTGGGGTTGACGCGCGGGGTCAGGTCGTCGTTCACGAACATGTCGTAGAGGCGGTTGCCGACCATCATGTGCTGCCACAACGGCACCGGACGGTGCTCGTCCACGATCACCGTGGTGTCGCCGCGCACCTCGCCCAGCCACTCGCCGAACTCCTCGGCGTTGCTCACCGTCGCCGACAGCGCCACCAGCCGCACCGACTCCTGCAGGTGGATGATCACCTCTTCCCACACCGCGCCGCGGAAGCGGTCGGCGAGGTAGTGGACCTCGTCCATGACCACGAACCCGAGCCCCGCCAGGGTCGCCGACCCCGCGTAGAGCATGTTGCGCAGCACCTCGGTGGTCATGACGACGATGGGGGCCTCGCCGTTGACGCTGTTGTCGCCGGTCAGCAGGCCGACCTTGGCGGTGCCGTAGCGCTTGACCAGGTCGTTGTACTTCTGGTTGGACAGCGCCTTGATGGGGGTGGTGTAGAAGCATTTCTGGCCCTGCTCCAAGGCCAGGTGGACGGCGAACTCGCCGACCACCGTCTTGCCCGACCCCGTGGGCGCCGCCACCAGCACGCCGTCTCCGGCCTCCAGGGCGCGGCAGGCGTCTAGCTGGAAGTCATCCAGCTCGAAGTCATAGAGACCTCGGAACGATCTCACCGCGGCCCCGTCGTCCCCATACTTGTGACGGAAGGCCGCATAGCGTTCCGCTGGCGTTGTCATACCCGTCAGCCTACCGAAATCGCCTTTCCGGTCGGTCCCCCAGTGGTCCGGCCGATCCTCAGCCGGCGTCCGAGCCGGGCGCCTTTACATTGTAGATTTCAAACGATGACCCGTAACGCCCCCGGACGCACCTCGCAGTGGACCGGCGCCGGGCCCACGCGTTCACCGTCGGCGTAGGCGATGACGTCCGCAGCCTCCAGCCGCACGCTCCGCACCCGCCGCACCGACACCGCCGGATGCCCCACGTGGGTCCCCCGGTAGACGCTCGGGAAGACCCGCAGGAACTCGGTCTTGGAGACCGCGTCCAGCATCATCACGTCCAGCAGCCCGTCGTCGGGCCGGGCGTCGGGGCACACACGCATCCCCGCCCCGTACGAGGACGTGTTGGCCACCGCCACCAGCATGGCCTCGCGTTCGACGACCTCACCGTCGTCGAGGGTCATCCGGAACGGGATCGGCCGGAACGAGCGCAGCTCCTCCACCGTCGCCACCAGATAGCGCGCCATCCCCGGCGGCCACGTCTTCCGGTTGGCCCGCTCGTTGACCCGCGAGTCGAACCCGCAGCACATCACCCCCGCGAACAGCTCGTCGGCCTGCCCGGCCCGGATCCGGGCGACGTCCACCAGGCGCGACTTCATGCGCAGCACGACGCGGGCCGCGGCCATGGGATCGGCGCAGGGCACCCCGAGCGCGGCCGCGATGTCGTTGCCGGTGCCCGCGGGGATGATGCCGAGCGGCACGTCGGTGCCGGCCACGGCCTGCACGGCCAGGTGGACCAGCCCGTCGCCGCCGAAGGCCACGAGCGCGTCGGGGCGCTCGGCCACGGCGGTGCAGGCACGTGCGAGGGCGTCGGCGGCGTCGGCGCCGACGATCACCGACAGCTCGGCCCCGCCGGCGCGCAGCCGGCGCGCCACGGGTTCGATCAGGCGCAGCGTACGGCCGCCGCGTGCGGCGGGGTTGACGAGCAGGGCGATTTGAGGGGACACGCCCGGAACTTATCGCCTATCGCGTGGAACCGGAATCCTCCCCGGGGCGATCGTCGTCGACCGGAGTGGAGTCCTCCACCAGCGGGGAGGCCTCGTCGTCGGACAGGTGGGAGAAGTCCTCGGTGGCGGGCCTGCGCTTCTCACGCATGAACATGAAGAACTCGGCCAGGAAGTAGAGCACGATCATCGGCATGGCCAGCGCCATCATCGTCAGCGGGTCGCCGCCGGGGGTGATGACCGCGCCGAAGACGAACATGGAGAAGATCACCCAGCGGCGGTACTTCTTCACCGTGGCGTGCGGCAGCACACCGATGATGTTGAGGAACACGAGCAGGAGCGGCAGCTCGAACGAGATGCCGAAGATCACGAGCATGATCAGCACGTAGCTGACGTACTCGTCGATCTGGATGATGGCCACGGTGTCGCTCGGCGCGAACCCGAGCAGGATGGCCAGGCTGGTGTCCATGATCACGTACGCCAGGAAGGCGCCGATCAGGAACAGCGGGATCGCCAGCCCGAGGAAGGCGATCGAGTAGCGCTTCTCGTTGCGGTAGAGGGCGGGGGTGACGAAGGCCCAGACCTGGTAGAGCCAGACGGGCGAGGACACGACGACGCCCACCATCGCCGAGACCTTCAACGTCAGGAAGAACGACTGGAAGATGCCGCCGTAGGTCAGCGTGCACTCGCCGACACGCAACTGCTGGGCCTGCGGCGTCTCGCAGAAGGGCTCCTTGATGAACGCCCAGACCGGATCGAAGAAGATCCAGCCGATGATGATGCCCACGACGACGGCGGCGGCCGCGATGAGCAACCTGTTACGCAGCTCGCGCAGGTGCTCCATGAGGGGCATGCGGCCCTCGGTGTCGTGGTCGGGTGCCGGCTGGCTCGACCGTTTGAGCAGCGCCATCTAACAGTCCAGGTGAGGAGGAGGGATGGGGTCAGACGCGCTTGTCGGCCTGGGCGGCGGCGCTGGCGCGCAGCCGGGCGGCCTGCTCCTCGAGCTGCCTGGCCTGCTCCTCCGCGGAGAGCGCGGGGGCGGGCGTGGCCTGGATCTGCTGGGGCTGCGCCGCCGGGGGCTGCGGCTGAGCCGGGGCCTGCGCCTGGGCCTGGACGGTGTGGTTGTCGTCGTCGTCTTCACGGAGCTTGGCCGTCTCGGACTTGAAGATGCGCAGAGAACGGCCGACGCCGCGGGCCATCTCGGGCAGCTTCTTCGCACCGAAAAGCAGGACGAGCACCAGCGCGATGATCAGAAGTTCGGGGACTCCGAGTTGCGACATGAAACGCCCTTTTCTAGCGAGTGCCTGTTTCAGCCACGATCGTACGCTGCCTGGGGCGTGGTCTCACCCCCCTGGCCCGCCAATCTGGCCCGCCGCGGCTCCAGCTGGGCCGTCGCCTCGGCGATTTCCCTTTTCAGGGTACGTGCCGCCACGACGACGCGGGCACCCGCGACCCCGACCACGCCGAGCCCCGCGACGCACAGCCCGCCGGCCACGTAGATCCACATCATGACTGGTGAGCGTACAGGGCCAGGGCCCGCTCGGCCTCCTGGCGCACGGTCTCGGCCATCTCAGGGGGTGAGACGACCCGGCCGGTGTCGCCCAGGCGCAGCGCCAGCTTGAGGATCCAGTCCTCGTCGCGGGCCCGCAGCGCCACCCGCAGCCGCCCCTCGCCCAGCTCGGTGACCTGCTCGCACGGGTAGTACTCGGCCACCCACCGCCCGGCGGCGCTGAGCTCCAGCTCGACCAGCTCGTCGGTGGGCGAGGGCCGGAAGACGCCCCGGGTGACGTCGATGGGCTCGGCCTCGGCCGGCGGGTCGGCGGGCACGTCGAGCACCTCGACGCCGAGCATCCGGTCGAGCCTGAACAGCCGCATCGCCTCGGCCCGGTAGCACCAGCCCTCCAGGTAGGTGCGGCCGTCGACGACCACGACCCGCGTGGGGTCGACCTCGCGCGGCGTCACCTCGTCGCGCCCGGGAACGTAGTAGCGCAGCGACAGCCGGCGGCCCCTGGTGAGCCCCTCGCGCACGCGCGGCAGCGCGTCGGGGGCGGCGTCCACGTCGACCGCGAGCTGGCTGCTGAGGGTGGCGGCGCCCTCGCCGGCGGCCCGCTCCAGCTTGGCCGTCACGCGGGGCAGCGCGTCGCCCGGCACCTCGTTGGCAGGCAGGGCCAGCTCGGGGGTCGCGGCGAGCATGCGCAGCGCGACCAGCAGCGCGCTGGCCTCGTCGATGCCCAGCCGCAGCGGCCTGCCGATGGTCTCGGCGTTGTCGATGATGATCTCGCCGCCGTCCCAGGAGACGTCGATGAGGTCGCCGGGGGTGTGGCCGGGCAGGCCGCACATCCACACGAGCTGCAGGTCGTCGATGAGCTGCTTCTCGCTCAGCCCGAACACCGCGGCCACCTCGTCGACCTGCGCCCCCGGGTGGGACATCAGGTACGGCACCAGGGCCAGCAGCCTGGGCAGCCGGTCGGCCGACCCGCTCATCGCAGCTCCTCTGTCATGCCATTGCCCCCTTCAGTCGGCGGATGACGGCCTCGCGGGCGTCCGGCGGCCCGACGACCTCCACGTCGGCGCCGAGGCTGGCCATCCAGCCGGCCAGGCGTTCGGGGTCGGTGAAGGGCAGATCGGCCTCGTCCCACCCGCGCTCCCCCGTGCGCACGGCCGCCGCGAGCTGCCGCAGCCCCTCGCACGTCCCCTGGCGTACGCGGACGACGGCCAGCCGCTCGTCCGTCGAGTCGTCGGGAAAGCCGACCATACCCCGGAGATCGACCCCTTCGGGCACCTCGACGGCGCCGGGCCTGCCCATGACGGTGACCTGGCCGGTGACGCGGCTGAGCCGGAAGACGCGCGGCGCCTGCCGGTCGCGGTCGAACCCGGCCACGTACCAGCGGCCGTTGCGGCTGACCACGCCCCACGGCTCGACGGTGCGGGCGCGCACGCTCTCGCTGCCGGCGCCGCGGTAGTCGAAGCGCACCACGCGCCGGTCGCGTACGGCGTCCCACAGCGCGGGGAAGGCCGGGTCGCGGGTGTCCACGCGCAGCTCCAGCGCGCCGCCGCCCATGGACCCGCCCATGGACGCGCCGACGGGCCGGTCGGTGGCCACGCCGCCGGCGCGCAGCTTCAGCAGCGCCCCGGAGGCGGCCTCGGCCAGGCTGGCCCGCTGCCACACCTGCGCGGCCAGGCCGAGCACGGCGGCCTCGTCGGGCTCCAGGGTGATCTCCGGCAGCTCGTACGACTCGCGCTCGATCCGGTAGCCCGGCTCGTCCTCCCAGGGGTCGCGCACCACGTCGATGGGGATGCCGATCTCGCGCAGCTCGTTCTTGTCACGCTCGAACATGCGCTGGAACGCCTCGTCGCCATCGCGGTCGTAGCCGGGGACGGCCTGGCGGATCTGCTCGGCCGACAGTGGCCTCCGGGTGGCGAGCAGGCAGATCACGAGATTGAGCAACCGTTCGGTCTTCCGGCGCGACATCTGCCTCACTCCTCCTCCATCGACGCTACCCTGCCCCCGTGATCAGATGGCGCAAGGGCGAGGTTGTACGGATCCGACGCGAGTGGCCGGGAGCGGTGGAGCTGGACGTCGCCGTCCCCGAAGGGGAGTGCCGGGCGCTGGCCTATCCGCCGTTGGTCGGCCGCCCGGAACCCGGCGACGAGGTGCTGCTCAACACGACGGCACTCGCGATGGGTCTCGGTACGGGAGGTTACGCCATGGTGGTGGCCGTCCCTAACCGTTTGCCGCAAGATCCTGCCGGTCCGGGCCACCTGGTGAAGGCCCGTTACACGCCGCTGCAGGCCACGGTGCTGGGCGCCGACGAGCAGGACTCCCCGCATCATGACAGATTGCGCGAGGCCGACTCCCTCGACGGGATGCCGGTGGTGGTGGCCGACCTGCACTCGGCGCTGGCGCCGATCCTGTGCGGACTGTACGCCGACCGGCCCGGCACGCGGGTGGCGTACGTGATGCAGGACGGCGGCGCGCTGCCGGTGTGGTTCTCGATGGCGGCGGCCCGGCTGCGGGAGATCGGCTGGCTGGCGGGCGTGGTCACGGTCGGGCAGTCGTTCGGCGGCGACGTGGAGGCGGTCACCGTCCACACCGGGCTGCTGGCGGCCCGCCACGTGCTGGAGGCCGACGTGGCGATCGTCGCGCAGGGCCCCGGCAACCTGGGCACGGGCACCAGGTGGGGCTTCTCCGGGGTGTCGGCGGGCGAGGCGGTGAACGCGGCGGGCGTGCTGCGCGGCCGCCCGGTGGCCGCGCTGCGGGTCAGCGAGGGCGACCTGCGCGAGCGCCACTACGGGGTCTCGCACCACTCGCTGACCGCCTACGGCCGGGTCGCCCTGACGCCCGCCGACGTGCCGGTGCCGGAGCTGCCCGGGGAGTTCGGCGAGCGGGTCAGGGACCAGTCCGAGCTGCTGGCCGTCCGGCACCGCCTGGTGCCGGTGCCGGTGGAGGGCCTGCACGAGGCGCTGCGGGAGTCCCCGGTGCGCCTGTCGACGATGGGCAGGGGCCTGGAGGAGGACCTGCCCTACTTCCTGGCCTCGGCGGCGGCGGGCAGGCTGGCGGCCTCGCTGCTGTCGTAGGAGTCCTTGAACGTGAACGCCTCGGGGCTCGGCCCCTCGGCCCTGAGGCGCTCCAGCCGAGCGATGCCCTCGGCCAGCGTCGGGATGTGACCCTCGGGGATCCACCACATCACCATGTACGGCTCCGCCAGGCGCAGGAACCACTCCCTGCGCCTGCGCAGCACGCCCAGGTGGGCGCTGCGGTAGGTGTAGTTCCACAGGCTGTCCAGCGACTCCCACACCGAGAAGTTCATCAGCAGGTGGTCGCCGTAGTCGTGGATGACGGTGGCGGTGGGGTCGCTCTCGCTCTCCTTCAGCCGCCACACGAACCCGGGGGCCTCGTCGGCGATGGTGTTGACGGGCTCGAGGAGGGCGACGAACTCGGCGAGCTCCTGACTGTCGATGGGCGCGCGCAGATGGGCGATGTTCAGCTCAGCGAGATGCATGACGCTCAGCACACCACCCGTCCGCCTTCTATGTCAATCCTCATTTGTTTTAGAGAGGGAGACGCAGCAGTCCCCCGGCCGCGGGTCGAGCCTGGCCCGGCCCGGCTCGTCGCCGAGCCCTTCGAGCAGCCCCTGGCACAGCGCCAGGTTCATGGAGCACACCAGCAGCGGCTGCTCCTCGGCCAGCACGTGGAAGGGGCAGTTGCGCAGCCGCAGCGCGCCGCCCTCCTCGTACGGCTCGTAGCCGCGCTCCCTGAGCACCCGCTCGACGGGCTCACCGGCGTGCCTCTTGGCCAGCCGGGCGCCGGCCTCCCGCGCCGCCCGCTCGGCCCGCTCCTCGGCGCCGAGCGCGTCGACGACCTCGGCCAGGACGGAGGCGAGCGCGCCGTAGTCGCGCGGCGGCAGGCTCACCGACCGCTCGCCCCTGGCCCGGCGGTAGACCTTGGCGGGCCGGCCGCTGCCCGGCCCCTTCTTCTCCTGCTGCCGGAAACCGCTCTCGAGCAGCCCCGCCTCGACGAGCTTGTCGAGGTGGTGGCCGGCGAGGGTCCTGGAGACGCCCGCGGCCTCGGCCGCCTCCCCCCTGCCCACGTCGCCGCCGCGGCCCGCGACGGCCGCGTACAGGCTGCGGCGTACGGGGTCGTGCAGGAGGGCCAGCGCGTCGAGGTCGTCGCTACTCACAACGGGAGTCTATGAAAGCTTCCGCTTCACGTGCTTGTACGTGCACGCGCGGCTGGCGTCGGACGGGACGTTGCCGTACCTGCGCCAGCACGCCCCCTTCTTGATCACCCAGATGTCGACCCACTCGGGCGCGTGATAACGGCGGTGGGCGGCCGTGGCGTTCTTCAGCACGCGGGCGGCCACGGCCTTGGCCTGGGCCTTGTTGGCGGCGGAGGTGTTCACCCACGTCGTGCCGGCGTCGCCGCCGACGACGCAGGGCTTCTTGACGCCCTTGCAGAAGGGCGGGTCATCGGCGGCGGACGCGGCCGTGGCGCCGCCGAGGAGGACGGCTAAGGCGGATGCGATGACCAGGAAAGTGCGGATCATGAGGTTCATCCTGCCTCAATAGGCGGCGATGACGTCCACGACGTAGACGAGCGTGTCGGTGCCCGTGATGCCGTGGGCGGGGTCGCCGGCGGGGCCGTACCCGTACGAGGGCGGGACGACCATCAGGACCCGGCTGCCGGCGGGCATCCCGACCAGGGCCGCCTCCCACCCCTTGGGCACGCCGCCGTCGCCGATCCTGAACGCCTTCGGCCGGCCGCTCGTCCAGGTGGCCTCGAAGACGTGGCGGCGGCTCCAGATCGCGCCCTCGTACTGGGCGACCACGAGCTGCCCCGCCCGCGTGCCGCGCCCCTCGCCCCTGGCCAGCACCTTGACCTCGAACGCGGCCGGCGGGGCGGTGGCGGGCACCTCCAGCCCGGGCGGGGCGCCGGCGGTGACGCGCACGCCCGCCAGCGAGCCGCCGCCCGCCTCGACCGAGGCGCCCTTGGGGTGGGCGCCGAGGATGTCGACCACGTAGACCAGCTCGTCATCGGGCCCGACGCCGGGCGGCAGGCGCGCGCCACGGCGTTGATCGGGCGGGAGCGCGGCCAGGACCCGGCTGCCGACCCTGCGGCCCCGCAGCGCCCCGTCCAGCCCCGGCGGCAGCTCCCCCAGCGGGAACGCGGCCGGGGTGCCGCGGTCGAAGGTGGAGTCGACCAGGCGGTTGTCCCCGCCGTCCCAGACATGTGCGGTGTACTGAACGATCGCCGTGTCGTCCGCGCCGAGCCGGGCGCCGCCGCCGGTCGCCAGCTCCTCCACCCGGAGCCCGGCGGCCGGTCCGCCGCCCGCGAAAGTGATCGTCGGCCTGGCCCCGAACGGGCCGTCCACCGTCATGCCGAGATCGCGCGCGGCACCGCCCGAGCAGCCGGCCAGCAGGACGATGACCGGCAGCAACACGGCGGTACGGCGGTGCGGCATCGGTCCTCCCACGCGGCGGGGCTGGGCGTGGCGATGCTACCGTGTCCGGCCCGCGGGCGGGCCGGACGGGAGGTCGGCTCAGGAGGCGCCGAGAATGTCCACCACGAACACGAGGGTGCTCTTGGCGGGGATGCCCTGCTGCGCCTGGTCCCCGTAGCCGAGGTCCGGCGGGATGCTCATCACGACCCGGCTGCCGACCGGCACCCCGGCCAGGCCCTGCTGCCAGCCCTTGATGACCCCCGACAGCGGGAACTCGGCCGGCTGGCCCCGCTCCCAGGTGGAGTCGAACTGCTTGTCGCTGCCCCACAGCTTGCCCGTGTAGTGGACGGTGAGCGTCTGGCTCGCCTCCACCTTCGGCCCGGTGCCCTCGATGAGCGTCTTGACGACGAGCTTGTCCGACGGCTTCTCATCGGTCTTCGTGGTCAGCGTCGGCGCCTTGTCGCCGCCCGGGCTGACGACCTTGACACCCTTGAGGCTCTCGCCGGTCTCCTTGCCGGTGGCGGCCTTCAGCGGCGGCGGCTGGGTGCCGACGATGTCGAACACGAACACCTTGGTCGGCTCGGCCGGCTGCGTGGCCGGCTGCTGGGCCATGCTGTCGTTGGCGAGCACGGCCAGCAGCCGCCCGCCGTGCTTGACCTTGGTGAAGCCCTCCTGCAGCACCTGCGGGATCTGCTGGTCGACCGCGATCGTCTCGGGCTTCTTGGTGTCGTAGGAGGAGCCCTGAACCGCGTTGCCCTTGCCGTCCCAGTTGTAGACGGTCAGGTTGACGATCACGCGGTCGCCGGCCTTGACCCCGTCGCCGGTGCCCGGCTGGATCACCTCGTACGACGACTTGCTGGCGGGCGTGCCGGCGGGGAAGGTCACCGTGGGCTTGCCGCCCACGTCACCGGTGACCTTGACCCCCGCCCCGGCGCCAGCGCCGGTGGCGGTGGCGCCGGTGCTCGCACCGTCGTCGGATCCGCAGGCGGCGGCGAACAGGATCAGTGGCACGGCGGCCAGTACGGCCATAGCGCGGCGCATGGGTTTCCCTCGGGAAGACGGCAGATTCGCGTCACCCTACCCGACATCCTGGTAGGCCCGAGGTAAACCACGCGCTACATCCCGGCTATGAGCTTGTCCACCCTCTCGTCCACGCTCCGGAACGGGTCCTTGCACAGCACCGTGCGCTGCGCCTGGTCGTTGAGCTTGAGATGCACCCAGTCGACAGTGAAGTCGCGCCGCTTCTCCTGCGCCTTGCGGATGAACTCGCCGCGCAACCGCGCCCTGGTCGTCTGCGGCGGCACCGACTTGGCCTCGAAGATCTTCAGGTCGGACGCCACCCGCTCCACCGAGCCACGCTTCTGCAGCAGGTAGAACAGGCCACGCTTGCGGTGCACGTCGTGGTAGGCCAGGTCGAGCTGGGCCACCCTGGGCGAGGACAGCGGCAGGTCGTACTTCTTCCGGTAACGCTCGATGAGCTGGTATTTCGTCACCCAGTCGATCTCCCGGGAGACCAGGTCGAGGTTGCCGGTGTCGACCGCGTTCAGCGTGCGCTCCCACAGCTCCAGCACCCGGTGGGCGATGGCGTCGCCGCCGCGGCGGTCGACGAAGTCCTTCGCCTTGGACAGGTATTCCTGCTGGATCTCCAGGCTGGAGGCCTCCCGGCCGTTGGCCAGGCGCACCCTGCGGCGGCCGGTCATGTCGTGGGAAACCTCGCGGATGGCCCTGATCGGGTTCTCCAGCGACAGGTCCCGCATCACCGTGCCCGACTCGATCATGCGCAGCACCAGGTCGGTGGCGCCGACCTTGAGCAGCATCGTGGTCTCGCTCATGTTGGAGTCGCCGACGATGACGTGCAGGCGGCGGAACCGCTCGGCGTCGGCGTGCGGCTCGTCCCGGGTGTTGATGATGGGCCGGGACCGGGTCGTGGCGCTGGAGACGCCCTCCCAGATGTGCTCGGCCCGCTGAGAGACGCAATAGACGGCGCCGCGCGGCGTCTGCAGGACCTTGCCGGCCCCGCAGATGATCTGCCGCGTCACCAGGAACGGGATCAGCACGTCCGCCAGCCGCCCGAACTCCCCGTGCCTGCCGACCAGGTAGTTCTCGTGGCAGCCGTAGGAGTTGCCGGCCGAGTCCGTGTTGTTCTTGAACAGATAGATGTCACCCGCGATGCCCTCTTCGCGAAGCCGTTTCTCGGCGTCGACCAGCAGGCCCTCGAGGATGCGCTCACCCGCCTTGTCGTGCGTGACGAGCTCGATGACGTTGTCACACTCGGGTGTTGCGTATTCAGGATGGCTGCCCACGTCGAGGTAGAGACGCGCGCCGTTGCGGAGGAAGACGTTGCTCGATCGGCCCCAGGACACGACCCGCCGGAACAAGTAGCGCGCGACCTCGTCGGGCGACAGCCTGCGCTGTCCCCTGAACGTGCAGGTCACACCGTACTCGTTCTCCAGCCCGAAGATGCGACGATCCATCACCTCACACTATGCCCATGGATCCGCGAGCGGGAGAGATCTTCCAGGTGTTTTCCCACCCGGCCCTCTGTGATCCCTCTTTTATCCCCTTTGTCCCGCGCCCGCCCCCACGGGGCACGGGTCCTTTTTCCCGCGTTTTCCAGGGCCCTCGTGTCAGGGCGTCCAGATCTCCTGAACCTGGACGATCTTCCCCTTGTAGACGGTGATGAGCGCGGGTTTCCCCTCCCGCTTCATCAGCACCGACCTGGAGCAGCGCTTGTCGCCCAGCCCGGTGTCCCGGTTGATCGTCATGCCGCCCTCCGACTCCCCGCAGCCGAACGCCGACAGATAGACCACGTCCTTGGCGACGGGCGAGGCGTACGCCATGACGTCACCCTCGGGCGGGCCCACGAAGTAGCCCTCGGTCTCGGTGCCCTTCTTCCACTTGATCGGCTGGTACTCGGCCACGTCACCGCGGATCAGGGTGATCCGGCCGCGCAGGATGCCGTCATGGCGGGAGTGGATGCCCTTGGTGAAGTCGTGCTTCGGGTCGGACTGGAGGGTCGTGCCGAAAGGCTTGGGCGCCTTGAAGTTGGGGAACGCGGCGGCGTACCCGGAGGACGCGCCGGCCACCGCGGTGGCGGCGTGAGCGGCGTGGGCAGCCACACCGGAGCTCAGCACCACGGCCACAGCGGCACCGGCCGCCAGGAGGCCACGCATGGGAGTGTTCACGGATTCTGAGACCCGATATCACCCCCCGAAGTTCGTCTCAACCCCAGTGATACAAGTCACACTCCCCCACACCTTCACCACCAATACCGCCTTCCCCACCACCCCACCGGCCCCCTCCACCCCCTCACCACTCCCCCCGCACACAGCACCCAACGGACCGCTGCCCATGCACCGGCCCACGCCCTCACCACCCTCGCCCCGCCACAAATGGGCGCACACCATGGCCACCGCAGGGTCATCTGGCCGCGCCCCGCCGCCTTCCCGTCACGCCACCCGCCGGGCTCCTCGCCACCCACCTCAACGCGCCCTCGCACTCACCGCCGCCCAGCGACCACACGCCCTCACCGCCCGCGCCCGGCTACCCCTCCACCGCCGCCGACCGCCACACGCCCGCTGCCGTGTCGCGCGACCGCCCGCACCCCTTCGGGCGACGGGCGCGGCGTCCGAAGGGCCCCCGAGGCACCGTCCAGGCCCGCGCCGCGAGTTGCCGAAATGACGGCTGGGGCCCCGGAGTAATCGCCGCCGCCCCGTACCGCCACACCCGTACCGGGCCAACGAAAAACCCGCCAGGGGTAGCCGTAGCGGCCCCTGGCGGGTGTGAGAAGAGTGGACGGCTACAGCGGCGACGAGCCGTCGTCCACGTCGCCCTCAGGCCCCGTGGGAGGCGGGGTGTCCTCGGACGAGGGCTTGGCCGCGGGCGGCGGGGTGGCGGCCGGGGGCGGGGTGGTGGTCTGGGCCAGGAGGCGCTCCAGGCGGGCGCCCGTGAGCCGCAGGAACTTGCGGTGCTCCCGGTTGCGGTCGAGGACCGCCACCTCGAGCTGCGCCACCGGCGGCCGCTCGCCACCAGGCTCGGTGAGCGCCGTCAGCGCCACCTCCAGCGCGTCGGCCAGCGACATCGACTCGCGGTAGCGCTCCTTGAGCCGGGTGGACACCGCGTCCGCCTGGCCGCCCATGGCCGCGAAGCCGTGCTCGTCGAAGACCGACCCGTCGAAGGTGAGCCGGTAGATCGCGTCGCCGTCCTTGGTCTCGCCGACCTCGGCGACCACGACCTCCACCTCCAGTGACTTGATCGACTCGGTGAAGATGCGACCCAGGTTGGAGGCGTACAGGTTGGCCAGGCCGCGCCCGGTCACGTCGGAACGGTCGTAGGTGTAGCCGTTGATGTCGGCGTAACGGATGCCGCCGAGCCGCAGCTCCTCGAACTCGTTGTACCGGCCCACGGCCGCGAACCCGATGCGGTCGTAGATCTCGCTGATCTTGTGCAGTGCCCGCGACGGGTTGGGCGCGACGAACAGGATGCCGTCGACATACTGCAGCACGACGACGGAGCGGCCCCGCGCGATGCCCTTGCGCGCGTAGTCGGCCTTGTCCCGCATGATCTGCTCAGGGGACGCATATCCAAAAGGCATGGACACGTGCGGTGGTCCTTTCTAGCGCAGCGGGGCGATAGGGCCGTCAGGCGAGATCAGGCGGGCTTCGAGCATCTGCTCCACGTAGTCGGAGACCTGCTCCTCGCTCAGCCTGCGGAAGCCGTCGGCGTCGATCACCGACACGATCGGCCAGATCTTCCTGGTGACGTCGGGCCCACCGGTCGCCGAGTCGTCGTCGGCGGCGTCGTAGAGGGCCTGGATGAGCGTCATCACCATGTCGTCGGCCGACGAGCCGTCGCGGTAGAGCTTCTTCAACGACCCGCGCGCGAAGATCGAGCCGGAGCCGATCGCGTCGAACCTCTCCCGCTCGTACGGCCCGCCCGCGACGTCGTAGCTGAAGATCCGCCCCTCGTCCTTGTCGGGGTCGTACGCGGCGAACAGCGGCACCACCACCAGCCCCTGCATCGCCATCGGAAGGTTGCCCCTGATCATGGTGGCCAGCCGGTTGGCCTTGCCCGCCACCGACATCGTGCGGCCCTCGAGCTTCTCGTAGTGCTCCAGCTCCACCCGGAACAGCCGGGCGAACTCGATGCCGGTGCTGGCCGTGCCCGCGATGCCCATGCACGAGTAGTCGTCGGCGCGGAAGACCTTCTCCACATCGCGCTGGGAGATGATGTTGCCCGACGTCGCCCGCCGGTCGCCCGCCATGATCACGCCACCGGCGAAGGTGGCGGCCACGATCGTCGTCGCGTGCGGGACCTGGTCGCCGATCGGCGTGGCCAGCACCTCATTCCGCTGCGGCAGCAAATCAGGCGCATACGAGCTGACAAACTCCGTGAACGAGGAACTTCCGGTGTTGCGGAAAAACTGGTTGACCAAGCCGGCGGGCAGATCCCTGTGCGATGCCACGCGACTCCCTCCAAACGTCAGTGTTCCTAGGGCGACCCTACTCATGTTGGGTTGTTGTCTGCACTTCCCACGATCAGCTCACGGCGAACCCGCGTGATCACACGCCGCCCCGTTCCGTGTTCAGATCGTTTCTTTACGGCTCCCGGCGGCCGTGCGACTGTCGGTATGTCTGCACGTCCTGAACAGGAGGCCGACATGCGATTCCCCAGCCGACCTGCGGTGATCGCCACCCTGGCCGCCCTCGCCCTCACATCCTGCGGCACCGGCGCGGACTCCGGCGCAGGCAGCGTCTCCCTGACCATCGCCGCCAACTCCATCTCCGGCGGCAAGAACTCCGAGTCCGCCGACTGGATCAAGCGGTGGGTGATCCCCGAGTTCGAGAGGACGCACCGCGACGTCAAGGTCCTCTTCCAGCCCAGCGGCGTCGACGACGAGCAGTACAAGACGAAGATCGCGCTCGACCTCAAGTCCGGGACCGGCGCCGACGTGATCGACATCGACGGCATCTGGGTCGGCGAGTTCGCCCAGGCCGGCTACATCAAACCGCTGCCGGAGGTCGGCGGCGCCACCGTCGAACAGTGGGAGGGCTGGTCACAGATCCCGCAGGCCGTGCAGAGCCTGGGCATCTTCGACGGCAAGAAGTACGGCCTGCCGCAGGGCACCGACGGCCGCGTCCTGTTCTACAACAAGACCCTGTTCGCCAAGGCCGGCCTGCCCGGCCCGTGGCAGCCCAAGAGCTGGCAGGACATCATCGACGCCGGCACCAGGCTCAAGGCCGCGGGCGTGCCCGTCCCCATCCAGATCGACGCCGGCACAGCCATGGGCGAGGCCACGACCATGCAGGGCGTGCTCCCCCTGCTCGCCGGCGCCGGATCCGAGATCTACGCCGCCGGCAGCAAGTGGACCGGCGCCTCCCGGTCGCTCAAGGACGCTCTCGGCTTCTACCGGCAGATCTACGGCGGCAGCGGCCTCGGCGACCCCAGGCTGCAGCAGGAGGCCAAGGGCCGCGACAAGTCCTTCGCCCAGTTCGCCGCCGGCAAGATCGGCATTCTCGCCGAGAGCGACTACTTCTGGCGCTCCGTCGTCGAACCCCGGGCCGGCGTCGCCCCCATGAAGGACCGCGACCAGGTCGTCGGCTACGCCAAGATCCCCGCCGAGCGGCCCGGCGCCGGCGTCCGCGGCCAGGACTTCGTCAGCATGTCCGGCGGCGCCGTCCGCGTGCTCAACCCGTACTCCAAGAACCCCAGGCTCGCCTGGGACCTGCTCGCCTTCATGCACTCGGCGGCGGCCACGAAGGCGCAACTGGCCGGGCAGGCGCGCATCAGCTCGCGCGCCGACGTCAACGACGAGGTGCTCACCGCCGACCCGATGCTGAAGTTCGTCGCCGACGAGGTGCTGCCCCTCACCGCCTACCGCCCCGGCCTGGCCGTCTACCCGCAGGTGTCGGCCGCGCTGCAGGAGGCCACCGCCGCCGTCGTCAGCGGCACGAGCCCCGACGAGGCCGCCGCCGCGTACCAGGCGAAGCTGGAGGACCTCGTCGGCGGCCCGGCCCACGTCGGCGGCTGAGCCCGGCTCCGCCATGAGCGGTGAGCCGGCCACACAGACGAGGGAAGACACAGGATCCCGGCGATCGAAGGATCGCCATGAGCACCGACGCCGCAGGGCTCGGCAAAGGCAGGGCGGTCGCATTCGTGCTGCCCGCCCTCGTCCTCATCGCCGTCTTCCTGATCTTCCCCGCGCTGCGGACCATCTACCTCGGACTCACCGACCACCGCCTCACCGGCCTGGCCGCCGCCGAACCGCAGGTCGTCGGGCTCGGCAACCACGCCTCTCCCACGTCCGCGTACCCGGCCGGGACGCACCGCTCTACCTGCTCCTGCTGCTGTCACGCGTGGGTACGCGCGCCCACCTGACCGTCGAGAACGGCGAGTTCACCGCCGCCGGGCCCGTCCGGCTGCGACAGGACCACGCCGCCGCGCACCATCGCCTACCCCGAAACCCCCACTACCCCCGGACCCCCACCACCCTCATCCAGGCCGTCGTCCAAGAAGGCGAAACACCACCCATCGGCAACCCCGCCTGGGCAGCCCCCGCCACGCCCTCACCTACCGCGACGACCGCCTCCACACCGTCTCCACAGGGCCTCACGACATACTGATAACCATGAGGGACTGGATCCTCCACGTCGACCTCGACCAGTTCATCGCCGCCGTCGAGATCCTCCGCCACCCCGAACTCCGCGGCAAACCCGTCGTCGTCGGCGGCTCAGGAGACCCCACCCAACCCCGCACCGTGGCCGCCACCGCCACCTACGAAGCCCGCGAACACGGCATCCACTCCGGCATGCCACTGCGCACCGCACTCAAACGCTGCCCCGAAGCGATCTTCCTGCCCAGCGACCCACCCGCCTACGAAGCCGCCTCCGCCCACGTCATGGCCGTACTCCGCGAATTCCCCGTACGCGTCGAAATCTGGGGCTGGGACGAAGCCTTCCTCGGCGCCACCACCGACGACCCCGAAACCCTCGCCGCCACCATCCGCCAGACCGTACGCGAACGCACCCAGCTGTCCTGCTCCATCGGCATCGGCGACAACAAACACCAGGCCAAACTCGCCTCCGGCCTCGCCAAACCCGCCGGAATCTACCGCCTCACCAGCGACAACTGGGCCGAGATCATGAACGACCGCCCCACCGACGCACTCTGGGGCATCGGCGCCAAGATCTCCAAAAAACTCGCCGCCCTGGGCCTCTACACCGTCGCCCAACTCGCCGCCGCCGACCCCGCCCACCTCGCCCGCCACTTCGGCCCCACCAACGGCCCCTGGTACCGCTACCTCGCCCTCGGCAAAGGCGAAGCCGAAATCGTCACCACACCCTGGATCGCCCGCGGCCACAGCCGCGAAACCACCTTCCAGCACGACCTCACCGACGAAGCCGACATCACCCACCACGTCGCCGCCCTCGCCACCCAGGTCGCCCACGACGCCCGCGAAGCCGGCCGCGACATCACCCGGGTATCGGTCAAGGTCCGCTTCACCCCGTTCCTCACCCGAACCCGCCAGTCAAAACTCCCCGCCCCCACCACGGACCCGGCCACCATCCAGCAGGCGGCCCTCACCATCCTCACCCGCTTCGACTTCACCCGCCCGGTCCGCCTCCTGGGCGTCGCCGTCGACTACACCCTCCCCAAAGCCGATCAGCCCACCCTCGACACCGTCGAATAGAACTCGCCCCGAAGCCGCTCCTCAGCCTCGACCAACCCCCGAAACTCCTCCTCCGAAACCTCGACCTCGTCGAACTCCTCAACGGTCGCCTCGACATAAGAAAGCGCCCGCCACACCACACCTGGATCATCCCGGAACTGCCCGATCCCCGTATTACACGGCAGACACAACGCAAACCGCACATCACCGGTGCGATGACAATGGTCCACATGCTCGAGCGGCCGATCCCAGCACACCACACACAAACCATGCTGAGCCGAAATCATCCGCTCGACATCCTCATGCCGCACCCGATAGCGCTGCGTCAGGTGATAACTCCGCGTCCGCGCCACCTCATCCGAGGCGCGCTGCCGCGGGAGGACCACGAACTCGGGCCAGAGAATCTCCCCGTCCAGATAAAGGGCCGCCAACTCCAGCAACACCAGATTGTCGCCGAAGTGGCCGAGCCCGTTGTTGCAGTTGAAACAGAGAATGCCCCGGACCTGGCCGGTCTGATGACTGTGGTCGACGAACGTGCCGGGGACGGCCCGGCAGATGGCGCAGAGCCCGCCCTGGTGGGCGAGCATGCGCTCGAAGTCGTCCTCGGTGATGCCATAGCGGCGCTTCAGGTGGTAGTTGCGAGTGCTGCCGTGATTCTTGATCCGCTCCTCCCGCATCACCGTGTTGTGACACGGCTTGCAATAAGCGGTCAGCCCTGATTTCTCTGCCCGGTTGCGCCCGAACTCCTCTACCGGCTTCGCTTCCCTGCATCGGGGGCAGTATTTGTGCCCATCCGGGGCGATGACCGCCTCCCGAACAGTTTTTCCCTGCTCAGCCTTTCTCTTCCGATAGCTCTCAGTGGAACGCCGCCGGAAGCAGCCCTTGCAATACTGCGCCAACCCATCGGCCCTGCGCTTATTGCGCCCGAACTCGGAGACCTCCTTTTCTTCCCCGCAGTCCGGGCACCGCTTGAACCCATCCGGCGTCTCCACCGATCCCCCTCCTATCCGATGTCCGATTTACCCCCTATTCGCCGCCTTTCTGTACATAGCTCCTCACGAACTCCTCTGCGTTCTCTTCGAGAACTTCGTCGATCTCGTCCAGAATTGCGTCGACATCGTCCGTGAGCTTCTCCTGGCGCTCCTGAACGTCCGGCGTCGCCGAGGCCTCGGTCTCCTCGACTTCGCTCTCGCGCCGACCGGCCTGCTTCTGGCCTCCGGTGTCCTTGGTTGCCATGTCCTACCTCCGGTTGGGGGACTGCCTCTAAGGCATATCTTCCCCGAACCGAGCGACATTTCGCGCCGATCGCCCAGCGATCTTGTCGGCTTGACTAGATAGTCAAACTATCCAATAATGGATCCACCTACACACGAGGAGGTTCCGATGTCCCCCGCATCCCTGAGCACGGCCGGTGTGCTCCTCATCACAGTCCCCGGGGTGGCCTTCGGCGGCGTCACCCTGTTGAAGTTCCTGATGCGTAATGTCCCCGGCTACCTGGACAACCCGGTCCGGCGTGGCCTGTGGCGGGCCGGGCACGCGCATGCGGGCGTGCTGGTGCTGTTCTCGCTGGTGGCGATGCTCTATGTGGACCAGGCGAGTCTGCCGGAGGGCGTGAAGGCCCTGACGCGGGTGTTGATCGTGGCCGCGCCGATCCTGATGCCGCTGGGTTTCTTCCTGTCGGTGGTGCGTCCGGGCGACACGAAGCCGAGCAGGTTGATCTGGCTGACGGTGGCGGGCGGGGCGTGCCTGGCGGTGGGCACGCTGACGCTGGGTGTGGGGCTGCTGTAGGAGACCGGCCCGTGTGGGCCGGTCTCGTTCAGAAGGGCTCAGTCGCCGCCGGTGAGGGCGGCGACGAGGTCGGCGGCGGTGCGGCAGCGGTCGAAGAGTTCGCCGACGTGGGCTTTGGTGCCGCGCAGTGGTTCGAGGGTGGGTACGCGCTGGAGTGATTCGCGGCCGGGGATGTCGAAGATGACGGAGTCCCAGGAGGCGGCGGCGACGGATTCGCTGTATTGGCGCAGGCAGCGGCCGCGGAAGTAGGCGCGGGTGTCGTTGGGCGGGTGTTCGACGGCGCGCTGGACTTCGTCTTCGGTGACGAGGCGTTGCATGCGTCCGCGGGCGACGAGGCGGTTGTAGAGGCCGCGGTCGGGGCGGATGTCGGAGTATTGCAGGTCGACGAGCTGGAGTCTGGGGTGGGACCAGGGCAGGCCGTCGCGGGTGCGGTAGCCCTCGAGGAGTTCGAGTTTGGCGACCCAGTCGAGTTCGCGGGAGAGCTGCATGGGGTCTTCGGCGAGCCGGGTGAGGACGGACTCCCAGCGGTCGAGGATGTCCTTGTTCATCTCCTCTTGGGCGGTGCCTCGCTCTTCGACGTATTTGCGCGCTTGTTCGAGGTATTCCATCTGGAGCTGGATGGCGGTGAGCTTGCGGCCGTCGCGCATGGCGATCTCGTAGCGGCAGGTGGGGTCGTGGGAGACGGCCCGGAGGGCTTGTACGGGGTTTTCGACGGCGAGGTCGCGGGTGAGGAAGCCTTCTTCGATCATGGCGAGGACGAGGGCGGTGGTGCCCAGCTTCAGATATGTCGAAATTTCCGACATGTTGGCGTCGCCGATGATCACGTGCAGCCGGCGGTACTTCTCGGGGTCGGCGTGCGGCTCGTCGCGGGTGTTGATGATGGGCCGCTTGAGCGTGGTCTCGAGGCCGACCTCGACCTCGAAGAAGTCGGCGCGCTGGCTGATCTGGAAGCCTTCGCCGCGGGAGTCCTGGCCGATGCCGACCTTGCCGGCGCCGACGACGACCTGGCGGGAGACGAAGAAGGGGGTGAGGTGCCGGACGATGTCGGCGAAGGGGGTGGCGCGCCGCATGAGGTAGTTCTCGTGGCAGCCGTAGGAGGCGCCTTTGGCGTCGGTGTTGTTCTTGTAGAGCTGGATGGGCGCGTTGGAGGGGATGGCGGAGGCCCGGGTGGCGGCGTCGTACATGACGCGTTCGCCGGCCTTGTCCCAGATGACGGCGGCCCGGGGGTTGGTGCACTCGGGCGAGCTGTATTCGGGGTGGGCGTGGTCGACGTAGAGCCGGGCGCCGTTGGTGAGGATGACGTTGGCGAGGCCGAGGTCCTCGTCGGTGAGCTGGCTGGTGTCGGCGACCTCTCTGGCCAGGTCGAAGCCGCGCGCGTCGCGGAGTGGGTTCTCCTCTTCGAAGTCCCACCGGGCCCTGCGCGCCCGGGCCGCCGAGGCGGCCAGGTAGGCGTTCACGACCTGCGAGGAGGTCACCATCGCGTTGGCGCCTGGCTGGCCGGGTACGGAGATGCCGTACTCGGTCTCGATGCCCATCACCCGACGCACCGTCATGCAACACCCTCTGTTCGTCCGGATCTGCCTATCCGCCGTTTATATGCCCGAGCCTATGCCCTTCACAGTGCCCCAGGGTCACAGAGTTATGGCACCGACGCCTTTTCAACCTGTACGGCCGGAGCTGATGGGGTTTGCGTGGGTCTGCGGGGCTTGAGTAGCCGCTGGATGGGCCGTTCGGCAAAGGAGTACACGAGATACGACAGCACCACGGCCGTCAGGACGGTCGTGGCGGCGATGGCCCAGGGGGGCATGTGGCCGGTGAGCGCTGGGATGAGGGCCACCGCGACGACGCCATGGAACAGGTAAAGCGGGTATGTGATGCCGCCGAGCGCGGTGAGCGTCCTGGACGGTTTGAGGCGGATCAGCCCGAGGGCGGCGACGGCCATCACGGCGAAGATCAGCGTGATGGTGATGATCACGCTGACGTCGGTGACGGGCATGTTCTTGAACCCGACGTTGTCGACGCGCCGGTGGACCCGGTCGAGCGCGGAGCCGATCGACAGGGCGTACGCGCCGGCCACGTAGAGCCATGGGAGCCAGGCGCTGCCGTGTTTGTGGATGAGGTAGAGGGACATGCCGGCGATGAAGTAGGGCGCGTAGTCGGGCATGACGATCTCGTTGACGATCTCGTTGCCGAGCAGGTCGGCGCCGAAGGCGGCCACCAGCCAGACGCCGGAGAAGATCAGGACGCGCCCGTACGTGACCCCGATGATCACGAGGATGACCATCAGCAGGTAGAAGCGGAGCTCCGCCCACAGCGACCAGTAGACCTGGCTGGCGTCGGTGACCTTGAACAACCGCTGGAACATGGTGGCGTTCACCAGATAGTCGCCTGGTGAAAGTTTTGGGTCCAGCGCCTTGGCGCCGGTGAGCCCGTAGAGCGCCGCGGTGGCGACGAGGCTGAGCCAGTACGCGGGATAGAGGCGGACGAACCTGGACTGGGCGAACCCGCCGAGGCCGCGCCCCCACACGGTCATGAGGATGACGAACCCGCTGATGATGAAGAACAGCTCGACACCGAGGATGCCTAACCCCGCGAAGGGCGCCAGCGGCGGGAACAGCGCGGCGGGCCTGGCCCCCCAGACGGACGCGTACGCCACCAGGTAGTGGAAGGCGACGACGGCCAGGGCGGCGATGAAGCGCAGGAGGTCGAGCTCGGCCAACCGGCCGTCCCCCCGAGCATGCTTGGGCCGGTTAGGTGCGTGCACGCCCTTTTTGACGTCACCTGGATCACTTTGGTTCCACGGGGCCCTCCGTTCCCACCACCAGCGGGCGGGAGGCGTCGTCGAGCCCGAGCGCGTCGCGGGCCGCGGGCGTGAGGGCGAGCAGGCCGGCGGCTCCGGCGGCGCCGCACCCGGACAGGTGGACGCCGTGGCCGGCCAGGAGGCGGGCGGCGTCGGCCGCCTGGTCGTCGGTGATCGTCATGTAGAGGTCGGCGAGGTGGTGGAGGAGCTGGAAAGCGATGACGGAGGGTTCCGGGCAGTCGAGGCGGCCGAGGATGGTGCGGCCGCCCTGGACGCGTACGGGCTCGCCGGCCCGGGCGCTTTCGAGCAGGCAGGGCGCGCCTTCCGGCTCGACCACGACGATCTTGGGCTGCTCGCCCCAGCGGTCGCGCACGTACGCGGCCCCGGCGGCGGCGAGCCCGCCGACGCCCGCCTGGAGGAACACGTGGGTGGGCGCGCCCGCGGCCCCGTGGGGCGTGCTGTGGCCGCCGGTCAGGGCCGAGGAGCCGTTGAGCCTGCCCGAGTACGACTCGAGGCCGGCGCGCGCTCCTGGGGGCGTGGCGGGGCCGCCGGTGCGCGCGGTCTGCGCGGGGACGGCGGGCAGGGCGCCCGGGTCGGCGAGTTCGTCGAACAGGACGGTGTAGCCGCGCATGACGTCGAGCGGGATGCCGGTGTAGCCGTTCCAGGAGCTGTCGGCGACGAGCCGCCAGCCGTTCCGTTCGGCGGCCTGGATCGCGGCGGCCATGCTGGCCTCGTAGTCCTCGCCGCTGCGCCGCACCTCGGCGCCGAGCCCGCGCAGCCGCTGCGCGAACGCCTCGGGGACGCCTTCGCTGAGGTACACGACGCAGTCCACGCCGACCTCGGCGGCGCCGGAGGCTACGGAGATGCCGTGGTTGCCCGCGCTGGCGCACACGAACGGCGTACCGCCGCCCTCGTGCTCGGCGAGCAGGTGGACGGCGTACGCGCCCCCGAGCGCCTTGAAGCTGCCCAGCCCCATGCGCCCGCTCTCGTCCTTGACGTGGACGGCTTCGGTTCCGGCCAGGTCCGGGATGGTGCGGACCGGCGTGGGCCGGTAGGAGGGGTGCCGGGCGAAGTGGGCGCGGGCCTGGCGGGCGTGCTCGGTCCCGATGAGCGCGCGGTCGTGCGCGGTGTACGGGGCGCGGGCGGGGTTGAGGTACTCCATGATCGCCATGCTAGGGCGACCGGCCGCTCTCCCCCGGCCCGCCACTCCGCCGCGATGAGAGCCTGAGGAGAGCACGGTGAGGGCACGGTTAAGGGTGGTCAGGCGCGGTCGCGGGCGGCGGCGACGGCGGCCTGGCCGAGGCTGACGCCGCCGTCGCCGGGCGGCACGCGCACGTGCTTGAGCACCCGGAACCCGGCCGCGCGCAGCCGGGCCACGGTGGCCTCCAGCAGCAGCGCGTTCTGGAACATCCCGCCCGACAGCGCCACCGCGGTCAGCCCGGTGGCGTGGCGGAGGGTGTCGCAGGCACGGGTGACGGCGTCGGCGAGGCCGTTGTGGAAGCGTCCGGCGATCGCGCGGGTGCAGGCTCCCGCGGCCAGGTCCGCGGCGGCGGCCCGGACGAGGTCGGCGCCCTCCACGACGAGCAGGTCGCCGTGGGTGATCCCGGCCTCGTACGTGCCGCGCTCGGCGGGGTCGGCGTGCTGTTCGAGCTCGACGACGGCCTGCCCCGCGTACGTGATCTTGTCGCGGACGCCGAGCAGCGCCGCGACGGCGTCGAAGAGGCGGGCCGCGCTGGAGGTCAGCGGGGAGCCGGGGGCGAGCCGGAGGGCGTCGGCCCAGGGGTTGCGGCGGGCCACGTCGAGGCCGGGGTGGTCGTCGCCGAGGTAGGCGGCGGTCATGCGCCAGGGCTGCCGCACGGCGGCGCTCCCGCCCGGCATGGGGACCTGGGCGAGGTGGCCGAGGCGTTCGAAGGAGGTCAGGTCGGCGCGCAGGAACTCGCCGCCCCACAGGGTGCCGTCGGGGCCGTGGCCGAGCCCGTCGAGGGCGACGCCGAGCACGGGCCCGGGGTCGCCGTTGTCGGCCAGGCAGGAGGCGATGTGGGCGTGGTGGTGCTGGACGCCGAGGAGTTCGACGCCGCGGATCTCCATGGCGTGCCGGGTGGACAGGTAGCCGGGGTGCAGGTCGTGCGCCACGACCTCGGGCCGGATGCCGAACAGGCCGCAGAAGTGGTCGATGCTCTCGACGAACGACCGGAGCGTCTCGTGGTTCTCCAGGGTGCCGATGTGCTGGGAGACGAACGCGCGCCGTCCTTCGGCCAGGCAGAAGGTGCTCTTCAGCTCGGCGCCGCAGGCGAGCACGGGCCGGGGCGCGGGCCAGCGCATCGCGAGCGGTTCGGGCGCGTACCCGCGGGCCCGGCGCAGCACGGTCACCTCGCCCGCCATGGGGCGCACGACCGAGTCGTCGGCGCGTACGTGGATGGGGCGGTCGTGGATGAGGAAGGCGTCGGCGATGCCGCTCAGGCGGGTCAGCGCGTCGTCGTCCTCGTAGGCGATGGGCTCGCCGGAGACGTTGCCGCCGGTGAGGACCATGGGTTCGGCGAGCTCGGCGAGCAGGAGGTGGTGCAGGGCCGTGTAGGGCAGGATGAGGCCGAGGCTGCGGGTGGCGGGCGCCACGGAGGCGGCGACGGGGGCGCCGGGCAGGCGGGGCAGCAGCACGATGGGCCGGGCGCGGCCGGTGAGCAGCTCGGCGGCATGCTCGTCGATCTCGCACAGCCGCCGCGCCTGCGCCAGGTCGGCCGTCATGACGGCGAACGGCTGCTCCTCCCGGTGCTTGCGGCCGCGCAGCGCCGCGGCGGCCCGCTCGTCGGCGGCGGGCACGGCGAGGTGGAAGCCGCCGAGGCCCTTGACGGCGACGACGCGCCCGGCGCGCAGCAGGGTGACGGCGCCGGCGATGGGGTCGCCGCACAGCTCGGTGCCGCGGGCGTCGCGCAGCCGCAGCCGGGGCCCGCAGGCGGGGCAGCAGGTGGGCTGGGCGTGGTGGCGGCGGTTGCCGGGGTCGTGGTACTCGGCCGCGCACGCCTGGCACATGCCGAAGCCGGCCATGGTGGTCAGGGGCCGGTCGTACGGGACGCCGCGCACGATCGTGAAGCGGGGGCCGCAGTTGGCGCAGTTGATGAACGGGTAGCCGTGGCGGCGGTCGGCGGGGTCGGCCAGCTCGCGCAGGCAGTCGTCGCAGGTGGCGCCGTCGGCGCGGACGAGGGGCCGCAGCGGGCCCGACGGGAGGCCGGCGGCGATGGTGAAGCCGTTGTGGCCGGTGGGGCGGGCGCTGACGACGGTGACGCGTTCGATCTCGGACAGGGCGGGCGCGTCGCGTTCGAGCGCGGTCAGGAACTCCTCGACGCCGGCCAGGGCGCCTTCGACCTCGATGTGCACTCCGTCGACGTCGTTGTGCACCCGCCCGGCCAGACCCAGCCGGCGGGCGAGCGAGTGCACGAAGGGGCGGAAGCCGACGCCCTGGACGACGCCTTCGACGTGCACGTCTACTCGTTTGAGCGTGGTCATCAGCCCAGTGTGCGCCTGATCGGGGCGGCGTGCATGCGTATCGGCCGTGTCGCGTCCGGCGTCCTCGCCGGGGTCGCCGCGGCGGGGCGCGGACATGCGAACGGGAGGGCCGCGGCGGCCCTCCCGTTCGGGGGTTCTACAGGTACTGGCCGGTGTTGGCGACGGTGTCGATGGACCGGCCGGCTTCGGTGCCCTGCTTGCCGGAGACGAGCGTGCGGATGTAGACGATCCGCTCACCCTTCTTGCCGGAGATGCGGGCCCAGTCGTCGGGGTTGGTGGTGTTGGGCAGGTCCTCGTTCTCGGAGAACTCGTCCACGCAGGCCGTGAGCAGGTGCTGCACCCGCAGGCCCTTCTGGCCGGTTTCGAGGAACTGCTTGATGGCCATCTTCTTGCCACGGTCGACGATGTTCTGGATCATCGCGCCGGAGTTGAAGTCCTTGAAGTAGAGGACTTCCTTGTCGCCGTTGGCGTAGGTCACCTCGAGGAAGCGGTTTTCCTCGCTCTCGGTGTACATGCGCTCGACGACGCTCTGGATCATGCCCTGGATGGTGCCCTCGCGGGAGTCGGCGTGCTCCGTGAGGTCGTCCGGGTGCAGTGGCAGGTCGGCGATGAGGTACTTGGAGAAGATGTCCTTGGCCGCCTCGGCGTCCGGCCGCTCGATCTTGATCTTGACGTCCAGGCGGCCGGGCCGCAGGATCGCCGGGTCGATCATGTCCTCGCGGTTGGAGGCGCCGATGACGATGACGTTCTCCAGACCCTCGACGCCGTCGATCTCCGACAGCAGCTGAGGGACGATGGTGTTCTCCACGTCGGAGGACACGCCGGAGCCTCGGGTGCGGAAGATCGAGTCCATCTCGTCGAAGAACACGATCACCGGGGTGCCCTCGGAGGCCTTCTCACGGGCCCGCTGGAAGACCAGGCGGATGTGCCGCTCGGTCTCGCCGACGTACTTGTTGAGCAGCTCGGGGCCCTTGATGTTGAGGAAGAAGCTCTTGCCGGACTGGCCGGTCTTCTCCGCGACCTGCTTGGCCAGGGAGTTGGCGACCGCCTTGGCGATGAGCGTCTTGCCGCATCCGGGCGGGCCGTACAGCAGCACGCCCTTGGGGGGCCGGAGCTTGTGCTCGCGGAACAGGTCGGCGTGCAGGTAGGGCAGCTCGATTGCGTCCCTGATCTGCTCGATCTGCCTGCCGAGGCCGCCGATCTCCTCGTAGGAGATGTCGGGGACCTCCTCGAGGACGAGCTCTTCGACTTCGGACTTGGGAATGCGCTCGTAGACGTAGCCGGAGCGCGGCTCGAGCAGGAGCGAGTCGCCGGCCCTGATGGGCTGGCCGACCAACGACTCGGCCAGTCGCACGACCCGCTCTTCGTCGGCGTGCGAGATGACCAGGGCCCGCTTGCCCTCGTCGAGCAGTTCTTTCAGCATGACGATCTCGCCGACCTCTTCGTAGCCGAGAGCTTCGACCACGTTGAGCGCTTCGTTGAGCATGACCTCCTGGCCACGCCGCAGCGAGTCGATGTCGACGGCAGGGCTGACGTTCACCCGGAGCTTGCGGCCGCCGGTGAACACCTCGATGGTGCCGTCTTCTCTGGCCTCGAGGAAGGTGCCGAAACCGGATGGCGGCTGCGCCAGCCGGTCGACCTCCTCCTTGAGGGCGACGATTTGGTCCCGGGCCTCCTTCAGTGTGGCGACCAGGCGTTCGTTCTGGCCGGTCACGGCCGCGAGATTCGCCTGCGCCTCATGAAGACGCTCTTCGAGGACCCTGGCCTGACGGGGTGACTCGGCCAGCTTCCGCCTCAGCGCGGTGATCTCCTCCTGGAGGAAGGAGACCTGTGTTGAAAGATCAGCGACCTCCCGTTCGCGCTGCGCGGCTCGAGCCTCAGCATCATCGCGAGCTGCCACGCCCGTCACCTCCTTCCCAGTCGAGGGCGACTACTTAGGACCTTACCTATCTCGGGCCCCTCCGTAACCTGGCCGGGCAGTGTTCGTAGAGTGACATTCAGTATTCGGTGAATAATCCTCAATAGTGCGTTTAATACTCCCAGCACCTGCACACGGGAATCTGTTCCCGTGTCACGCACCAACGCACCCTCGTGGCCAAATTGTCATAGTTCTTCGGTGGTCCCCTTCGGTCGACGGCGTCTCGGCGGGGGCGTCACTCCGTCCGCCATGCGGCGGGCGGTGACCAGGAATCCCGTGTGACCGATCATCCGATGATCCGGTCTTACCGCGAGCCCTTCGACGTGCCAGTCGCGAACCAGGGTCTCCCACGCATGCGGCTCCGTGAAACACCCGTGATCGCGAATCATCTCGACCGTCTTGGACAACTGCGTGGTCGTGGCGACATAACAGCAGATCACGCCACCCGGGGTGAGCGCCTTGGCGGCGGCGTCGACGCACTCCCACGGGGCGAGCATGTCGAGGATCACCCGGTCGACGTCGCTCTCGTCGATGGAGGCGACCAGGTCGCCGACGACCAGGCGCCAGTTGTCGTCCATGGGGCCGCCGAAGAACTTCTCCACGTTCTTGCTCGCCACGTCGGCGAACTCCTGGCGCCGCTCGTACGAGGTGACGTGCCCGTCGGGGCCGACGGCCCGCAGCAGGAAGCACGTCAGCGCGCCGGAGCCGACGCCGGCCTCGATCACCCGCGCGCCCGGGAAGATGTCGGCCATGCCGACGATCATCGAGGCGTCCTTGGGGTAGATGACGGCCGCGCCGCGCGGCATGGCCAGCGTGTAGTCCTGCAGCAGGTGGCGGAAGGCGAGGTACTGGGTGCCCCCCGAGGAGCGCACGACGGAGCCTTCAGGCTGCCCGATCAGGTCGCTGTGCGGGATGGCGCCCTTGTGGGTGTGGAAGACGCCGTCCTCCTTGAGCGTGATCGTGTGGCGTTTGTTCTTGGGGTCGGTGAGCTGCACCTGATCCCCCGCCTGGAAAGGCCCATGCCTGCGGAAACCCATGGCCGCAAGGTTATAGGGCTTTCGAGTGCGTCCGGACGCACGGTATCTATGGGGGATGCTTCCGCGCGACGTGATCTCCACCGGTCCCCTGATTCTCCGGCCTCCCGCGGAGGAGGACGTCGAGGCGATCGTGAAGGTGTGCAACGACCCGGTGACCGCCCGGTTCCTGCCGGCGTTGCCGTCGCCGTACCGGGTGCAGGACGCGCACGCCTTCCTGGAGAAGGCGGCGGCGAAGTGGGCGGACGGCGGCGCGGAGTTCGTGATCGCGCAGGACGGCGGCTACGTGGGCTCCATCGGGATCGTGCCGCCCGATCAGTGGGGCGTGGCCTCGATCGGCTACGTGGTCGCGCCGTGGGCTCGGGGCAGGAACGTCGCGGCGACGGCGGCCAGGGCGGTCACCGACTGGCTGTTCGACCACGGGGTGCGCAGGGTCGAGCTGCAGGCCGCGGTGGAGAACGTGGCGAGCCTGCGGGTGGCCGTCAAGGCGGGCTTCCTCGAGGAGGGGCGCCGGCGGGACGCCAAGCGGCTGCGCGACGGCCGCTACGTCGACATGGTCACCTTCGCCCGGCTGGCGGAGGACGCGGTGACGGCGGAGCCGTACCTGCCGTTCTTCGCGGACGGGGAGCTGTGCGACGGCGTGGTGCGGCTGGTGCCGATGGCCGTGGAGGACGCCGGCGACTTCCACCGGATGCTGGCCGACCCGACCGTGGCGGCCTATCACTTCGGGCCGATGGGCACGCTGGAGGAGCACGAGCGGCGCTGCCGCTACACCGGCTACTGGTGGGTGTCGGGGCAGCGGATCGAGCTGGCCGTCAGGGACGCGGCGTCGGGGGCGTTCGCCGGGCACATCCAGCTGGCGCACGTCGTTCCTTCGCTGGGGCAGGCCATGGTGGGCTACTCGCTGGTGCCCGGGTTCCGGGGCAAGGGGTTCATGACGCGGGCGGTCCGGCTGCTGGTGGACTGGGCGTTCGCGAACACGGCGCTGCACCGGATCGTGGCCGGCACCGACCCGGGCAACGCGGCCTCGCACGCGGTGCTGGAGCGGGCCGGGTTCAGCCGGGAGGGCGTGCACCGGGGGCTGTTCGTCAACGCGGACGGGACGCGGGCGGACGACCTGGCGTGGTCGGTGCTGCGTCCCACGTGACGCGTGCGGACCGGGAGGGGGCAGAAATCCCGATTTCCTGTTGAGGGCTAGTCAGGAGCCGCGTCGGGGGTGATAGTCAGGGCACCCGCACTTCAGTTTCGCGCGAGCGGGCCGCGCGATCTCTCCTCCCCCCGAGGGACCACCGCGATGTCATACAACCATGCCGATGCCGCCATGCGTGAACTCATCGCCTCGTTCTCCTGCCTGGAGGCCGTCGACCTGCTCGACCGGCTGGCGCGTACCGCCGCCGCCGTCACGGGCACGGCCTACGCGGGATTCGTGCGCGTGGACGCCCTGCGTTTGGAGGCCGACGCGATCCACACGCACGCCCCTCCCGGCGATCCCCAGCGCGTGCGCCGGTGGCTGGCCGAGTCGGGAGTGCTGAAGGAGCTGGCGACCGTGCCGGCGACGGTCCGGCTGGCGCGCGACGCGGCGGTGGGCGAGCCGGGCTTCCTGGCCACTCCCCTGCCGCTGGCGACGCGGGACCACACGTTCGTGTGGGTCGCCGGGCGGGGGTTCGGCGACGGGGACGAGCACCTGCTGAGCCGCTTCTCGACCGCCGCCGGGCGGGCGCTGGAGGCGGCGAGCGGGCTGGAGGCCGCGGTACGGCTGTTGCGCGGGGTACGGGCGTTCTGCCCGGCCCAGCCGCCGAACCTCCCCGTTGGAGGCGACCGGATCCCGGGGTAAGGGACGACCGGTTGCCTGCCTGGATCGGGCGGAGAATGGCCGCTTCCCGCCCGCCCCATTTGTCCGAAGATTTTGCGGATATTTGACTATTTATCAATAAATCATGGAGCTTTGGCTCTCCGTGAGAATGCTCGCGGACGGCGCCGTAGCCCTCGCCCGTCTCAGGCGACGCCGCGCTCTCCCGGGGCGGCCGTATGTCGCGGTGCACCGGTACGAGCCGGGGCAGCTCGCCGCCCCTGAGTTCCTGGCGTCCTGAGCGGCGTACGAGAACGCCCGCGGCCCCGGGACGGGGGCGCGGGCGTTCCGGCGGCCGGGTTATCCCCGGTGAGCCTCGAAGCGGAGCGTGCGGGAGACGCCGACCCGGACCGTCGTCCCGGGGGCGATGGTGACCGGCTCGTTCGGCGGGATGTCGTAGAAGTTGGGGTCACCGGGCGGCTGGATCTGGGTGCCGTTGACCGAGCCCAGGTCGACCAGGTTGACGTCCCACCCGTCGAGCGCCACCCGCAGGTGGCGGCGCGACACCGAGCCGTCCGGGCTGGTCACCTTGGCGGGCCTGGCGGTGCCGCCGGCCACCTCGGGCGCCCGCTCGGGGTCGCGGCCCAGCAGGTAGTCGGTCTCCAGCGGCAGCGCGGTGCCGTCGTCGAGGATGAGCACCCCGAGCGACGGGCGCGGCCCCTTGTAGGGGACGAGCGTGCGCTGCACCAGCGCGATGCCGCAGACCGCGCAGTAGGGCGAGCGCGGGTCGTTGAAGTGGTCGTTCTTGCAGTCGACGCCGTAGACCAGGGGGCGGTCGCCGTGGTCCTGCTGCTGCTGATCCTGCGGCGGCTGGCCCGGATGGTCGAAGTGGTCGGGCGGGCCGAGCAGGGGCGGCGCGGGCTGGTCGAAGTGGTCGGACGGGCCCAGGTGCTGCGGCATGGGCTGGTCGGCCACGCCGTTGCCGGGGGGCGGCTCGTCGTAGGAGGGGAACTGCTGCGGCTCCGGCAGGGGCGGCGGCTGATCCTGCGGCGGCGCGAAGAAGGGGGCCGGCTGATCCTGCGGCGTGTGGTAGGGCGGCGGGTCCTGGGGCGGGACGTACGGGGGCTGGTCCTGGGGAGAGAGGTACGACGGCTGCTCCACCGGCGCGGGCTGCGGGCCCGACGGCGGCCCCGGCACGACCGGCGGCTGGTCGGCCAGCGGGTACGGCGGCCGCTCCACCGGCGCGGGCGGCTGCTGGACCAGGTCGGCTTCGAGATGGAAGGCCGTGGCGGGCATCTCGCTGGTGAGCGGCCTGGACGGGGCGGGCGCCGAGGAGCGCTCGGTGAGGTCGCCCACGAGGCCTCCGCCGTGCACCACGCCGCCGTCGAAGCGGACCGCGGGGTGCGGGGTGCCGGCGCCGGGCAGGCTCAGCTCGACCCGCTCGACGGGCCCGGTGACGAGCCGGTCGGCCCACGTCAGCGAGTCGCTGCCGGCCAGCCGCGTCTCACCGCCCGGGGTGCCGATGACGGCCGCGGCCGAGCCGCTGACCAGGACGGCCACGCCTTCTCCGACCCGGCCCGCGACGGCGCAGGTGGCCGGGTCGCCGGCCATGTTGGCCGCGAGCACCTGAGCGGCGCGGCGGGCCAGCGCCCTGCCGTCGCCGCCGGACGCGGCCGTCTCGCGCAGCGCGTCGAGCAGGTCGTCGGCCGCGGCCTCGCCGGCGTCGCACACCAGCAGCAGCCCGCCCGCGTAGGCGACAAGCCCGTTACCGGGAAGCGGACGCACCACTCCGAAGCCTTGGTCGGTCATGCGTCCTCCCTCATGACGACGGCGCTGCGCTGCTCATCGGTGCCCTCGCTGCGCTCGGTCACTCGTGTCTCCTCCCCGGAAGCCGGCGAAATTACGGCACCCGCACTGCCGTGCTGGCCACCAGCCATACGCATACCCAGACGAAGGGGCCGTGCCGCGGCCACGTCGTCTCGATTCGGTGAACCGATGGACTGCGGCAAACCCCTCAACTGTGCAAGTCTGGCCAAACAGAACACTATCGGCCAGTCGTCACATCGCAGTAACCGGCCGGAGTCGGCTCCGGCCGCCCGAAACTGCTGGACACGACCCTATCCATGGCCCGCCGCTTAAACGAGTGGGACAAATCAGACGCCCGTGAAAACCCGGTTCACGTCGGCCGTGGCGAGCACCCCGTAGATCTCGCCGCCCCGTTCCACCAGGAGGTACTCGCTGCCCGGGGCCTCGCGCATGGCGTCGATGAGCGGCTCCCCGGTCAGGTCGGCCGCGAGCACCATGGTGGGCTCCAGGGACTTGGCGACCGAGCCGGCGCTCACCCAGGGGCGGCGGTGTTCGGGGGTGGCCTGGACGGCGGCCTCGTTCACGATGGCCAGGGGCTCGCCGTCGTGGCCGATCACGACGAGGGCGCCCGCGTTGCGCTCGGCGGCCTGCCGCAGCGCCTCCGACAGCGGCGTCTCGGCGGTCACCGGGATCGCCCTGCGCGCCAGCGCGCGGGCGTTGACCTGCGGGATCCTGGCGCGGATCTTGGCCACGCGCAGCGACTGGCTCGCGCCGAGCCAGATGAACGACGCCAGCACGAACGGCCACAGCAGGTCCAGCGGGTCGGTCACCTGGCCGCTCTGCAGGGCCGTGGCGATCGAGAACACGACGAGCAGCACGGCCAGCACGCGGCCGCCCCAGGCGGCGACGATGGTGCCGGAGCTGGGGTTCTTGGTCAGCTTCCAGACTCCGGCGCGCAGCATCCGGCCGCCGTCCAGGGGCAGGCCGGGCAGCAGGTTGAACACGCCGACGATGAGGTTGGCGACCCACAGCCACCAGACGAGCACCTCGACGATGCCGCCGCCGTTGATCACGTAGACGTCGGCGGCCAGGCCGAGCCCGGCCAGGCCCAGCGACAGCGCCGGCCCCGCCGCGGCGACCAGGAACTCCTTGGCCGGCGTGGGCGGCTCCTTCTCGATCTCCGACACGCCGCCGAGCAGGTAGAGGGTGATCCTGCGCACCGGTAGGCCGTAGAACTTGGCCAGCACGCTGTGGGCCAGCTCGTGCAGCAGCACCGACACGTACAGCAGCACCGCGAACACGAACGCGACCGCGTAGGCGGCCGCGCTGTCGAGCTCGGGCAGCATGTTGGTCACCCGGCGCCCGAACACCCAGGTGATGACCGCCGCCACGATGAACCATGTCCACGAGACGTATACCGGAATGCCGAACGGCTTCCCCATCCGAAGACCGGAGAACTCCTGCCGCGGGCTCTGCTCGCTCACCGCACTCCTTGAAACGTCCATTACGTGCTGTTGCTGCCTTGATGCTACGCGCCGGATCGGGTGATCATCGTGGCGCGAGGGCTATTCTGTCGGGGTCTTGACCTAGAGTGCGGTGCATGACGTTGACCGAACCGGAGATCATCGGAGCTCTCTCCCCGTCCCGGGCGGGCGATTTCATGACCTGTCCGCTGCTCTACCGCTTCCGGGTGATCGACCAGCTCCCCGAGAAGCCTTCGCAGGCGGCGGTGCGCGGCACGGTGGTGCACGCGGTCCTGGAGCGCCTCTACGACCTCCCGGCGCCGCGGCGCTCGGTCCAGGCGGCGCTGGAGCTCCTGGAGCCGCAGTGGCAGCGACTGCTGGACGAGGACGCGCAGTACGCGCAGATGTTCGCCGACGAGGCCGAGCAGGCCGAGTGGCTGGTCCAGGCGCGCGGCATGCTGGAGCGCTACTTCACGCTGGAGGACCCGACGCGGCTGGAGCCCGCCGAGCGCGAGCTCTACGTGGAGGCGGTCCTCGACGGGGGGCTCATGCTGCGCGGCTACGTCGACCGGCTCGACGTGGCGCCGACCGGCGAGGTCCGGGTGGTCGACTACAAGACGGGCAGCGCGCCGGGCCCCGACTTCGAGGCCAAGGCGCTGTTCCAGATGAAGTTCTACGCCCTGGTGCTGTGGCGGCTGCGCGGCCAGGTGCCTCGGCTGCTGCAGCTGGTCTATCTGGGCGGGCAGGGCGAGGTGCTGCGCTACGCCCCGGACGAGGCCGACCTGCTGGCCACCGAGCGCAAGGTGATGGCGCTGTGGACGGCGATCGAGCGGTCGCTGGAGTCCGGCGAGTGGCGGGCCCGCCGCAGCCGCCTGTGCGACTGGTGCGACCACCAGGCCCTGTGCCCGGAGTTCGGCGGCACACCCCCACCGATCCCGGCCCGCCAACCGGGCGACACCACCCGCACCCACCGCCGCGCCGCCACCGACGAACTCTGACCCACCCCAAGCGCATCCGCCGCGCCGGGGCGGCGCGGGCTTGGGGGCGGGTGGGTGGTAATCCTCCCGAGGGAGGAGGTTACGGGTTTTCACCTGGGCCTACAGTGAAGCGGTGCGCACAGACCGGACCACGTTCCACGACTCCGTGCTCGCCGGGGTGGTGGCCGCGGTGTCGGTGGCGATGTTCGTGCTCTACGGTCCCGACCGCCTGGAGGCGCAGGGCCTGGCGGTCGACGGCATGCGCGCCCCCGACCCGCTGGGCGGAGTCCTGGTGGTGCTGGCGTGCGTGCCCGTGGCGGCGCGCAGGCGGTGGCCGCTGGCGGCGATGTGCGCCGAGCTGGTGCCCGAGACGCTGCTGACCGTGCTCGGCTACGGGACCGGGATCTCGGGGCTGGCCGGGCTGGTGCTGCTGTACTCGGTGGCCTCCTACCGCGGGCTGGCGATGGCGCTGGCGGGGCTGCTGATCTCGCTGGTGACGTACGTGCTGGGCGCCCTGGCGGGCCCGGTCAGGGCGACGAGCTGGAGCGAGCACGTCGTGGTGGCCGTGGTGCTGGTGGCGGTGTGGGGCGCGGGGCGGAGCCTGCGGCTGCGCCGGGCGTACCTGGACGAGCTCAAGGACCGGGCGGAGCGGCTGGAGCGGGCGCGCGCGGCCGACACAAGGGCGGCCCGCGCCGAAGAGCGCTCGCGGATCGCCCGCGAGCTGCACGACGTGGTGGCCCACCACGTCAGCGTGATGACCGTGCAGGCGGCCGCGGCGCGCCGGGTGCTGGCCTCCGATCCCGACCTGGCGCGCGAGGCGCTGTCGGCGATCGAGCACACCGGCCGGATGGCGATGACGGAGATGCGCAGCATCGTCGGCGTCCTGCGTACCGACGCCCGCGCCGAGCTGGGCCCGCAGCCCGGCGTGCACGATCTGCCCGCGCTGGTGGAGCAGATGCGCGAGGCGGGGCTGGCGACCCGGCTGATCGTGGAGGGGGAGCCGCGGCCGCTGCCCGCCGGGGTCGACCTGGCCGCCTACCGGCTGGCCCAGGAGGGGCTGACGAACAGCCTGCGGCACGCCGGAGCGGGCGCGAAGGCCGTGGTGACCGTCCGCCACGACCCCCGTGAGCTGGACGTACGGGTGGAGGACGACGGGCTGGGCGCGGCCGGGGTGTCCGCGCCGCCAGGGCACGGTTTGGTGGGCATTCGCGAACGGGTCGCACTCTATGGTGGAATCCTCAACATCGGTCCGCTACCGGGGGGCGGTTTCGAAGTGCGGGCGAGGTTCCCGTTGAAGGACGGCCAATGACGATCAGAGTGCTGCTGGTGGACGACCAGCCGCTGCTGCGTACGGGATTCCGCCTGATTCTGGAGGCCGAGTCCGACATCACGGTGGTGGGGCAGGCGGGCGACGGCAAGGACGCCATGGAGCAGACGCGGGCGCTGCTGCCCGACGTGGTGCTGATGGACATCCGCATGCCGGGCGTCGACGGCATCGAGGCGACCCGCAGGATCGTGCGGGAGGCGGCGCCGACGGCGCACGTGCCGAAGGTGCTGGTGCTGACGACGTTCGACCTGGACGAGTACATCGTGGAGGCGCTGCGCTCGGGCGCGTCCGGGTTCCTGCTGAAGGACGTGCCGCCCGACGAGCTGGTGCAGGCGATCCGGGTGGTGGCGGCGGGCGACGCGATCGTGGCGCCGAGCGTGACGCGGCGGCTGCTCGACAGGTTCGCCAAGCGGCTGCCGTCGGCGTACGAGCAGCCCGCTCCGGCGCGGCTGGACCGGCTGACGGAGCGGGAGCTGGAGGTGCTGCGGCTGATCGCCAAGGGCATGTCCAACGCGGAGATCGCGGCCAAGCTCGTCGTGAGCGAGACGACGGTCAAGACCCACGTCGGCAACGTGCTGACCAAGCTGGGGCTGCGCGACCGCGTGCAGGCCGTGGTGCTGGCCTACGAGACCGGGCTGATCACGCCGGGCACGTACTCCTGAGACCGGGGGCGCACCCCCGGTCAGGTCACCGTCAGGACGCGGCGGCGGGGGCGGCCTCGGCGGAGGCGGGGGCGTTCTCCGGGAAGTGGCAGGCGACGCGGTGGCCGCTGGCCAGCTCCTCCAGGGGCGGCTCGACCGTCTTGCAGATCTCCTGCGCCTTCCAGCAGCGGGTGTGGAAGCGGCAGGCGGGCGGCGGGTTGAGCGGGCTGGGCACGTCGCCGGCCAGCCGGATGCGCTCGCGCTCCTTGCGCGCCTTGGGGTCGGGGACGGGCACGGCCGACATCAGGGCGTTGGTGTACGGGTGCATCGGCGCGCTGTAGAGCTGCTTGCGGTCGCCGATCTCCACGATCTTGCCCAGGTACATGACGGCCACCCGGTCGCTGATGTGCCGCACCACCGACAGGTCGTGGGCGATCACGACGTAGGTGAGGTCCAGCTCGTTCTGCAGGTCTTCGAGCAGGTTGACGACCTGGGCCTGGATGGAGACGTCGAGTGCGGAGACCGGCTCGTCGGCGATGATCAGCTTGGGCTTGAGCGCGAGGGTGCGGGCGATGCCGATGCGCTGCCGCTGGCCGCCGGAGAACTCGTGCGGGTAGCGGTTGTAGTGCTCGGGGTTGAGCCCGACCAGGGCGAGGATGTCCTGGACGGCCCGCTTGACGCCGTGCTCGGTCTTGACGCCCTGGATGCGGAACGGCGCGCCGACGATGGTGCCGACCGTGTGGCGGGGGTTGAGCGACGAGTACGGGTCCTGGAAGATCATCTGCATGTCGCGGCGGAGCGGCCTCAGCTTGCCCTGCCCCATGTGCGTGATGTCCTCGCCCTCGAAGATCACCTTGCCGGCGGTGGGTTCGAGGAGCCGGGTGACCAGCCGGCCGGTGGTGGACTTGCCGCAGCCGGACTCCCCCACCAGGCCGAGCGTCTCGCCCTTGAACACGTCGAAGCTGATCCCGTCGACCGCCTTGACGGCGCCGACCTGCCGCTTGAGCAGGCCCTTCGTCACGGGGAAGTGCTTCTCCAGGCCCTGTACGGAAAGGAGCGGCTCGTTCTTGGGCTCGGTCACTGGGTCTCCAGCAGTGGCTTGATCTCGTTCTCCCACAGCTCCCGCCGCTCCGTCCGGTCCATGTGGCAGCGCACCAGGTGGCCGCCCTGGGTCTGGAGCAGCTCCGGAACCTCGGACTTGGCCTTGTCTCCGGTCCGCTCGACGTACGGGCAGCGGGGGTTGAAGGCGCAGCCCGGCGGCACGTTGATCAGCGACGGCGGGGAGCCCTTGATCGGCAGCAGCCGTTCGGTGGGCTCCCGGTCGAGCCGGGGCATCGATCCCAGTAGACCCCATGTGTAGGGGTGCTCGGGACGGTAGAAGATGTCGTCGGCGCTGCCGTACTCGATGCACTTGCCCGCGTACATGACCAGGATGTCGTCGGACAGCTCGGCCACCACGCCCAGGTCGTGGGTGATGATGATCAGCGCGGAGTTGAACTCGCGCTGCAGGTCGACCATGAGGTCGAGGATCTGGGCCTGCACGGTCACGTCGAGCGCGGTGGTGGGCTCGTCGGCGATGAGCAGCTCGGGGTCGCACGACAGCGCCATGGCGATCATGGCGCGCTGGCGCATGCCGCCGGAGAACTCGTGCGGGTAGGAGTCGACGCGGCGCTGCGGCTCGGGGATGCCGACCCGGCCGAGCATGTCGATGGCGTGCTTCTTCGCCACGGCCTTGGTGACCTTGTGGTGGATGCGGTACGCCTCGACGATCTGGTCGCCGACCGTGTAGAAGGGGTGCATCGACGACAGCGGATCCTGGAAGATCATCGCCATCTTCTTGCCGCGCAGCCCGCGCACGTGCTCCTGGGAGGCGCCGACGAGCTCCTCGCCGTCGAGCCAGATCTCCCCGGAGACGTTGGCGCCCTTGCCCTTGTGCAGGCCGAGGATGCCGAGGCTGGTGACCGACTTGCCGGAGCCGGACTCGCCGACGATGCCGAGCGTCTTGCCGCGTTCGAGGTCGAACGTCAGCCCGTCGACGGACCTGACCAGGCCGTCGTCGGTCGGGAAGTGGATCTTGAGGTCCTTGACCTGGAGAAATGCGCTCACGACAGCCTCACCCTCGGGTCCACGACCGCGTAGAGCAGGTCGACGATCAGGTTGGCGACGATGATGAAGGCCGCCGCCACCAGGGTGACGCCCATCACCTGGGGCAGGTCGTTGCGTTCGATGGCGTCCCTGGCGTACTTGCCGATGCCGGGCAGCGAGAACGTGCTCTCGGTCAGCACCGCGCCGCCGAGCAGCAGGCCCAGGTCCAGGCCGAACATGGTCAGCACCGGGGTGAGCGTGGCTCTCAGCCCGTGTTTGAGCACCACGGCCCGCTCGGGCAGGCCCTTGGCTCTGGCCGTGCGTATGTAGTCCTCGGACATGGTCTCCAGCATGCCCGCCCTGGTGAGCCGGGCATAACCGGCGGCGTACAGGAAGGCGAGCGTGATCCAGGGCAGCATCAGGTTGTTGGCCCAGGTGAGCGGGTCCTCGCTGAACGGCACCCAGTCGGCGACGTCGCCGACGAGGCCGAGCTGGTCGCGGAAGATGGCCAGCGACACGATGCCGGTGAAGAAGATCGGCAGCGACACGCCGGCCAGGGCGACGCCCATGGAGATGCGGTCGAAGAAGCTGCCGCGCCGCAGCGCGGACACCACGCCGGTGGCCACGCCGAAGAACACCCACACCAGGGCCGCGCCGAGCGCCAGCGACAGCGTGATCGGTATGCGGTCGAGCAGGTCGGGCAGGACCGGGTTCTGCGTGACGTACGAGTAACCGAGGCAGGGCGCCGGGCACAGCTCGACGCCGGGACCGTAGTTGCGCTCCACACCGACGAAGATGCCCTTCACGAACCGCCCGTACTGGACCAGGAGCGGATCGTAGAACCCCAGCCGGATCGCCGTGTCGTGGATGACCTGCTCGTTGGCGGCCTTGCCGACATAACGAGAGGCGAGGTCGTCAGCGGACATCCCAGCGAGCCGAGGCACGAGGAAGAAGATGGCGAACGTCGTGATGCTCACCACGAAGAGCAGCATGACGGCCGCTATCAACCGTCTGAGAATGTATGTGAACACTGATCTCGGCCATGGCGGCCGGGCCTCGTGAGCCCGGCCGCCGGAGCCTTCACCTGCTTTCGACGGACGTGTCCGGCGGGGTCGCCTGACCGGTTACTGGGTGCCCAGCGTGAGGTACTCGTACATGCCCCAGTTCTGGCTGACGAAGACGTTCTTCAGCGTCGGCGGCCGGTAGAACAGGCCGTGCGCCCAGACGTAGGGCAGGATGAACGCCGAGTCCATGACCTGCTTGTCGACCTGCGCCCAGATGGCGTTGCGCTTGGCGGCGTCGGTCTCCCCGGCGGCCTGGTCGATGAGCTCGTCGATCTTCGGGTCCTTGACGCCGAGGTTGGTGTTACCGGCGTCGCGGATCACGCGGCTGTCGACGATCTGCTGGAAGAAGCCGAAGCCCTCGGGGTAGTCGGCGCCCCAGCCGTAGACCATGAGGCCGAGGTTGTTCTTCTTGGCGAAGTCGGGCTTGCCGGCGTACAGCTTGAAGTAGTCGCCCTGCGGGTAGCCCTTGATCTCCAGCTTGATGCCGACGCGGCCGAGCGACTGCTGCAGCGACTCGGCAGTCAGCTTCTCGGCGGCGCGCTCGTTACGGTAGGAGATGGTGGTGCTGAAGCCGTTGGGCTGGCCGCAGGCCGTCAGCTCCTCCTTGGCCTTGGTGAGGTCGCCGGTCGGGTTGGCCTCGACGCCGTACGGGTCGATCTTCTGGTAGCCGGTCATCTTCGACGGCATGAGGCTGAGCGCGACGTCGCCGCCGGCGTCGGGGCCGCCGTAGGCGCCCTGGATCGCGGAGCGGTCGGCGGCGTACATCACGGCCTTGCGGCAGTGGATGTTGTCGAACGGCTTGACGTCACCGTTGATGTTGGTGAACCAGGTCCGGTCGATCGCGGCCGAGTCGGCGTACTGCTTGACCTTCGGGTCGGTCAGGACCGTCTTGCGGGCGTTGGCCGCCACGCCGGTGCTGTTGATCTTGACGTCGATCTTGCCGGACAGCAGGCGCTGGTCGAGGTCGTCCTCGTTCTGGCCGAGCAGCACCTCGACGGAGTCGTTGAGCTGCTTGCGGTTGGGGTCGGTCGCCGGGTCCCAGTTCGGGTTCTTCACGAGCTCGATGCGCTTGGTGAGCTCGTGCGACTTGAACATGTAGGGGCCGGTCGAGACCGGGTGCTCCTTGTACTTCGAGCCGGTGTCCTTGGCCGCGGGCACCGGGGCCGTCTGCGGGAGCATGGCGAAGTAGTCGAAGCCGCCGTAGGCCTTCTTCAGGTGGAAGACGACGGTGTAGTCATCAGGCGTCTCGACGGCCTTGAAGTCGTCGAGCTTGTCCTTCATCTTGTACGGGCCGGTGTAGCCCTGCAGGTCGAGCCAGTCGTTGAAGTAGGTCGGGCCGCTGGGCAGGATGTCCTTGTCCAGGGAGCGGGCCACGGCGTACTTGACGTCCTTGGCGGTGACGGGGCTGCCGTCCTCGAACTTGATGCCCTTGCGCAGCTTGTACGTCCACGTCTTGCCGCCGTCGCTGGGCTTGCCCAGGTCCTCGGCCAGGTCGCCGACGAGCTGCAGGCCCTCCTCGCCCGGCACCGGCTTGAACATGGTCAGCGCGCGCGTGTAGAAGCGGGAGAAGTTCCACGCGTAGCCGTAGTACTGGTCGCCGGGGTCGACGGAGTCGAAGTCGCCCGGCATGCCCATGTGCAGGGTGCCGCCGGTCTTCTCCGACGGGTTGACGACCTGCGTGACACCCGCGTTGTACTGGCTCGCGGGCTTCTCGTCACTGCCGGTGCCGCTGGTGCTCTTGGCACCGCCACCGCCGCCACACGCCGAGACGACCACGGCGAGAGCGGCGGTCATCGCCACTGCCGACGCCTTTGATCTTGTCTTCATCGACCTGACACACCCCTTGTATCTAGGAGTTGAGAACTTGCTGAAAACTCACGAGGGCTATCGGGCCTTGGGGTCGAAGGCGTCCCTGAGGCCGTCACCGAGCAGGTTGAACGCCAGCACGGTGATGAAGATCGCGAGACCGGGGAAGATCATGAAGTTGGGCGCCACCTGGTAGTTGTGGACGGCGTCCGACAACATGCCTCCCCACGTGGGAGTCGGCGGCCGCACACCCACGCCGAGGAACGACAGCGCGGCCTCGAACAGGATGTTCGAGGGGATCAACAGCGTCGAGTAGACGAGGATCGGCGCCAGGAGGTTGGGCAGGATCTCCTTGAACAGGATGGTGTGGTTGCGCGCGCCCAGGCTCCTGGAGGCGTCGACGAACTCCCGTTCGCGGAGGGACAGCGTCTGACCTCGGATGATGCGTCCGATATAGGGCCAGTTGAAGAACCCGATGATGAACACCAGCAGGCTGATCCGCAGCGTGTCACCCGACAGGCCGAACGCCTTGTCCGGGATGACGCCGGCCAGCGCCAGCGCGAACACCAGCAGCGGGAAGGCCAGGAAGATGTCCATGAGGCGGCTGATGATGGTGTCGACCCAGCCGCCGAAGAAGCCGGCGATCATCCCGAGGACGGTGCCGAGCACCACGCACAGCAGGGTCGCGAAGAACGCGATCAGCAGCGAGATGCGGGCCCCGTACAGGACGCGGCTGAACAGGTCGCGGCCCGAGTCGGGCTCCACGCCGAACAGGAAGTCGCTGCTGATGCCGCCGAAGGCGCCCAGCGGCGCGCCGATGGAGGGGTCGAGCTTCTCCCGGTGCCACTCACCCGGCGGGTGCCCGAACCACGACACCAGCAGCGGGGCGAAGACGGCGACCAGGATGAGCAGCAGGATGACGATGCCACCGGTCATCGCGATGCGGTCGCGCTTGAGGCGCATCCACGCGATCTGCCCCAGGGAACGTCCCCTGATGACCGAGGTCTCCGCTCCCTCAAGAACGGTCTCCGGCCCTGCTTCGATGGCCGATTCCGGAACATCGAGCGGTGCGGTCATGCCAGTAGCCCCCTGGATTCCAGACGACATCGTCCGTGTCGGCGCGGTCCCGGTCAGGGTAGTGCGCCCATGCGAGCGAGGTCCGCCGTGTCGCGGCCCCAGGAGGCAGAATCTATGGCCTGAGCTGGTGTGACTAGTCCCTCTGAGCTCTATGTGGCTCAACTGTGATTGACCAGAAACTCATTCGTATCGATCTTGAGGAGAATGTCTACGAGCCGTCCCGGTTACGTCTCGGAACTGTGACACAGCCGATTTCGTCCTTGTATTCAGCTGATGCCACGCTTTTTGAGCAGCGCCTCGATATCGGAGAAGTCGTCCTCTGCCTTGGCAGTTTGCTTGGGAGCGACGGCGGGCTGCTGAGGTTTGGGCACGGTTTTGTTCGCTGAGGGCTTAACCTCGGGGGCCTCTCCGGGGGTCTTCTTCCTGAAGCGCGCCAGTTTCCGGCCGCGCATGACGCCCGACGCGACGAACAGCACCGCCGACAGCCCCGCGACGGCGACGCCCGCCCACACCAAGGGGTTGAACACCAGCTGCGTCACGAAACCCACGACGGTGGCGCCGATGGTCCACAACGCCTGCAGCGCGCCCGTCAGATAGGCCGCCACCGGCAGCAGCGCCCACGCCGCCATCCGCATGCCCGAGGCCGCCCCCCTGCGCCTGAAGGCCAGGAAGCTGAACACCAGGCCCACCGCGCTCAGTCCGGCGCACAGCGGCAGCCAGGCGATCGAATTGAACATCACGCCGCCCCTCATATCGACTACGTCTCCATCCTGGCACGCGAAACGCCACCCGCCGCTCCTCCGCAAGAACCACTTGCCCCCTAGGGGTCCGGCTCCCCATCCCTGGGCGCGGCGGTCGCGCTCGTGTCGGCGGGCGGGTGGCGGGGGCTGCGGCCGGCGACGTGCCGACGGGACGGCAAGCCCGATCGATCCGGCAGCGGCGGCACTCGTGTGGGCCGCCGCGGCGTTGAAGGCGCGAACGGCGGCGGGTGCGTGGCAAGCCTGGCGCGGGCGCGCGGGTGCGCGGCAACAGCACGTCGCCCAGCGGCGTCGACCGTACGGGAGCGGCGCGGTGCACGAGTTCGCCCTGCGGCGCGCGTTCCAGGGAGGCGAGCGAATGCGACACCAACGACTGGCTCATGCCGAGCAACGGCGGCCGCCGCCCCGAGTCCACGGGCAGTCAGCGCCCCGCCCCGGACGGCGGCACCCTCGGCGAGGACGTCCAGCACGGTGCCGAGCAGGGGGCACAGGGCGAACCAGCGGAGCCACCCAGCAAGCACGCGTGGAAGGGGTTACGCGGCCAGCATGCGGCCCGACGCACGGAGGCGGGGACGCAGGGAGGCGGGGACGCAGGGAGGCGGGGGCGGATGGGGTGGGGGCGGATGGGGCGGGGGCGGATGGGGCGGGGGCGGATGGGAGATCAGGTTGAGATGAGGGGTCAGGTTGAGATGAGGGGTCAGGTTGAGATGAGGGCGCGGAGGTCGGCGACGGTGACCTGCTCCAGGGACGGCACCACCAGCCGGCCGGGAGCGGGGTCGATGGCCAGCAGGCTCGGGACGGCCACCACCGCGCAGCCCGCCGCCGTCGCGGCCGCCACGCCGTTGGGAGAATCCTCCAGCACCACGCACCGCACCGGCTCCACCCCGAGCAGCCGCGCAGCCGTCAGGTACGGCTCAGGGTCAGGTTTGGTACGCGTGACGTCGTCCGCCGTGACCACGACGTCGAACCGGTCACGCCCCACGCTCTTGAGGACCGCCTCAGCGATCTCCTTCAGCGACGAGGTGACCAGCCCCACGGGCACCCCCTCGTCCCGCAGCGCCCCCAGCAGTTCCAAGGCGCCCGGCATGACGTGCACGCCCGCCGTCAGCCGCCGCACCATCCCGCCGGTCATCCACTCCCGCACCATCTCGGCGGGCACGTCGGCCCCCGAGACGGCCAACATGTAGTCGACCGTTCGCTCCATGGATCCGCCCACGAGGTGGACCTGGTGCTCCGGCGTCCACTGAGCGCCGAGCCTGGCCATCACGTCGGTCTCGATCTCCAGCCAGACCCGCTCGCTGTCGACGAGCAGCCCGTCCATGTCGAAGAAGACCGCTTCCATGCATGCCCCCGATCGGTAGTGTTTTGCCCGCTATTGTCCCTGCCCCGCCCGGCGCGCGGAGAGGCCGCCCCCGTCACCGCCCCCCGTCACCGGCACCAGCACCAGCACCAGCACCAGTGACTCGTGGGGCACTGCCGTCTGGGGAGCGGGCGCCGGTCATCCGTCCGCAGGGTGAACGGCGTACCGACGCGATGCCGAGTGCCCCCTCCCCGCCACCAATGAGCACCGGTGGAGTGCCGGAGCGGGAAGCCCCCCGTCCGGCGACCAGTGAGCGGCCGTCCGCCCGAGCTGGGAAGCCGCCCCCACCCGCCGACCAGTGAGCGGTCGTCCTCCCCCCGGGCCGGGGAGCCCCGCCATCCGCCCGCCGCCCGGTGAAGGACCGAACGCCCGGTGAAGGACCGAACGGCCGACCAAGTACCGGCCAGCCGGCCAAGGACCGAACGGGCGGTGAAGGACGGGGTGGGGTCAGACGTTGAAGTATTTGGCCTCGGGGTGGTGGGCGACCAGGGCCGAGGTGGCCTGCTCCGGGTGGAGCTGGAACTCCTCCGACAGCGACACCCCGATGCGCTCGGGGTCGAGCAGCTCGAACAGCTGCTTCTGGTCCTCCAGGTTGGGGCAGGCCGGGTAGCCGAAGGAGTAGCGGCAGCCCTGGATGTTGACCTTGAGCATGTCGTCGAGGGACTCCTCGCCGCCGATCGACCACTCCGAGCGCACCCTGGCGTGCCAGTATTCGGCCAGCGCCTCGGTGAGCTGCACCGACAGGCCGTGGAGCTCGAGGTAGTCGCGGTAGGCGTCCTTGGCGAACAGCTCGGCCGTGGCCTCGGCGATCTTGGCGCCCATGGTGGCGACCTGGAAGCCGACCACGTCGACCTCGCCGGAGTCCTTGGCGCGGAAGAAGTCGGACAGGCACAGGTGGCGGTCGCGGCGCTGGCGCGGGAACGTGAAGCGGGTGCGCTCCTTGCCGTCGTCGTCGAGGATGATCAGCGAGTCGCCGTCGGAGACGCACGGGAAGTGGCCGTAGACGACGGCCGCCTCCAGCAGCCCCTCGGTCTGGATGCGGTCGAGCCACATGCGCAGCCGCGGTCGCCCCTCGAGCTCGACCAGCTCGTCGTAGTCGGGCCCCGAGCCGCCCCTGGTGGGCTTGAGCCCCCACTGGCCGAGGAACAGGGCGCGCTCGTCGAGGAAGGCGGCGTACTCGGTCAGGGAGATGCCCTTGACCACGCGGTCGCCGTAGAAGGGGACCGCGGGGACGGGGTTGTCGGCGGCCACGTCGGAGCGGGCGGGCAGCTCCTCGACGGGCGTGCGCTGCAGCACCGCGCCGGTCTTGACGCGCCGCTCGCGCAGCGGCGGCAGCGTCGCGCCCGCGACGCCGCGCTTGACCGCCATGAACGAGTCCATCAGCCGCAGCCCCTCGAACGCGTCGCGCGCGTAGCGCACCTCGCCCTCGAACAGCTCGGCCAGGTCCTGCTCGACGTAGGCGCGGGTCAGGGCGGCGCCGCCGAGCAGGACGGGGTATCTCTCGGACAGGCCCCTGGAGTTCATCTCCTCCAGGTTTTCCTTCATGATGACCGTCGACTTCACCAGCAGCCCCGACATGCCGATGACGTCGGCCTTCTGCTCGTCGGCGGCCTCGAGGATGGCCGAGACCGGCTGCTTGATGCCGAGGTTGACGACCTGGTAGCCGTTGTTGGACAGGATGATGTCGACGAGGTTCTTGCCGATGTCGTGCACGTCGCCCTTGACGGTGGCCAGCACGATGCGGCCCTTCGACTCGCCCTCGAGCCGGTCCATGTGGGGCTCGAGGTAGGCGACGGCGGCCTTCATGACCTCGGCCGACTGCAGCACGAACGGCAGCTGCATCTGCCCGGAGCCGAACAGCTCGCCCACCGTCTTCATGCCGTCGAGCAGCACGTCGTTGATGATCTCGAGGGCGGGGCGCTGCTCCAGCGCGGTGTCGAGGTCGGTCTCCAGGCCCTTGCGCTCGCCGTCGATGATGCGCCGCTTGAGCCGCTCCCACAGCGGCAGCGCGGCCAGCTCCTCGGCCTTGCCGGCGCGCAGGGCGGCCGCGTCGACGCCTTCGAACAGGTCCATGAACCGCTGCAGCGGGTCGTAGCCCTCGCGGCGGCGGTCGTAGACCATGTCGAGCGCGACCTGGCGCTGCTCGTCGGGGATGCGGGCCATCGGCAGGATCTTGGAGGCGTGCACGATGGCGGAGTCGAGCCCGGCGTTGACGCACTCGTTGAGGAAGACCGAGTTGAGCACCATGCGGGCGGCCGGGTTGAGGCCGAAGCTGATGTTGGACAGGCCCAGCGTGGTCTGCACGCCCGGGTAGCGGCGCTTGAGCTCGCGGATGGCCTCGATGGTCTCGAGGCCGTCGCGCCTGGTCTCCTCCTGGCCGGTGGCGATGGGGAAGGTCAGGCAGTCGACGATGATGTCCTCGACCCGCATGCCCCAGTTGGTGGTCAGGTCCTCGACGAGGCGGCTGGCCACGCGGACCTTCCATTCGGCGGTGCGGGCCTGGCCCTCCTCGTCGATGGTGAGCGCGACGACGGCCGAGCCGTGCTCGCGTACGAGGCGCATGATCTTCTGGAAGCGGGAGTCGGGGCCGTCGCCGTCCTCGTAGTTGACGGAGTTGACCGCGGCGCGCCCGCCGAGCATCTCGAGACCCGCCTGCAGCACCGCGGGCTCGGTCGAGTCGAGCATGATCGGCAACGTGGACGCGGTGGCGAACCGGAACGCCAGCTCCTTCATGTCGGCCACGCCGTCGCGGCCGACGTAGTCGACGCACAGGTCGAGCATGTGGGCGCCGTCGCGGGCCTGGTCGCGGGCCGTCTCGACGCAGTCGTCCCAGGCGCCCGCCAGCATGGCCTCGCGGAAGGCCTTGGAGCCGTTGGTGTTGCAGCGCTCGCCGATGGCGAGGTAGGAGGTGTCCTGGCGGAACGGGACCGTCTGGTAGAGCGAGGACGCGCCCGGCTCGGGGTGCGGCCGGCGCGGCGCGACCTGCTTGCCGCGGACGCGCTCGACGACCTGGCGCAGGTGCTCGGGCGTGGTGCCGCAGCAGCCGCCGACCAGCGACAGGCCGTAGTCGCGGGTGAAGGTGCCGTGCGCGTCGGCCAGCTCCTGCGCGCTCAGCGGGTAGTACGCGCCATCGGACGTCAGCACCGGCAGGCCGGCGTTGGGCATGCAGGAGAGCTTGAGCCGCGAGTGGCGGGCGAGGTAGCGCAGGTGCTCGCTCATCTCGGCGGGGCCGGTCGCGCAGTTGAGGCCCACGACGTCGACGCCGAGCGGCTCGATCGCGGTCAGCGCGGCGCCGATCTCGGAGCCGAGCAGCATCGCGCCGTTGGTCTCGATGGTGACCTGCGCGATGATCGGGATGTCGCGGCCGGAGTCTTCGGCCGCCCGCTTGGCGCCGATGACGGCGGCCTTGACCTGGAGCAGGTCCTGGCAGGTCTCGATGATCAGCGCGTCGGCGCCGCCCGCGATCAGGCCCGCGGCGTTGTCGCGGTAGGCGTCGCGCAGGAGGGCGTACGGCAGGTGGCCGAGGGTCGGGAGCTTGGTGCCGGGGCCCATGGAGCCCAGCACGAAGCGCGGCTGGTCGGGCGTGGACCAGTGGTCGGCGGCCTCGCGGGCGATCCTGGCCCCCGCCTCGGAGTATTCGAAGACGCGGTCGGAGATGTCGTATTCGCCGAGGGCGGCGAGGTTGGCGCCGAAGGTGTTGGTCTCGACGCAGTCGACGCCGACGGCGAAGTAGGCGTCGTGGACGCCGCGCACGATGTCGGGCCTGGTGACGTTGAGCACCTCGTTGCAGCCCTCGTGACCGTGGAAGTCGTCGAGCGTCGGGTCCTGGGCCTGGAGCATCGTGCCCATCGCCCCGTCGGCCACGATGACGCGCTGGGACAACACTTCTCGGAAGGACGGGGAGATGCTCATGGGGTAGAGCTTATCGGGTGCGCCTGGAGCCCTACTCGCAAGCGGCCCGTACGCCTGTTCGCTTTGGGCGCGAAATCGGGGCCTCCAGGGGCGTGAGCGTTCCGGTCCGCGGGACCCGGGCGGCCCTGGGGTGGGTACCGGGCGCTATCGTACCGACTGTCAATTGAACGCCGCGTCCAATTGGGGGTCTCCGTGACCTACCGCACCGTACTCGTCGGCACCGACGGCTCGGCCTCCTCCTTCCGCGCCGTCTCCGCGGCGGGGTCCCTGGCCGCGGCGACCGGCGCCACCCTGGTCCTGGCCTGCGCGTACCTGCCGATGCGGGAGAGCGAGCGCGCCGCGGCCGCCGACCGGCTGGGCGACCTCGCGTACAAGGTGGGCGGCTCCACCCCGGCCGACGACGCCCTGCGGGCGGCGCGCGGGCACGCCGTGGCGGCCGGCGCCTCCGACGTGGTCCTGGCCGCCGAGCAGGGGGATGCCGTGGACGTGCTCGTCTCGCTGGCCGCCCGGCACCGCGCCGACCTGCTGGTTGTGGGTAATCGCGGGCTCAACAGCCTGGCGGGGCGGCTGCTCGGCTCCGTGCCGTCCGCGGTCTCCCACCGCGCCGCCTGCGACGTCCTGATCGTCCGCACGACCGACGGCCGCTGATCCTTCGCCGCTTGTCTTACGCGCACGCGCGCGCGAGGGGCCGGCGGGCGTCCCCTGGCCTGGGACGCGGGTGGCGTAGGTCGCGGGGAGATCACGTATGCACCGCAGCGGGTAGATACGTGGCCACAGGGGGCATATCAGGCGCATAGAACGGCACATTGCACACAAGGCACACCAGCCGCAGGGGACGCAAGCCCCGCAGCGGACGCGTCCGGCGCAGCGCCTGCACAGGGCGCAGGAGGCACGGGTGTGCGGGAGGCGGACGGTGCTGGAGCGCAGGAGGCGAAGGGCGGCGACGCAGGGGACGTGGGGCCGGCGAGGCGTGGCGGCGTGGAAGCCAGGAGGGTCGCTGGTGATGGCGAAGCGCCGGAGCGCGAGAGGCGGTCGAGTGCGGGAGCGCCGGTGGGGTGCGGGTACCGCAGGGACTCGGCGGTGCGCGAGGCGGGCAGGTGCGGGAGCGCCGGAGAGGCGCGGCGGTGTGAGCGGGTGCGGCTGTCGGAGAAGGGCGGGAGTGCGAGCCGCGGGCGGGAGCGGGAGTGCGGGAGAGGCGTCGCGGCGGTGCGAGCGGTCGGGGCGGGTGCGGGCGTGCGGGAGAGGGTGCGGATGGAGCGGTGGGAGGGGTGGGGAGCGGGAGAGCGAGTGGGTGTGGGAGGGCTGGAGGGGTTGCGGGCGGTGGAGGCGGGATAAGGGTGCAGGAGGTATGGGTGACGCGGGGCGGCGTAGGGGTTTCGGACGGGTCTGGTGGCGGGCTGGGATGGGTGGTGGGGAGGCGCGGTGAGGTGTTCGCCTGAGGGGACGGCGATGGCGCGTTCGCACGTGAGACGCGGGTTGCGCATTCGCGGGGAGATCGGTGACGCCGAGTACTCCCGACCGCATAGGCTTAGCGAGACGATGGAGAGAGGAGGCGACACGTGATAGAGCTCGAAAGGCTCCCCGAGCTCGTAGACCCGGTGCTCATTGCCGCGTTCGAGGGGTGGAACGACGCGGGCGAGGCCTCTAGCGGTGTGATCGCCCATCTCGAGTCCGCCTGGAAGGCCGAGCCGCTGATCGCGCTCGACCCGGACGACTACTACGACTTCCAGGTCACCCGGCCCGTCGTGGAGATGGGCGAGGGGCTGACGCGTTCGATCGTGTGGCCGACGACGCGCCTGTTGCGCGCCCGCCCGCCGGGTCTGGAGCGCGACGTCGTGCTGCTGCGCGGCATCGAGCCCAACATGCGCTGGCGCTCGTTCTGCGCCGACATCATCGAGATCTGCCGCGAGCTGGGCATCGAGCTGGCCGTCATGCTGGGCGCGCTGCTCAACGACTCGCCGCACACCCGGCCCGTGCCCATTCTCGGCGGCGCGACGGACGAGGCGCTGGCCCGTTCGACGAACCTGGAGCTGAGCCGCTACGAAGGCCCGACCGGCATCGTCGGGGTGCTGCAGCACGCTTTCGGCGAGGCGGGGCTCGACGCCATCTCGCTGTGGGCGTCGGTGCCGCACTACGTGGCCCAGCCGCCCAACCCGAAGGCGACGCTCGCGCTGCTGCGCCGCCTGGAGGACATGCTGGAGATCCCCATGCCCCTGGGCGACCTCGACGAGGAGGCCCGCGCGTGGGAGCGCGGCGTCGACGAGCTGGCCTCGCAGGACAGCGAGGTGGCCGAGTACGTCAAGGAGCTGGAGGAGCGCAAGGACGCCGCCGAGTTGCCCGAGGCCAGCGGCGACGCGATCGCGGCGGAGTTCGAGCGCTACCTGCGCCGCCGCGACCGGGACACTGACAGCTAACCCTCAGGGATAAAAACCGCGAAATTTTCGGGATTTCGGGTAATAATCGGGGCCGTACAAGATTGCACCAAGTTGCGGTTCCAGACACAAAGCTCGATAAATCCGGAAAACACCCTCGGCTTCGCGCCGTGATGCCTACTCAACTGACCGCGCACGTTAGGCACGCCATGGCGACTTCCCATGTTGACCCGCACCAAAGAAGTCAGGACACCAGGCGCCGCATCCTCGAGATGGCCGTCTCCCTCCGGGAGGACCGCTCCGGGGGCTCCGTGGACCACTTCCTCGCGCTGCTGCAGGACCGCCTTCCGCTCTGGCTGAGCATTCTTCACAATCTCTCCTATCGCATCGGAAAAGGGTGCGTAGCGGACAACCTTCTCCCCATTGCCCGGGCGGGCATTAATTACTACATCGACGTACAAAGTGCGGCACTTCCCGCTTTCACCTCGCCGAACGTGACGGTCCGCTTCCGCGAGGCCGTCCGCGACACGGGTCTGGGGCCGCGCACCGAGGTCGCGCCGCTGGCCGCGTACCTGGCGGCCGAGCAGGACCTCGGCCGGATAGGGCCGGAGGTGGACCCGGAGGCCAGCGCGCGACTGCTGATCGCGGGCTGCTTCCATCGGGCCTACCTCGAGATGTTCGTCGGCGCCGACGCCGGCCCGACGCTGGAGGCCAGCGCTCGCGAGATCGTCCGCGAGCTGCGCCTCGATCCCGTCCCCGCCTGACGGCGGCAACACCCCGGCCCCGCCCGCGGCGACCCCGCGGGCGGGGCCGGGGTGTTCGCGCGTGCAAAACCTTGCCAAGAGGCTGAACACGCGTTTAGCATGCTGAACATGTGTTCAGCGCATTCGGACCTGACCGCGCAGGCCAAGATCCGCGACGCGGCCATCGCCCACTTCGCCCGCGACGGCTTCCAGAAGACGAACCTGCGGGCCGTCGCCGCCACCGCGGGCGTGAGCGCCGCCCTGGTCATCCACCACTTCGGCAGCAAGGAGAAGCTGCGGAGCGCCTGCGACGACCATGTGCTCGGCGTGCTGGTACGGCGGGCGCACGACGCCGGGACGCCCAACCTGCTGGGCGAGTTCATGGCGGACCCGGAGGAGTACCAGCTCAAGGTGCGCTACATGGTCCGGGCGATCGAGGAGGACACCCCCGCGGGGGGCAGGTTCGTCGACACGCTGGTGGCCGAGTCGGAGTCGATCCTGCGGGCCGGGATCGCCGAGGGCTCGGTGCGGCCGTCCTCGGACGTGCGGGCGATGGCCGTGCTCACCGTGCTCACCAGCCTCGCCATGCTGACCATGGCGCCACCCCTGACGCGCGCGCTCGGGCACGAAGGCTTCGGCCCCGAGGTCCTGCGCCGGATGACGCTGCCCACGCTGGAGCTCTTCACCCACGGCCTGTACGCGGACGACGCGCCGCTGAAGGCGGCCACGGCCGCCTGGGAGGCCTCTCAAGAGAACAGGGACGAATGACCGATGACGACCCCCATTCCCGCTCTGACCCCACTCCAGGACACCCTGTGGCTGACACTGTGCGGCAGGGCGCTCGACAACCGCCTGCCCCGCCCCGTCCTGGGCGACCGGATGGCCGACGAGATCGTCCGCGAGGTCGGCTACGACTACGGCAAGCTCCACATCCCCTCCTCCAGCGCCCTCTACATCGCGCACCGGGCCAGGAAGCTGGACGAGATCGCCCAGCGCTTCCTCCTCCGCCACCCCGACGCGATCGGCCTCGATCTGGGGGCCGGCCTCGACAGCCGGGCGCTGCGCATCGCCCCGCCGCCCACCGCCGAATGGCACGACGTCGACTTCCCCGAGGTCCTCGCTGCCCGGCGGCGGCTACTGCCGGATGAAGCCAGGCCCCACGACCTCGCCGCGGACGTCACCGACCCCGCATGGCTGGACGGCCTGCCCTCCGACCGGCCGGCGGTGATCGTCGCCGACGGGCTGATCGCGTTCCTCTCCCTGGAGGAGATGATCGCGCTGGTGAACCGCCTCATCGGCCACTTCCCCACCGGCGAGATCGCCTTCAACGGCTACAGCACATTCGCCGTGTGGGCCCAGAAGCGGTTCGCCGTCGGCAAGAACATCATCGACGTCTCCAAGTTCCCCGGCCTCGACGACCCAAGGGAGCCCGAACGCTGGCACCCGAAGCTGAAGCTGGTCAAGGAGGTCCTGATGACACGGGAGCCCGAGGTGGCCGGGTTCCCGGCGTGGCTGCGGCTGATGAACCGCCTGACCGCGCCCAGCGCGGTGTTGTCGCGGAAGGGGAACGTGGTTCTCCACTACCGCTTCTAGGGTTAGACTGATTGTCAGTCGCACTGACGATCTGGAGAGCTGACCATGATTCTGATCACCGGCGGGCTGGGCTTCATCGGCACGCACACCACCCAGGCCCTGCTCGACCTCGGCGAATCCTGCGTGCTCGTCCAGCGCAGGCCCGCCGTGCTGCCCGAGAGGTTCGCGGACGCGCCCGTCGTCGTCGAGCAGGCCGACCTCACCGACGAGGCGGCCCTCCTGGCCGTCGGCGAGCGGCACAAGATCACCGGCATCGTGCACCTCGCCGGCTCCATCCCGTGGCCGCCCGGCGCGTACCAGCCCCTGGAGGGCGCGGACAAGTCCATCCGGAGCCTCCTGAACGTGTTCCGCGCCGCGAGCGAGTGGCAGGTGACGCGGCTCGGCCTGGCCAGCACGATCGGCGTGTACGGCGGCGTCACCGGCGAGGGCGCGCTCCAGGAGGACCTCCCCCTGCCGATGACGTCACCCCACCCGATCCCGGCGTTCAAGAAGATCGGCGAGCTGCTCGGCGACCATCTGGCCGGGGCCATGGGCCTCGACGTGGTCCACTACCGCATCGGCGCCATCTGGGGGCCGCTCGGCCACCCCCAGTCGCCGTTCTTCGCCGCTCCCCAGCTCGTGCACGCCGCCGCGCGCGGCACCGAGCCCGACCTGTCCACGCTGCGCGCCGGCGCGTACATGGAGGACGGCATCGACCTGTGCTACGCGAAGGACTGCGGCCGCGCTCTCGCGCTGCTCCAGCTCGCGGACCGGCTGGCCCACCGCACGTACAACGTGGCCTCCGGGAGGGCGACGACCAACGGCGAGGTCGCCGCGGCGATCAGGAAGCTCGTTCCCGACGCCCAGGTCGGCCTTCCGGAGGGCCGCAACCCCGCCGCGCAGAACACCTGGCTCGACATCACCCGCCTGCGCGAGGACACGGGATACGAGCCCGCCTACGACCCCGAGCGGGCGGTCGCCGACTACCTGGCCTGGCTGCGCGCCGGGAACGAGCGTTAGGCGCGGGCGCTCAGCCTCCGAGCGCGGCCAGGCGGCCGACCGTACCGTTGACGGCCTGCATGTACACGGCCTCGGTCAGCTCGGCGACGCGCGCCCAGCCGTACCTGTCGCGGGCCCTGCGAGCCCCGGCGGCGGCGAGCGCGGCCCGCTTGCCGGGGTGGTCGAGGACGTCGCTCAGCGCCCTGGCCAGGGCGCGCGGGCGGCGCGGCGGCACCAGGACTCCGCAACCGGCGACCGTGTCCAGGTGTCCCCCGACCGCCGAGGCCACGACGGGCACGCCGCAGGCCATCGCCTCGATCGCCACCATGCCGAACGGCTCGTACCACGGCACCGTCACCAGGACGTCGGCCGAGCGCATGAGGGCCGGCACGTGCTCGCGGGGCACGCTGCCGATCACGTGGACCCGGCGTTCGAGCCCGTACGCCCGTGCCAGCTCGTACAGTCTGACCGCCTCCTCGTCGTCCTGGCGGCCGCCCGCGATCACCAGGTCGGCGTCCGGGATCCGGCGCAGCGCCCTGATCAGGGTGTCCACGCCCTTGCGCGGCACCAGCCTGCCGATGCTGAGGATCAGCTTGCCGCCCGTGCGCGGCGCCACCGGCCCGCCGGGGCGGAACACCGACAGGTCCACCCCGCACGGCACGACCGCGATGCGCCGTTCGGGGACGCCCATCGCGCGCAGTTCGGCCACCTCGTCGCCGCAGGTGGCCAGCACGGCGTCGGCGCGCCTGCCGATCGCGCGCTCGGCGTCGATCCGGTGGGCGGGGCTGGTGTCGGCGTCGCCCTGCCAGCGCCGCTTGACGGTGCCGAGCGCGTGGAACGTCTGCACCACCGGCACCCCGCCGGCCGCCCGCAGCGCCGCCTGCCCGCTCATCCAGAAGTGGGCGTGGACGACGTCCGGAGGGCTCGCGGCCCAGCGGTCGGCCAGGCGCTCGCTGAACTCGGCCAGGTACGGGGGCAGCTCGTCCTTGGGGACGGGGACCGGCGGCCCGGCCGTGACGTACTCGACCGTGACGCCCGGCGCCATGGTCACCGACCCGGGCTGCCGCCCGGACGAGCGCCGGGTGTGGACGACGACCGTGTGCCCGCGCCCGGCCAGCGCGCGGGCCAGCTCGGCGACGTGGACGTTCTGGCCGCCGGAGTCGACGTCGCCGACCTGCGCCAGCGGGTCCGCGTGCTCGGAGATGAGATCGACCTTCACTGCGTCAGCTCCCTCACTGCCTTGACCACCTGCTCGCTTGTCACGTGGGACAGGCACGGATGCCCGGGCACCGGGCAGGCGCGCGCCCCGCTTGCGCGGCAGGGCGCCTCCTGGTCTCCGAGCAGCACCGTGGGCACGCCGTACGGGGCCCACCGCGCCGCGGGGACGACGGGGGCGAACAGGCTCACGACCGGCGTCCCGACCGCCGCCGCCAGGTGCGCGGGACCGGTGTTGCCGGCCACGAGCACCCCGGCGCCGTCGATGACGGCGGCGAGTTCGGCGAACGTGGTCACGCCTCCGAGATCGACGGCGACGCCGCCGGCCACGTAGGCGGTGAGATCACGTTCATTGCCGGTCACGACGACCCGGTGTCCGTCCTGCGCCAGCTCCCGCACGGTCCGCCTATGCCGTTCGGCCGGCCAGGTCCGCGCGGGGGCCGATACCCCTGGGTGCACCACGACGTACGTGCCTTTGCCGGCATCGGCGCCGGCATCCAGCAGGTGCCCCAAATTTCCGCCTATATCCGGCAATGGCCGCTGAACAGCGAGTTTGCCGTCATCGCCCGTCGGCAACTCGAACCCGGCCGCCCTGGCGACCGCCAGCATCCGCTCCGCCTCGGGCACGTCGACGCTCTCGTCCACGACGTGCCGGACGTCCAGGAGCGAGCCTGGGTAGTCGTCGCTGATGGCGGTGATCCTGGGGACGCCGGCCAGCCTGAGCAGCAGGGCCAACGGGAGCGCCGACTGGTGGACCGAGGCGAGGATCACCGCCTCGTCGACGCCCGCGAGCCGGCCGACCAGGTCGGCCGCCTGTCCCTTGGTGACGGGCGGCGGGGTGTGGTCGATCCACGGGGCCCGCCATTCGATCACCCGGTCCACGCCGGGCAGCAGCTCGGCCGCCGGCCTGCCGTCCGGGCCGGCCAGGAAGACCAGCTCGCGGGCCAGCGTGCGCACGGCCCTGACGGCGGGCCCGGCCAGCAGCACGGCGCCGGCGCCGTCCAGTCGCGCCACCAGCACCCGGCCCCGGTCGCCCGGGCCACGGTGGCTCACGGCGCGCACGGCCCGCCTCCTGGCCGACGCGCGCGGGACCGTTCTCATCCTCCGGCGCGGGGCCGGGTCGCACAGCACCGCTCCCGGCATGCGACCGTTCATCGCCGCCTGCGCGCGCGGGCACCAGGCGGCCGGCTCGTGGAAGATCGCGTCGATGCCGAGAAACCTCATCGTTCCCCCTCAGAGGACGGGAACCGCTACCGAGAGGAGCGATGCCCAAACCTTCCCCACGCCCATGAGATGCGCAAACAGGAGAAACGGCCTGGACTTGGTCACGCTAAGTAGTTGTTTGCCTGGTTAGGCCCCGGGTAGCTGGCGGGCACGCGACGGAGGTGGAAGGTGTTCGAAAAGCGACGTCCCGGCGCGGTGCTCTTCGACCGGGACGGGACCTTGATCAGGGACGTGCCGTACAACGGCGACCCGGACCTCGTCGAGCCCATGCCGGGCGCGGTGGAGGCGGTGGCCAGGCTCAGACGGGCCGAGGTGCCGGTGGCCGTGGTCACCAACCAGTCCGGCGTGGCCAAGGGTCTGTTGTCCCCGGACGACATGGATCAGGTGAACGCCCGGGTGGAGGAGCTGCTGGGGCCGTTCGACGCGTGGGCGATCTGCGTGCACGACGACGCCGACGGCTGCACCTGCCGCAAACCGGCCCCCGGGCTCGTGATCAGAGCCGCCGCCGTGCTCGACGTCAGCCCCCGCGACTGCGTGGTCGTGGGGGACATCGGCAGGGACATGGAGGCCGCCAGGGCCGCCGGGGCCAGGGGCATCCTGGTCCCCACCCCGCAGACGTGCCAGGAGGAGATCCTGCAGGCCGCCGAGGTCGCGGACGATCTGATCGACGTCGTCGACCTGGTGCTGAGCGACGCGGAGGCGCCGGTGCCGGCCATCAGCGCGCCGTGGGCCCGCGCCCTTGGTTGGAGCCGCTGGTGAGCCGGCGGAGGTATGAGAGCAGGTCGGCTGGGTAGACGCGAGCAACATGATGATGCTCGACTGGACCCGCAGGGCCGCCTGCCTCGAACTGGACCCGGAACTGTTCTTCCCGATCTCTCTGGAAGGTCCGAGCCAGTCGCAGGCCGAACGGGCCAAGCATGTGTGCGCCGGCTGCCCCGTACGTGAGCCGTGCCTGGAGTACGCGCTGACAACGCGGCAGGCGTACGGCGTGTGGGGCGGCACCGACCCGCAGCAGCGCAGGGAGCTCGCCGTGCGCTCGGTCGCCTGACGAACGCCCCTCAGCCGGGAAGGGCCGCCGCCAGGAAGCGCTCCCGCTCGGCCGCCTCCAGGTGGTCGCTGAACAGCACGCCGTCGAGATGGTCGACCTCGTGCTGCAGCACCCTCGCCAGCACCCCCAGCGCGCGGACCGTCACAGGCTTGCCCATCATGTCGCGGCCACGCGCTGTGACCATGTAGGAACGTTCCAGTGGCCACCACAGCCCCGGCGCCGACAGGCACGCCTCGTCGGCCGTGACCCGCCGCTCCGACAGCTCCAGGCGGGGGTTGACCAGATGGCCCGACTTGCCGTCGTAGGAGTAGACCACCACCCGTACCGGCTCGCCCACCTGCGGCGCCGCCAGGCCCGCGCGGCCGGCGCCGGCGCGCATCGTGGCGGTCAGCGACTTGACCAGGCGCCGCAGCTCCCGGTCGAAGTCTTGCACCGGCTCCGCGAGCGAACGCAGCACCGGATCGTCGAACGTGCGAATAGGCCGGACCGTCACCCGCAACTCCCCGATAGGCCACGTCGTCACCGTCAACGTTTCCCGTGACCGCGTCTCGCCAATCCCTGAGGACCCGGCTTGTAGCACAGCGGTAACAGAGGAGACCCGCGGGTGAAACCACCCGAAAGCAGTATCGGAGGGTGATCTCACTTGCGTCACACGTGCCTGTGATGCCTGGCCGGGTGCTCGGGGCCCGGCCAGGCATCTTCGACTACCTGGAGGTGCCGGCATGAGCGTGCTTGCCCTTGAGGGCGGATCTTCCCCGGAGACGGCCCCCGACGCCCTGTCGGGCTTCACGGTCGGCGTGACCGCGACGAGGCGGCGCGAGGAGTTCGGCGCGCTGCTGGAGCGGCGCGGCGCCCGCGTGGTCAGCGCCCCCGCGATCCGGCTGGTCCCGCTGGCCGAGGACGCCGACCTGCTCGCCGCGACCCGGCTCAGCCTGGCGGAGCCGCTCGACGACGTGGTGGTCACCACCGGCGTCGGCTTCCGCGGGTGGATGGCCGCCGCCGAGGGCTGGGGCCTGTCGTCCCACCTGGGCGAGCACCTGGCCAACGCGCGGCTGCTGACCCGCGGCCCCAAGGCCCGGGGCGCGGTACGCGCCGCCGGCCTCAACGACCACTGGACGCCCGCCACCGAATCGTGCCAGGAGGTCAAGCAGTACCTGCTCGACCAGGACCTGCACGGGCGGCGCATCGCGGTGCAGCAGCACGGCGAGCCGCTCAGCGACTTCGTGGCGGACCTGCGCCGGGCGGGGGCCGAGGTGATCGAGATCCCGGTCTACCGGTGGCTGCCGTACCGCGACATCTCGCCGCTGCGCCGCCTCATCAGCCAGACCATCTCCGGCTCGGTGGACGCGGTGGCCTTCACCAGCGCGCCCGCCGTACACGCGATGCTGGGCGCGGCCCGCGCCGAAGGGCTGGAGGAGTCGCTGCTCTCGGCGTTCAGCGGGACGGTCGTGGCCGCCTGCGTCGGGCCCGTCACCGCCGAGCCGCTGACCTCGCGCGGCGTGCCGACGCTGCAGCCCGAACGCTCGCGCCTCGGCGCGCTGGCCCGAGCCCTGGCCCGGCACCTGCCCGAGCACGGGGTGACCCGGCTCGTGGCGGGCGAGCACCGGCTGGAGATCCGCGGCCACGCGGTGGTGGTGGACGGCGAGCTGCGCCCGCTGCCCCCGGCCCCGATGGCGGTGCTCAAGCGCCTGGCCGACAAGCCGGGCCACGTGGTGTCCCGCGCCGACCTGCGTACCGTGCTGCCCGGCAGCGTCGCCCGCGACTCGGCCGAGCACGCCGTGGAGATGGCGATCACGCGGCTGCGGCGGGCGCTCGGGCCGAGCGGGATCGTGGAGACGGTGGTCAAGCGCGGCTACCGGCTCGCCTGCCAGTACGAGGCGGGGCTGTGATCGAACGCACGGCCACGCTCGTCCTGGCCGCGCACGGCACGCGGAGCGCCGCCGGGGAGTCGACCCTGTCGGCCCTGGCGGAGGCGGTCAGGAGGGCCCGTCCCGGGCACCGGGTCGAGCTGAGCTACCTCGAGATCAGCTCGCCCCTGCTGTCCGACGTGCTGCCCGCCGTCCGCGGACCCGTGGTCGTCGTCCCGCTGCTGCTGGCCGGCGGCTACCACGCCCACATCGACCTGCCGGAGGTCATCGCCTCCCGCCGCCCCGACGCCGTGGTCGCCGGCTGGCTGGGGCCGCACCGGCTGCTGACCTCCGCGCTGGCCCGCAAGCTGGCGCGCGCCGGCCTGCGCGCGACGGACGCGGTCCTGCTCGGGGCCGCGGGCTCCTCCGACCCGTCCGCCCTCGCCGACGTCCGCGCCGCCGCCCACCGGCTCGCCGTACGCCTGGCGCGGCCGGTCACGGCCGCCTTCGCCTCGGCCGGCTCGCCGTCCCTGGAGGAGGCCATGGAACGGCTCGCCTCGACCCCGGCCGCCCGGGTGGCCATCGCCTCGTACGTGCTCGCGCCCGGCCACTTCCACGACCGGCTGGCCTCGGCGGGGGCTGGGCTGGTCAGCGACCCGCTCGGCCCGGACCCGGACGTGGCGGCGCTCATCTGGCACCGCTACGACACCGCCCTCACCAGGCGCCACGCGCTCCCCCGGCATTCACCCGGCCTGCACCGGGCGTCCCTGTAGCGGAGGTGCGACGCCCCGCCGAGCGCCGTTCGACCCGGCGCTCGCCGGACGGTGTCAGAGGGCGATGCCCAGGAGGGCGTCGGTGAGATCGTGGACCAGGGCGGGGGCTGAGGCGTCGGGGCCGCCCTGGGCGAGAGCCTCGTCGACCCAGGCGTCGACGGCGGCCAGGGCGCCCGGCGAGTCGAGGTCGTCGGCCATCCGGGCGCGTACCGTGGCCAGCAGTTCGTCGGCGCGCGGCCCCGACGGCAGCGCGACCGCCTCCCGCCACCGCGCCAGCCGCCGCTCGGCGTCGGCCATCAGGGACGGGACGTACTCCCAGTCCGCGCGGTAGTGGTGGGCCAGCAGCACCAGCCGGACCGCCATCGGGTCGTGGGCCACCCGCAGCCTGGACACGAACACCAGGTTGCCCTTGGACTTGGACATCTTCTCGCCGTCCAGCGCCACCATGCCCGCGTGCGTGTAGAACTTGGCGAACGGCCACTCGCCGGTGAGGGCGTGCCCCTCGGAGGCGCCGCACTCGTGGTGCGGGAAGATCAGGTCCGAGCCGCCGCCCGCCACGTCGTAGCCGCCCCCCAGGCTGTCCAGGGCGATCGCCGTGCACTCGATGTGCCATCCGGGCCGTCCCCGGCCCAGCGGGGAGTCCCAGGCGGGCTCTCCGGGCCGCTCGGCCCGCCACAGCAGCCAGTCGAGAGGGTGGCGCTTGCCCGCCCTGTCGGGGTCGCCTCCGCGTTCGGCGAACAGGGCCAGCATCTCCGTCTCGTCGTAGCCGGACACCTGGCCGAACTTGGGGGCGTCGGCCACGCTGAAGTAGACGTCGCCGTCCAGGCCGTACGTGACGCCCTTGGCGGACAGCTTGGAGATCAGCTCGGCCACCCGGCCGACGACCTCGGTGACGCCCACGTACTCGCGGGGCGGCAGGATCCGCAGCGCCTCCATGTCGCCGCGGAACAGCTCGATCTCCCGCTCGGCCAGCTCACGCCAGTCGACACCGGTCTGCTCGGCCCGCTCCAGCAGCGGGTCGTCCACGTCGGTCGCGTTCTGGGTGTAGTGGACCTCGTGGCCCGCGTCCCGCCACATCCGGCCGACGAGATCGAAGGCGTGGTAGGTGTTGGCGTGGCCGAGGTGGGTGGCGTCGTAGGGGGTGATGCCGCAGACGTACATCCTGGCGGTCGGCCCCGGATCGGTCTGCCTCACCTGCTTGGCCGAGGTGTCATAGAGACTCAGCGGAATGCTCTCACCTGGGAGCTTTGGAACGTTCTGGGCAGCCCACGATCTCATGTGTTTGAGCCTATCTGTCCCGATCAGCGGTCAGGTCAGTGAACTGGTACGTCACGTCCTCCGCGGAGAGTGAGACCTCCATCACCGACAGGGAGGCGAAGACGCGCCCGCCGGGGAGTTCGTGCCGGACGATGAGCGCGCCGGGGTCGGCGGACGGCTCCGCCTTGATGAGCTCGCTCCAGGCCTCGCTCTCGAACCTGGGCAGGTACACGACGACCCGTTCGCTCGCCGGGTCCAGGCCCGTGTTCACGATCATGCTGACGCCGTCGGGCAGGTCGGTGGTGGTCAGCCGGTCGCCGTCCCAGCTGAACATGCGGATCCGCGCCAGGTCGGCGAGCACCAGGTGAAAGGGGTCGTAGCGGGTCAGGTCGGGGCCGGGCGGCTCGCCGGTGGACACGGCCCGCAGCGCCAGGTCGCCACGCGAGAGCCGGTCCGACTCCGGCGCGTGCCGGCCGCGCCCGTTGAGCAGCGCGGCGGCGCGGCGGGCCGCCGGGTTGACGGCCAGCCAGGTGCCGCCGGCCTTGAGGTCGCGCCCGCCGACCACGCCCGGATGCTCCGGCCAGTGCTCGCCCGGCGCCTCCCACGGGCGGTCGGTGAACTCGTCTCTGACGCCCATGAGGGTGAGCGTCCGCCCGGGTTTCACGATCAGCGTGCACATGGGGCAAAGGGTAATAAACGGGCTTCGGCCGCTGCCGGGAGGGGCGGGCCCTGACGGGCCCGGGAACGCTTTAGATCGGGGGCCAGGGGATGGCGGGCCAGCCTTCGGAGGGGTACGGATGCACGCCGGTGTCCAGCAGCCGCCTGACCCGCTGCCAGGTGGCCTCGACCTCCTCCAGACTCAGCAGCTCGCGCAGCCTGCGCCCGAGGGCGCCGGACTCGATGTCGCGCTCCAGTTTGGCCAGCACGGCCACCGCCTCGCGGGCGAGGGGCTTGCCGCGCCACTGCCACAGCACGGTGCGCAGCTTGTCCTCGACGGAGAAGCAGACCCCGTGATCGACCCCGTAGACGTGCCCCGTGGGCAGCGGCAGCAGGTGGCCGCCCTTGCGGTCGGCGTTGTTGACGATCGCGTCGAACACCGCCATCCGGCGCACCAGCGGATTTCGGCTCTTGACCAGCCGCTGGAGGTCGATCTCGCGCTCGGTGTCGATCCACAGCTGGACCATGCCGGGGCCGAAGGGGCCGTCGCGGTAGACGGTGGGCGGCACGATGTTCCAGCTGGTCGCCTGCGACACCTCGAACGCGGCCACCTCCCGGGCGGCCAGCGTGCCGTCGGGGAAGTCCCACAGCGGGCGCTCGCCGCGTACCGGCTTGTAGACGCAGGCGGCCGAGCGGGAGCCCAGCTTGACCGAGCAGTAGAGCGTCATGTTGGTGGCCTCGACGAGGCGGCCGGCCACCTCCAGCCGGCCGTCGCGCAGCAGCGCGAGGGCCTCGTCCTCCTGCATGGACGGCGGCTGCCGGGACGGCTTGACTGCCGGTTCGCTCTCCGGAGCGGTCATGAAGCCGCCTCACCCCCGCGATATCCGTTGAGGCGCACGCAGACGTGCCCGGAAGCGTCGAGCGGCTGTCCGCACAGCGGGCACGGTGGCCGGCCCGCGGAGACGATCTCGAGGGCCCGCTGGGTGAAGGCGCGAGCGGCTCCCGCGCTGATGCGCACCCGCAGCACCGCGGGGTCGGCGGCCTCGACGTCTTCCTCGTCGACGACCTCCTGCGCCTCGATCACCACTTGCGACCTCTCCGCGTCCCAGGCCAGCGCCATGGTGCCCACCCGGAAGTCCTCGGCGACGGGCACCTCGAGCGGCGCGTCGTCGGCCAGGTCGGCCGGGGCCAGCGCCGGGACGTGCGCGGTGCCCCCGCTCAGGCGCAGCACCTCGTCCAGCAGCTCGTCCAGCCTGCCCGCGAGGGCGGCGACCTGCAACTTCTCCAGCGCCACCGTGGTCAGTCTGCCCTCGGCCCTGGCCTGCAGAAAAAAGGCGCGCGCGCCCGGTTGCCCCAGGGCACCGGCGACGAACCTCTCTGGTGGGTCGTAGTCGAAGACCGGCATACGCTGACCTTACGTGGTTCCGGGTCCGCCGCCGACGGCGGCATCGCTCCCGGTGATGTTTTCTCCCCCGTCTTTCTCCTCCGAATCCTCGGGGAGCCGCAATTCCCCCATATCGTTGAGCCTGAGAACAAAGGGGCGCAGGGGGGCATAGCGAATGATGGTCAGGGCCGCAGGATCGGCTGTTATCCGCTGAAAGTGATCGAGGTGCAGGCCCAGAGCGTCCGCGACGATCGATTTGATCACGTCGCCGTGGCTGCAAACCAGGTAGACAGCCTTCTCCCCCAGGCGTTGATTCCACTCCCGGACCGCCGCGACGGCCCGGTGTTGCATACCGGCCAGGGACTCCCCTTCCGGAAATGTCACGGCACTGGGATGCGCCTGCACCACCTGCCACAGCGGCTCCTGGGCGAGCTCCTTCAGCGGGCGGCCGGTCCAGCCGCCGTAGCCGCACTCGATGAACCGGTCGTCGATCAGCACGTCCATCCCGCGCCCGTCGGCGACCGCGTGGGCCGTCTCCCGGCAGCGTTCGAGAGGACTGGAGACGACGGCGTCCAGCCTGACGCCCGCGACGCGGGCGGCCAGCGCCTCGGCCTGCGCCCGGCCGGCCTCGCTCAGGTGCACCCCCGGCGTACGCCCGGCCAGCACCGGGCCGGTGAGGTCCGTCAGCCCGTGGCGGGCCAAAAGCAGCGTGGTCACCCGGCAAGTGTCTCAGGCGTGGATCACAACATTTCACCGTGGGCCGCCGCCGCCGCGCCAACCGCGAACAACAGTGGTGCGTCAGCCCGATGAGCAGGTTTCTTGTTGGTAACCTGGCGGGATCATGCAGCAGCGCTATGTCGGCCACAGTGGCCTGTCGGTGTCCCGGCTGGGGCTCGGCACGATGACCTGGGGGCGTGACACCGACGCCGACGAGGCGGCCGCCCAGCTCCGGACGTTCCTGGACGCGGGTGGCAATCTCGTCGACACGGCCGACGTCTACACCGGTGGCGACTCGGAGCGGCTGCTGGGCCGGATGCTGCGCGACTCGGTGCCGCGTTCGGAGCTGGTGATCTCCACCAAGGCCGTGGTGACGCCGACCGGCCGCCGGCCGCGCGACGCCTCCAGGCGCCACCTGATCGCCGCGGTCGACGACTCGCTCAACCGGCTCGGGCTCGACTACGTCGACCTGTGGCAGCTGCACACGCACGACGCCGAGGTGCCGATGGAGGAGACCCTGGCCGCGCTCGACGCGATCGTCTCCTCCGGACGCGCCGTCTACGCGGGCGTGTGCGACTACACCGGCTGGCAGCTGGCCGTCGCGGCGGTCACCCAGAAGATGATCCCCGGCCGCATCCCGATCACCTCGGCGCAGGCCGAATACTCGCTGCTGGCCCGCGAGCCCGAGCGCGAGCTGCTGCCCGCCGCCGCCGAGCTGGGCGTGGGTGTGCTGGCCTGGTCGCCGCTGGGCCGCGGGGTGCTGACCGGGAAATACCGCACCGGCATCCCGGCCGACTCCCGGGCCGCCACCCCGCACTTCGCCGACTTCGTCCGGCCGTATCTGGATGAGCGCAGCCGCAGCGTCGTGGAGTCGGTCATGACCGCCGCCGACGGGCTCGGCGTCTCACCGCTGGCGGTCGCCCTGTCCTGGGTCCGCGATCAGCCGGGGGTCGCCTCGGCCATCGTCGGAGCCCGTACGCACGCGCAGCTCACGGGGGCCCTGACGGCCGAGGACGTGGTGCTGCCCATAGAGATCCGAGATGCCCTCGATGACGTGTCGTCACTCGACTGACCCCTCGCCCCAGGAACGAGAGACCCCCTCGCGTATCACTACTCGATACCGAATCGCAACTTTACCTGCCAAACGCCTGCGTCTCATGTCCGATGTCCATAAAGATTTCCCCCGGAAGCGACGCAGGAGGGGACGGATGGGGAGCAGGGCCGCGATCTCGGCTGGAGTTCTCGCGGTGGCGCTGGCGGCCGTCCCAGGGGCCGCGACAGCCGCGGCGGCCGACGCGCAGGACTGTACGCGCGACGGGGGCCTGCTCTCAGGGGTGACCAACACACTGTGCGACGTGGTGAACACGCTCACCGGCACGGTCGACACCCTGACCGGCGGGACCACCAAAAAGGTGACGGACGGCGTGAACGACACCACCGACGAGGTGCTCGGCCGGGTCGGAGAGGTGGCGCCGACCACCAAGGCCACGCCTGACACCAAGTCCTCGGCGTCGCCCTCCACCTCCGCGACGGGGCAGGAGGACGACTCTCAGGACAGCGCCTGCCGGCCGGGGCAGGCCTGCGTGGGCGAGGAGGACATGCAGAAGCTCTCCCCCTCGCCCGTCCCCTCTCCCTCGCGTACGTCGCGGCCCCGCGAATGGGGCGTGGAATCCCTGCCCAGCAAGAGGCCCACGGCGCCGGAGCAGCACCCGCAGACCGTGGACACGGGGCGGCCGGTGATCGAGAAGGAGACGAAGGTCGACACGGACGAGCCGCGGGTGGACCTGCTGTGGCCCAATCCGTTCGCCCATGAGCTGACCCTGCCGATGCAGGACAAGCGGGTGGTACGGCCCAGCCCGCCCGCCTCGGACGTGCTGGGGACGGCGCTGACGATCGCGCTGCTGGGGTCGGCGGTGCTGGCCACGCGGATCGTCCAGCAGCGGCGCCAGCGCACGGAGCCGATGGAGTCGATCCCCTTCGAACCGGCGCGCGCCGGCAGCGGCCCCGGCGCCGGCAACGGCCGTCACCGCGTGGCCTGAGCGGCCGCGCACCCAAGAGCGGGCCCCGGCTCGCGCGCCCAAGAGCGGGCCCGCGCCTGGTGGAACCCCCGCGCATCGAAAGCGGGGCCCCGCGACCCACGCGAGACCCCGCAACAGCCTCGGATCAGGTGCCGACGGCGTGGACGCCGCCGTCCACGTGGACGATGTCGCCGGTCGTCGCCGGGAACCAGTCCGACATGAGCGCCACGCACGCCTTGGCCGCCGGAATCGTGTCCGACAGGTCCCAGCCCAGCGGGGCCTTCGCCGGCCAGCTGTCCTCGAACTCCTTGAAGCCCGGGATCGACTTGGCCGCCATGGTGCGCAGCGGACCGGCCGCCACCAGGTTGACGCGGATGTTGTGCGGCCCCAGGTCGCGGGCGAGATAGCGGCTGCACGACTCCAGGCCCGCCTTGGCCACGCCCATCCAGTCGTAGACGGGCCACGCCTTCGTGGCGTCGAAGTCGAGGCCCACGACCGCCCCGCCCTCCTTCATGAGGGGCAGGCAGGCCACGGCGAGGGACTTGAACGAGTAGGTCGACACGTGCAGGGCCGTGGCGACGTCCTCCCACGTGGTGTTGAGGAAGTTGCCGCCCAACGCCGTCTGCGGGGCGAAGCCGATCGAGTGGACCACGCCGTCGAGGCCGTCCACGTGCTCGCCCACCCGCGCCGCGAGCGTGTCGAGCTGCTCGTTGTTCTGGACGTCGAGCTCCAGCACCGGCGCCGGCTCCGGCAGCCGCTTGGCGATGCGCTCGACCAGGCTCAGCCGGCCGAACCCGGTGAGCACCACCGTGGCGCCCTCCTCCTGGGCCAGCTTGGCCACCGAGAAGGCGATCGAGGCGTCGGTGAGCACGCCCGTCACGAGGATCCGCTTGCCTTCGAGAATTCCCACGTCAGTGCCCCATTCCGAGTCCGCCGTCAACCGGGATCACGGCCCCGGTGATGTAAGAGGCGTCGTCGCCGGCCAGGAAGCGTACGACGCGTGCCACCTCCTCGGGCGCCGCCTGGCGGCCGAGGGGGATGCGGGAGACGATCGCCTCCTGGTCGAGGTCGGCCGTCATGTCGGTGGCCACGAAGCCGGGCGCGACCACGTTGACCGTGATGTTGCGCGAGCCGTACTCGCGGGCCAGGGAGCGGGCGAAGCCGACCAGCCCGGCCTTGGAGGCGGCGTAGTTGGCCTGGCCGGCCTGGCCGGACAGGCCGACCACCGAGGAGATGAGGACGATCCGGCCGCGCTTGAGCTTCATCATCGGGCGGATGGCCCGCTTGGCCACGCGGTAGGCGCCCGTCAGGTTGGCGTCGATGACGTCGGTGAAGGTGTCTTCCTTCATCATCGCCAGCAGCGTGTCCTTGGTGATGCCGGCGTTGGAGACGAGGACCTCGACCGGGCCCTGCTCCGCCTCGACCTTGTCGAACGCGGCCTCGACGTCGGCCATGCTGGTGACGTCGCAGCGCACGCCGAACAGGCCCTCGGGCGGCTCCCCCGATCGGTAGGTGACCGCGACGGCGTCGCCGGCCGCGGCGAGTTCACGGGCGATCGCGAGGCCTATGCCGCGATTGCCCCCGGTGACGAGTACAGAGCGTGCCATGGCACCAGACGCTATCTCCTACCGGCGGGTATGCGGTTGTCCGGGTGGCACAAGATCACAGGGTTAGGATCGTGGACATGCGCCAGATCGATCCCGACTTCCTGGAGCTGCCGCTGCGGCAGCTGGCGGACGCCGCCCTGCAACGCGCCCGCGAACTCGGCGCCGAGCACGCCGACTTCCGGCTCGAACGCGTCAGAGCCGAGACGCTCAGCCTTTATGACGCCCGGCTCGAAGGCGCCATGGACGCCGACGACCTGGGCTACGCCGTGCGGGTCGTCAAGGGCGGCACGTGGGGGTTCGCGGCGGGCATCCACCTGACGCCGCAGGCCGCCGCGGCCGTGGCCGAGCAGGCCGTGCGGGTGGCGGAGGTGAGCGCCCCGATCAACCGCGAGCCCATCGAGCTGGCGCCCGAGCCGGTGCACGCCGAGGCCGTGTGGGTGTCAGAGTACGACGTCGACCCGTTCGAGGTCTCCTCGGCCGACAAGGTGAGCCTGCTGGCCGACTGGTCGGCCGGCCTGCTGAAGGGCGCCGACCACGTGTCGGCGCGGCTGCTGCAGGTCAAGGAGCAGAAGTTCTACGCCGACACGGCCGGCACGGTCACCACCCAGCAGCGGGTGCGGGTGCACCCGAAGCTCAACGCGATGAAGGCGCACGAGGGCGGCTTCGACGACATGTCGACGCTCGCGCCGCCGGTCGGGCGCGGCTACGAATACCTGACGGGCACGGGCTGGGACTGGCAGGGCGAGCTGGCCAGGCTGCCCGAGCTGCTGGCCGAGAAGCTGGCGGCGCCCTCCGTCGAGGCGGGCGACTACGACCTGGTCATCGACCCGTCCAACCTGTGGCTGACGATCCACGAGTCGATCGGCCACGCGACCGAGCTGGACCGGGCGCTCGGCTACGAGGCGGCCTACGCGGGCACCAGCTTCGCCACGTTCGACCAGCTGGGCGAGCTGGTCTACGGCTCGCCGCTGATGAACGTGACCGGCGACCGCACGGTCACGCACGGCCTGTCCACGATCGGCTACGACGACGAGGGCGTGCAGGGGCAGAGCTTCGACATCGTCAAGGACGGCATCCTGGTCGGCTACCAGCTCGACCGGCGGATGGCCCTGATGAAGGGGCTCGGGCGGTCCAACGGGTGCGCGTTCGCCGACTCGCCGGGGCACATGCCGATCCAGCGCATGGCCAACGTCTCGCTGGCGCCCGCGCCGGACGGGCCCTCCACCGACGAGCTGATCTCGGGCGTCGAGCGGGGGATCTACATCGTCGGCGACAAGAGCTGGTCGATCGACATGCAGCGCTACAACTTCCAGTTCACCGGGCAGCGGGCGTACCGGATCTCCCACGGGAAGCTGGCCGGGCAGGTCAGGGACTTCGCCTACCAGGCGACCACGACGGACTTCTGGCAGTCGATGGAGGCCGTCGGCGGGCCGCAGACGTACGTGCTCGGGGGCGCCTTCAACTGCGGCAAGGGCCAGCCGGGCCAGGTCGCGCCGGTCAGCCACGGCTGCCCGTCGGCGCTGTTCAGGGGCGTGCGGATCCTCAACACCGTTCAGGAGGGTGGCAAAGCATGAGGCCGCAGGAGATGGTCGAGAAGGCTCTGGAGCTCTCGGCGAACGACGACTGCGTGGTGCTGGTGGACGAGGATTCCACGGCCAACCTGCGGTTCGCGGGCAACACGCTCACCACGAACGGCGTCGCCCGCTCCGCCCGGCTGACCGTGATCTCGATCGCGGGGCAGAGCGTCGGGGTCGTGTCGCGGGCCGCCGTACGCGAGGATCAGCTCGCGGACGTGGTGGCGGCGGCCGACGCTGCCGCGCGGGAGGCACAGCCCGCGGAGGACGCCCGCGCCCTCGTCGAGGGCGTGCCGCAGTCGCCGCACTGGGGCTCCGCCGTCGAGCCGACCGACATCGGGGTGTTCGAGGGGTTCGCGCCCGCGCTCGGCGACGCGTTCGCGGCGGCGGAGGCGGGCGGCAGGAAGCTGTACGGGTTCGCGGAGCACTCGCTGACCTCGACGTTCCTCGGCACGTCCGCGGGCCTGCGGCTGCGCCACGACCAGCCGACCGGGCGCCTGGAGCTCAACGCCAAGTCGGCCGACCTGAAGCGCTCGGCGTGGACGGGCGTGTCCACCGAGGACTTCAGGGACGTGGACGTCTCGGCGCTCGACGCCTCGCTGACGCAGCGGCTGGAGTGGGCCAAGACCCGGGTCGACCTGCCGGCCGGGCGCTACGAGACGCTGCTGCCGCCGAGCGCGGTGGCCGACCTGATGATCTACCTGTTCTGGTCGGCGGGGGCCAGGGACGCGCTCGACGGGCGCTCGGTGTTCTCCAAGCCCGGCGGCGGCACGCGGGTGGGCGAGCGGCTGGGCACGCTGCCCGTCACGCTGTCGAGCGACCCGTCGGCGCCGGGCATCGCGTGCGCGCCGTTCGTCACGGCGCACGCCTCCAGCCGGGAGAGCTCGGTCTTCGACAACGGGCTCCCGCTCGGGCCGACCGCCTGGATCAAGGACGGGACCCTGGAGGCCCTGCTGCAGACCCGCTACTCGGCGGAGCTGAGCGGCCTGCCGGTGACGCCCGGGATCTCCAACCTGATCATGTCGGGCCCCGAGGGCGGCCGGTCCATGGAGGAGATGATCGCCTCCACGGAGCGCGGGCTCCTCGTCACCTGCCTGTGGTACATCCGTGAGGTCGACCCGCAGACGCTGCTGGTGACCGGGTTGACCCGGGACGGGGTCTACCTGGTCGAGCATGGGGAGGTCGTGGGCGAGGTGAACAACTTCCGCTTCAACGAGAGCCCGGTCGACCTGCTCGGGCGGTTGACGGAGGTGGGCGCCGCCGGGCGCACGCTGCCCCGGGAGTGGAACGACTACTTCCAGCGCACGATCATGCCGGCGGTGCGGGTGCCGGACTTCAACATGTCCACGGTCAGCCAGGCCAGCTGACCTTCCCGGGCGCGGCCCCCGCCGTGATCAGCGGGGGCCCAGGAGGGCGCCCAGGGCGTGGCTGAGAGCCTCGCCGAGGGTCTTGGTGCACGCCTCGTAGCCTTCGTACGGGCCGCCGTACGGGTCGTACACCTCGGGCGCCAGCCGCGCGTCGCGCCGTTCGGCGGCCGACTCGACGATCGCCCGCGCCCGTTCGGCCGTGTCCGAGCGATAACGGCGGTGCCCCGCCCCGGTCGCCAGTTCGGCGAACTCCGGCAGCGTGAACGTCCTGCGCTCCGCCTCGGGGGCGATCTCGACGGCCACGGCCCGGTGCCCGGCCTCCATCGTCAGCAGCAGATCGGCCGAGCTGACCAGGTCGTGGTCCAGCATCCGGGCACGGTGCGCCCGGCCGTCCAGGCCCAGCCGGTCGAGGGCCGTGATCGCGTGGGGGGCCATCGGCCGGCCGACCAGCGCGCGAACCCCCGCGCTCCCCGTCGCCACGGGCAGGTGCGCGGAGTTGAGCATCGCCTCGGCGATCACCTGCGCCATGGCGGAACGGCAGATGTTCGCCGTGCACACCAGCAGGATCCGGAACTCAACACTCACACCGGCCAATCTAACCTCTCGCCTCCGGCGAGGGGCGGGGGGACGGCTCTCCGATCCCCGGGGCCTGCACGGCCCCCTACGGCCGTCAGGGAGCCGTACGCGGCCCGTTGAGGTGTTTTCGGGTCAGGCGTCCTCGAGGCGGAAGCCCACCTTCATGCCGACCTGGAAGTGCGCGACCTCTCCCGCGTCGATGTACCCGCGGATCTCCGTCACCTCGAACCAGTCGAGGTGACGGAGCGTCTGCGAGGCCCGTCTGATGCCGTTGCGGATGGCCTCGTCGACGCTCTCCCCCGACGTTCCGACGATCTCGGTCACCCGGTACGTTCGATCCGTCATCTCCACATCCTCCTTACTCAAAGGCCATGATCGCATGACCCCTGTTCCCGCACCGGGGCGCTGTCGCACCCGGCCTGTTCCAGGTCTACGGTGGAAGATATGAAGGGGTGGCGCAGGAGACCAGACGTCCACCAGGTCACGGACGCCAAGCCGTCGCTGACGGACGACATCCGCAAGCGCGAGATCGGCTACCTCATCAAGATGGGCATCCGGACGATCTGCCTGATCCTGGCGGTCGTGGTGCCGGTGCCGTGGCCGTACCGGCTGCTGTTCATCGCCGCCGCAGTCTTTTTGCCATACATAGCCGTAATCGGGGCCAATGAGAGAGGGAAGGCTGCCCCTCCGCCTACCTTTGACACCCCTGAAGCTAACCAAACCGAGATACCGCTGCATCGACGCGAGATCGGGTCGTGACTAAGTCTTGACGCATCCCACGGGTTGTAGGTGTACGCTTTAGGCAAGCGCTCCGGTCCCCCGTCGGAGTGCTGGTGCCGGCGTTCCGGGCCCCCGTCGGAACGCCGATGACGCGACGCCGGGTGGTTTGCCCCCGTAACCACCCGGCGTCGCCCTTTCCCGGAAGTTTTTGATCAGTTGGCGACGCCGGCCTCAGTCGGATAGGGCCGCTTTCCCGAAACCGTTTGCACTCCCTCCCGCCTCGTTATTCACAGGAAATCTTCAGGCGGGAGGGCGGCTTGACTTCAAGAGTTCGTTCGAGTGTCAGCTGTCTGTCAGCGTCTCGGCCGTGGCCTGTCCCCAGTGCTTCGCCAATGTGATCAATTTCGCCGCCGCGTCGTCGGGGGCGGTCCCGGCGCCCTGGGCGAGGCCGAGCAGATACGCCGTCAGGGGCGCGGCCGGTCTCGCGACGCCGTGGGCGACCTCCTTGGTGAGATCGAGAATCAGGTCGCGGTCCACCGTGGCCGGGTCGATGCCCAGCTCCTCGCAGGCCAGGACAGTCCATTCGTTGAGCACGTTCATACGAGCCTCCTCCAGGTCATCCATTGTGTCGCAGTCGAACCAGGGCCTTCCCGGCAACGCCAGCCGTACGGCCGTGAGGGGGCCGAGCAGGCCCTTGAGTGAGCGGCCCGGGTAGGCGGCCAGGGCCCGCTTGAGCCGCGCCGTCGGCCACACCCCGGCCAGCCACTGCTCCCGCCCGCCGTCATCCACCATCACCACCCCACCGACCGGCCCCTCCTCGGGGGCCGGTTCTCGGGCATCCCCGGACGCCGGCGCCACGGCACCTCCCGCCACCGCCCCTGCGACGTCCTGAGACATCGGTCGCGCCGTCTCGCCAAGCGTCGGGTGTGCGGGGGCGGCGGGCGGCTGGGTTGCGGGGGTCGGCGGGGCCGGGTCGGCCGTGGTGTTGGGTGGCTGGGTTGTGGCGGCGTTCAGCAGGGCCGTGACGTGGGGGGCGGTGATGAACGGCAGGTCGCCCGCGAGCAGGACCACCCATGGGGCGGTGACCCCGTTCAGTCCTGCCGCCAGAGCCGGGACGGGGCCGCTTCTCGGCGGGTCCTCGCGGACGAACACCACGCCGGGGATCGGGCGCTCGGGGCCGACGACGATCGTCGTGCGGGCGTCCGCGACGGCCGTCACCACGTGCTCGACCAGGGATCTGCCACCCACGGTGAGGCCGGGTTTGTCCGCCCCGCCGAGCCGGCGCGCCTCTCCCCCGGCCAGGATCACCGCGTCGAAGGCCGGCTGACCCGGGCTCTCGGCCGAGGGCGCCACGCCGTCAGCCGCCGATGGCGGACATGGGCCGGGCCGGCTGGAGGAAGGACGGGTCGTCGATGCCGTGGCCGGCGCGCTTGCGTGCCACGGCGGCGACCCAGCGTTCGGCCAGTTCCTCGTCGGAGGCCCCCTCGCGCATGCGCGTCTTCAGGTCGGACTCCTCCCTCGCGAACAGGCAGTTGCGTACCTGGCCGTCGGCGGTGAGCCGGACCCGATCGCAGGACCCGCAGAACGGGCGCGTCACCGATCCGATCACCCCGACCCGGCCGGGGCCCCCGTCCACGAGGAACCGCTCGGCCGGCGCGCTGCCGCGCTCCTCCAGGTCGTCCACCGTGAGGTCGAACCCGCCCGACAACCGGTCGAGGATCTCGTCGGCGGTGACCATGCCCTCGCGGGTCCAGCCGTGCTGGGCGTCGAGGGGCATCTGCTCGATGAAGCGCAGCTCGTAGCCCCGGTCGAGGCACCACCGCAGCAACGGTACGGCCTCGTGGTCGTTGAGGTCGCGCATGAGCACCGCGTTCACCTTGACGGGACGCAGGCCCGCGGCGTCGGCGGCGGCGAGGCCGGCGATCACGTCGGCGTGCCGGTCCCGGTGGGCGAGCCGCTTGAACGTGTCGCGGTCGAGCGTGTCGAGCGAGACGTTGACCCGGTCCAGCCCGGCGGCGGCCAGCGGCTCGGCCAGCCGGGCCAGCCCGATGCCGTTGGTCGTCAGCGAGACCTGCGGCCTGGGGGTCAGGGCGGTGGTACGGGCGACGATGTCGACCAGCTCGCGCCTGATGAGCGGTTCGCCGCCGGTGTAGCGGACTTCGGTGATGCCCAGGCGTTCGACGCCTATGGTCACGAGGCGGACGATCTCGTCGGCGGTGAGGAGCTTCGCGTTGGGGAGCCAGTCGAGGCCCTCGGGCGGCATGCAGTACGTGCAGCGCAGATTGCACTTGTCCGTGAGGGACACCCGCAGATCCGTCGCCACCCGTCCGAACGAGTCTCGCAACATGGGGCGTCACCTCCTGTTCGTTCGCCAGAGGGCCAGACTACGACGCCTGTCCGGCGACGCTCAAAATCACTCCTTCACCGCACGACAACACTTTGCGCCCTAGATCGATTCCACACGAACAGCCCAGAACCGCGAAAAACGCCGCACGCGGTCGGCGTCAGGGGGTTCATCCCGCCGCCTCGTACCATGCCTCGCGGGCGTTCATCAGTTCGGCCAGGTGGTTTCTCGACCACTCGCAGCCGGCGTTCATGGGTTCGATGAGGCTGCGGCCGAGGTCGGTCAGCTCGTACTCGACGCGCGGCGGGATCTCGTCGTACGCGGTGCGGGTGAGGAAGCCGTCGCGCTCCATGGCGCGCAGGGACTCGGTGAGGACCTTCGGGGTGATGCCGCGCAGCGTGACCTGGAGTTCCTTGAAGCGGCGCGGGCCCGATTCCAGGCAGCGGATGAGCTTCGCGGTCCACTTGTCGCCGATGCGGATCGGCGCGACTACCGGAGGGCATCCGGTGAACATGTCCGGATCGAGTGGCTCGGCCATCCCGACATCGTAGGTAACTATCGTTGCGGAAAGCGATATCTCGCCCTTTACCGTCTCCGCTGAGTGGCCGGGGAGGCCGGCCCAGGCAGAAGGGGTGTGGTGAAGGTGAGCAAGATCGTGGTGTTCGGCGCCGGTGGGCGGGCCGGGGTGCGGGTGGTCGCGGAGGCGGTCGGGCGGGGGCACGAGGTGACGGCCGTCGTCCGGGATCCCGGGAAGTACGCGGGCGCGTGGGGTACTTCCGGGGCGGGTTCGTCCGGGGCGCGGGTGAGGGTGGTGGCCGGGGATGTCACCGACCTTGCGGGCGTGGCGGAGGTCGCGGCGGGGCACGACGCGGCCGTTCAGGTGACGGCCCGGCTGGACATGTCGTCGGAGGAGTTCTACACGGCGGCGGCCCGGGCGCTGGTCGGCGGGCTGGGGCAGGCCGGGGTGTCCCGGCTGGTGGCGGTCGGGATCGGGAGCCTGCTGGAGGTCTCGCCGGGGGTGCGGCTCGTGGACACGCCGGACTTCCCGGCCGAGGCGCGGGCGTTCTCGCTGGGGCATGCGGCGGAGTTGGAGGTGTTCGAGAAGTCGGGGCTCGATTGGGTGGTGCTCGCGCCGCCGCCCGTGCTCCTCGACGAGTCGGCGTCCCGGACCGGGCGTTATCGGATCGGGGGCGGGGAGGTGCCGGCGTTGGAGCCCGCGTTCTCGTTCGCCGACCTGGGGGTGGCGGTGGTGGACGAGGTCGAGCGGCCCCGGCACCACCGCGTCCAGGTTGCCGTGTCGTACTAGCCACCGCCGGGTTGTCGTGCTTCCGGGACGTCTTCGCCGCGCCGCCGCTTCCGGACCGCGCGGGTGGTGGGGCGTCCTGGGGCAGCCCGAGCGATGGAGCGTTCTGGGGACGTGAGGTGCGGGACGTGTGGCATGCAGGACATGCGCGGGCACACGGCGCACGCTGGGCGTCGGTTGCGCCGGGCTCTGGGTGCCGCCGGGCTTGGGGCGCGGGAGGTGAGGCGTGCCCGGGACGTGAGGTCTTGCGGCGGGGAGTGTGGGGCGGTGGGAGGTTGGGGAAAGGGGTCGAAAGGGGAAACGCCCGGCCGGGAAAGGCCGGGCGTTTCGGGGTGGATCAGCGGCGGCCGACGACCTTGACCCAGTCCTTGCCCTCCGCCGGGGAGAGCGAACGGGAGCCCTCGAAGACCGCGCGCCACGTACCCGACGTACGGGCCGGAACCCGCGTCGAGAAGTAGCCCTTGCCGCTGGTCCTGATGGTGTCCACGTACTCCCAGCGGCCGCTGCCGTCAGGCTGGAAGAGGATCACGATCCGCTTCCAGGCAAGACGGTGCCAGCGCTCCGAGTCCTGGCAGTAGTCGGCTTTGTGCACCGACACGAAGCCACTGATGTAGTCCTCGTCGCACTGCACGGAGAGCTTGCCCTCGAGAGTGATGGGCCGGCCCCGCCATGCGGGCTCGGGATTCGCGTCGAACTGCAGGCTCGTGTAGCCCGCGACATCCGGGTCCAGGCCCGGGTCCGGGTCCGCGAGCGCGGGCGAGGCGGCGGTCGCCACCATCGTCGCGCCCAGGGCGGCAGCCGCCAGGCCGGCGGCTAGACGTCGCATCTTCAAAATGGAATTCCTTCCCCGTCTCGGACACGGCCCCAAGTCGGGGCCATGTCAACGCCAATGACGCGTAAGGGTAAGGAAAAGTTGTAGTAAAGCTGATCACAATTCCGCAACGACGGTTTAAGGCCGTGCTATAGGCATCTTTTCGGCTATTGCGTAATTTGTCGGGACTTGGAGGCGTCTGGGGCGTAGTGTCCCGTTCCGGGATAGCGGACGCGCCAGAGGCCACCCGCGCGGCCCGTGACCGTCGCCTCGAAGGTCCCGGAGGCGTCCGTCGTCGTCTGCCCGATCCGCTCCCAGGCCGTGGACTCCTCGCCGCGCCACAGGATCTCCAGCTGCTGCCTGGCGAACGGGCCGTAGTCGGTGTAGCCGCGCGGGTCCACCCGCCTGAGCGAGCCGCGCAGGCGTACCAGGTCGGAGCCCTCCAGCTTGTCGGCCCGGACCGACGAGAGCTTCGTGTCCCGCCTGAACTGGAACGACGCGTACTCGGTGACCGTCGTCCCGCCCGCTCCCCTGGCGGTGGCGGTGATCGTCCAGGTGCCGGTCGGGTAGTAGCGGTTCAGCTGCTTGTCGGGGAGGAAGCGCCAGGTCTCCCAGCCGTTCGCCATGCGGGCCGGCGGGCCGGATCCCGGTCCCGCGGTGCGCCAGGTCAGCTGCGGAGGGGTTCCCTCCAGAGCGTCCTCGGCCAGTTGCGGTGGTTGCGCCGCCGGAGCGACCGCGGGCGCCTGAACAGGAGCGGGTGCGGGGGCCTGAACGGGTGCAGGGGCCTGAACGGGTGCAGGCGCCGGGGCGGGCGCCACGGGCCGGGCGCCCGGTCGGGGCTGGTTCGGCAGTGCGGGCCGGACGCCTGGCCGGGGCTGGTTCGGTAGTGCGGGCCGGACGCCCGGTCGGGGCTGGTTCGGCAGTGCGGGCCGGGCCACCGGTGCCGGACGGGGCGCAGTGCCCGGTGCCGGACGGGCCACCGGTGCGGGCCGGGGCGCAGTGCCCGGTGCGGGGCCCGGTGCGGGGCGGGTGCCGACGGAGCCGCTGGTGGGGGCGGGGCCGGAGCCCACCGAGCCGGTGTCGGGGGCGGGCGCCGGGGCCGGAGCCGGTGCCGGGATCGGTAGCTTGTCGGTCAGTACGGGGCCAGGTGGGGCGCCGGGTTCGACTTTGACGGTGACGCCGCCCTGGCCGCGCACGCCTTTGGCGACGACGTCGACCACCAGGCGTACGGAGTCGTTCGCCCCCACGATGGGTTCGGCCGGACGGACGGTGATCGCGCGGATGACGGGCTCGGTCGCGACCGGGGGGACGGGCACGGTGAGCGGCCCGGCCGCGAGCGAGACGAGAAGAAGGCTTCTGGTCATGATCGAGACGGTAGGAACCGCCCGGTAATGGCCAGGACCTCGACACACGCCACGAATGGCAAAACCGGGATCAGCCGGAGCAGGCGAACCCCGCCGAAAGTGCCCTAACGCGGCCCGCTGTAAAGGCCCTCGATGACGTCGGCGTATTTCGCGTGGATGATCCGCCGCTTGAGCTTCAGGCTCGGGGTGAGCTCCTCGGTCTCGGCCGTCCACTCGGTGCCCAGCAGCGCCCACTTCTTCACCTGCTGCACCCTGGCCAGCTTGGCGTTCGCGGCCTCGACCGCCGTCTCCACCTCCTTCATCACCTCCGGGTGCTCGGCCAGCTCCGCCAGCGAGGCGAACGCGATGCCGCGCGCCTGCGCCCAGCCCGGCGCCACCTCCCCGTCGAGCGTCAGCAGGGCCACCGGGTGCGGCCGGTTGTCGCCGTAGGCGAGGGCCTGGCCGACGAGCATGTGCTCCTTGAGGTGGTTCTCGATCTCGGCCGGGGAGATGTTCTCGCCGCCCGCCGTGATGATCAGCTCCTTCTTCCGGTCGACCACCCGGTAGAAGCCGTCCTCGTCGACCGTGCCGATGTCGCCGGTGTGCAGCCAGCCGCCGTCGTCGATGAGCTCGGCGGTGGCCTCGGGCCGGTTGACGTAGCCGCGGGTGTTGAGCGGGCTGCGGGTGAGGATCTCGCCGTCCTCGGCGATGCGGATCTCGACGCCGGGCTCGGCCCTGCCGACGGTGCCCAGGCGGTAGCAGGAGGGGCTGTTGCCGGTGAACGCGCCGGTCGTCTCCGTCATGCCGTACACGTCGATGACCTTGAGCCCGAGCCCGGCGTAGAAGTGCTGCACCTCGGCGGGCAGCGGCGCGGCGCCCGTGGCGGTCCACTCGGCGCGGTCGAAGCCGATCATGCCGCGGATGATCGACAGCAGGGACGCGTCCGCCTGCTCGTAGGCCGCCTGGATCTCGGGGGTGATCGTGCGCCCGTACTGGCCGGCCTCCACGTACGCGGCGCCCGCCCGCATCGCCTGGCGTACGGCGGCCTGCTGCTCCTCCGGCTGGGTGGCGAGCACGGCGAGCAGGCGGGCCATCATCTTCTCCCACACGCGCGGCACCCCGAAGAACATCATCGGCCTGACCTGCCCCAGCGTCTTGCCCAGGTTGGCCAGGTCGGTGCAGAAGTGCACGTGGGAGACCTTGACCAGGGGCAGGTAGAGGCTGAGGATGCGCTCGGCGATGTGCGCGTACGTGAGGTAGGAGATCTGCGTGCCCCGGACGGGCAGGTTCGTGATGCGGTCGGTGGCGGCGACCTCGTAGAAGACGTTCGCGTGGGTGAGGGGGACGCCCTTGGGCATGCCGGTGGTGCCCGAGGTGTAGAGGACGGTGACCACGTCGCCGGGGGTGACCGCGCTCATGCGGGCCTCGACCTCGGCCGGGTCCGCGGCCAGGCGCGCGCGGCCCAGCTCCAGGAAGTCCTCCCACGACATGAACCGGTCGTCCGCGGGCGTTCCTTCCAGCATGATGATCCTGCGGAGCCCGTCGAGCCGGGACAGGACGGGCTGCCAGCGGGCCAGCTCGGCCGGGCCGCCCAGCACCGCGTACCTGGCGGCCACGTCCCCGGCCACGAACGCGATCTGCTCGGGCGCGAACGTCGAGTACACCGTGCAGCCGACCCCGCCGGCGTGCACGGCCCCCAGGTCGGCGAGCACGTGCTCGCTGCGGTTGACCATCATCACCGCCACCGACTCCCCGGGTTCCAGCCCGAGCGCGACGAAACCCGCGGCGATCTCCAGGACCCGCTGCCGCGCCTGCGCGTAGGTCAGCGTGGTCCAGCCGTCCCCGTCGGGGTCGGAATAGGCGGGCGCGTCGGGGTGCTGCTCGGCGGCGTGCCTGAGCCGTTCGCAGACGGTACGGCCGGCGATCTGCCGCTCGATCTCGGCCCGGACTTCGAGGTCTTCGGCCATGGCGCGCGCCTCCAGTCAGTGTTCACTTGCGTGAGTGGCCTGCATCGCACCACACCAAGGGGGTAGCGGCAAGAGCCTGAGGAGAAAGACCCGCGTCCTTCACGTAGAGTAATCGACCGGGTGCACAGAGGGGGCGGCACATGAGCGGCAGGACGTTCTTCGGGCATCCCTGGGCACTGGCCACGCTGTTCGGCACCGAGATGTGGGAGCGGTTCAGCTGGTACGGGCTGCGGGCGATCCTCGCCACGTTCCTGGCCGCGTCACCGGCGCAGCAGGGCCTGGGCCTGTCGCAGGAGACGGCGCAGGCGGTCGTCGGCGTCTACGGCGCGCTCATCTACCTGGTGGCGCTGCCCGGCGGGTGGATCGCGGACCGGATCCTGGGGGCGCGCAGGTCGGTGTTCTGGGGCGGGTTCGTCATCATGCTGGGGCACATCAGCATGGCCCTCCCGGTGTCGTCGCCGTACTTCGTGTGGCAGGGCCTGCTGCTGATCATCGCCGGCACCGGCCTGCTCAAGCCGAACATGTCCGTCATGGTCGGACGGCTTTACCCCGAGGGGGACGACGCGCGCAGGGACGCCGGGTTCTCCCTGTTCTACATGAGCATCAACCTGGGCGCGTTCTTCGCGCCCATCGTGGTCGGCTGGCTGGCCACCGGCGACCGGTGGCACCTGGGGTTCGGCGCGGCGGCCGTCGGGATGGCGTTCGGCCTGGCCCAGTACATCCGGGGCGGCCGCCACCTGCGGGGCATCGGTGAGCGGCCGGTCCACGTGCAGCACCGCCTGTTCTGGCGGGGGGCGGGGATCGCGGCGGCGGCGGCGATCGCGCTGGGCGCGTGGGCGGCGACCGGCACGCTCACGGTCGACCGGCTCACCGTGGCGATCACCGTGGTCATCCTCATCGTGCCGGTGGCGTACTTCTCGTACCTCCTGCTCGGCAGCCACGACCTGACCGAGGACGAGCGGATCCGGATGAAGGCCTACATCTGGCTGTTCGTGGCCGCGTCCGTCTTCTGGATGATCTACGACCTGGCGCCGAGCAAGCTGCTGTTCTTCGCCAGGGACCACACCGACCTGTCGTTGTTCGGCATCCCGATCCAGCCGGCCACGACGCAGTCCTTCAACCCGCTGTTCATCATGATCTTCGTGCCGGTCTTCGCCGCGTTGTGGGTGCGGCTCGGGACGCGGGTGAGCACGCCGCAGAAGTTCGCGTTCGCGCTGATCGTCATAGGGTTGAGCTTCGTGGTCATGGCCGTCGCGGCGGCGCTGGCGGGGCCCGGCAGGGTGTCGGTGTGGTGGCTGGTGCTCGTCTATCTCATCCAGGTCTTCGGGGAGCTGTCGCTGAGCCCGGTCGGGCTGTCGGTGACGACGAAGCTGGCACCCGAGGCGTTCAAGGGGCAGATGCTCGGGGTCTGGTTCATCTCGCTGTCGGTGGGCGACGCGGTCGGCGGGCAGACGGGGCGGCTCGGCCGGGTGCTGTCGGATCCGATGTACTACCTGGTGCTGGCGGCGATGGCGATCGTGGCCGGGATCGCGTTGTTCATGTTCGCGCGGAGGCTGCGGGTGATGATGGCCGAGCACCACGAACCGGTCATACGGTAAATATTCCGACGTGTCTGAAATTCTCGACCTTGTCGGCATCTTCGTCTTCGCGTTGACGGGCGCGCTCATGGGCGTGCGCAAACGGCTCGACGTGGTCGGGATGGTGGTGCTGGCCGAGATGACCGCCCTGGGCGGCGGCGTCGTACGCGACCTGATCCTCAACGTCCGGCCCGCCGCCTTCCAGAGCCTCGGGTACGTGCTGGTGCCGGTGGCCGCGACGGTGATCGTGTTCTTCTGGCATCCGCACGTGGCGCGGGTGATGCCGCTCATCCTGGTGCTGGACGCGGCGGGGCTCGGGCTGTTCTGCGCGGTGGGGACGGAGAAGGCCCTGGAGTACGGCCTCGCCCCGCTGCACGCGGCGCTGCTGGGGGTGGTGACGGGCATCGGCGGCGGCATGCTGCGCGACGTGCTGGCCGGGGAGATCCCGACCCTGCTGTACGACCGCCAGCTGTACGCGGTGCCCGCGCTGCTGGGGTCGGGGGTGATGGCGGCGCTGTCGGCGTACGGGCTGCACGGCTGGCCGGCCACGCTGGCGGCGGCGGTGCTGGCGTTCGGGCTGCGGATCATGGCGATGCGCCGCAAATGGCGCGCCCCCTTGGCCCGGGGCTCCGGCGAATGACCCTCACACCATCGCGATGAGCGCGTCCACGGGGCGGCGGGGGCCGGTGGGGCCGTGGTCGCGGGCGGCGCGGATGCGGGTGAGTGCTTCCGTCAGGACCTGGGGCGGTTGGGTGTAGGGCAGGCGGAGGTAGCCCTCCAGGGTGCCCTCCAGGCCGAACCACGGGCCGGGCGCGAGGCGTACGCCGTGGTGGGCGGCCGCCTCCGCGAGCGGCGTGGCGCCCGGGCCGTTCAGGCGCACCCACAGGGTGCCGCCCCCGCGCGGCACCGTGAACGTCCACTCGGGCAGGTGCTCGCGCAGCCCCGACACCAGCGCGTCGCGTGAGGCGCGCAGCGTGCGGCGGCGCTCGGCGCGCGTCTCCTCCAGCCGGTCGAACAGCCGCGCCACCACGAGCTGTTCCAGCACCGGGCTGGCGATGTCCACGGCCGCCCGGAACATCGCCAGCCGCCGGGCCAGCGCGGCCGTGGTGCGGACCCAGCCGATGCGCAGCCCGCCCCACCACAGCTTGGAGGCCGAGCCGATGCTGATCACCCGGCTGTCGGTGTCGAACGCCGCCGCCGGCGAGGTCCGGGGCACCTCGTCCAGCGCCAGCTCCGACCAGGTCTCGTCCACCAGCAGCACCGTGTCCGTACGCCGGGCCGCGCCCACGACGGCGGCGCGGGTGGCGTCGTCCATGAGGGCGCCGGTCGGGTTCTGGAAGTCGGGCATGAGGTACGCCAGCCGGGCCCCCGACTGGCGCATGGCCCCCGTCACCAGGTCGGCCTGCCAGCCCTCGTGCGAGATGCCGACCGGGACGATCCTGGCGCCACGCTGCCGGGCCACGTCGATGGCGTGCGGGTACGTCGGCGACTCCACGAGCACCGGATCGCCGGCGCCGACGAGCAGGCCGAGCACGAGCTGGATGGCGTGCTGGGAGCCGGTCGTGACGAGGATCTGCTCGGGCCGGGTGGCCAGGCCCCTGGCGGAGTAGTGGGCGGCGATGCGCTCCCTGAGCACGGGCAGGCCGATGGGGTCGTAGCCGTTGCCCATGCCGTACACGGACAGGTCGTCCACCGCCTCCAGCATCGCCTGCCGCAGGGCCGACGGCGCGGGCGGGGCGGCGCACTGGAGCTGGACGAGGCCGTCGCCGTCGGTGCTGAGCCACGGGTTGTCGGCCGTGGTGGCCGGGTCGGGCAGGGCGGTCCAGCTGCCGGAGCCCTGGCGGCTCTCCAGGTAGCCGCGTTCGCGCAGCAGGTCGTAGGCCGAGGTCACGGTGGTGCGGCTGACCTTGAGGGTCTCGGCCAGGTGGCGTTCGGCGGGCATGCGGACGCGTACCGGGATCTGGCCGTCCATGATGAGGACGCGCACGCCGTCGGCGAGCGCGCGGTAGTACGGACGCGCCGCCGGGTCGATCTTGATGAGCCGCGCCACCTGGGCCGCCGACAGATGCCTCATAAGGCCACTTTTCGTGATTGGCTCTGTTTTGGCAAGTCGATTGGATGCCAATCTGTGGCCACTATGAGTGAAGCGACCGTCCCCCGGCTCAGTTCGTCCCTTCCCGCGCGCCTCGTCAGGCTGTACGGCGGGCTCGCGCTCTACGGCGCCGGCATCGGCCTCCAGGTCGAGTCCGGGCTGGGCAACGACCCGTGGGACGTGTTCCACCAGGGCCTGGCCCTGCGGACCGATCTGTCCATCGGGACCGTCATCATCGGCATCGGCGCCCTGGTGCTGCTGCTGTGGATCCCGCTGAAGCAGAAGCCCGGACTGGGCACGGTCAGCAACGTCGTCTTCCTGGGCCTGTTCGCCGACGGCGCGATCTTCCTGCTGCCCACCCCGTCGCACCTGGTCCTGCAGGGCCTGTACGTGGTGCTCGGCGTCGTCGCCATCGCCCTGGCCACCGTGCTCTACATCGGCGCCGGGATGGGCCCGGGCCCCCGCGACGGCATCATGACCGGGCTGATGCGGCTCGGCCTGTCGGTGCGGCTGGGCCGGTTCCTCATCGAAATCACGGTCCTGGCCGCCGGCTGGCTGCTCGGCGGCACCGTGGGCGTGGGAACGCTGGTGTTCGCGCTGGCCATCGGGCCGTTGACCCAGCTGTTCACCCGCTGGTTCCCCCTGACGTGATCCCGTGAGGGGGTCCGGGCATGACGCGACATGATCGGACCCCCTCACGGGATCACCCCTCACCCGAGTAGCGTCTAGGCATGCGGATCGAGGACTACGCCCTCATCGGGGACATGCAGTCGGCGGCTCTGGTGGGCCGCGACGGTTCGATCGACTGGCTGTGCCTGCCCAGATTCGACTCTCCGTCCTGTTTCGCGTCGCTGCTCGGCAGCGAGCGCAACGGACACTGGTGGCTCGGCCCCACGGGCCGCAGACCGGCCACCCGCCGCCGCTACCGGCCCGAGACGCTCATTCTGGAGAGTGAGTGGGACACCCCGACGGGCACGGTCCGCGTGATCGACTTCATGCCGCCGCGCGACCGCAACCCCGACGTCGTGCGCATCGTGGAGGGCGTCTCCGGGACCGTGGAGATGTCCACGCAGCTGCGGGTGCGCTTCGATTACGGCCGGATCGTGCCGTGGGTGCGCCAGAGCGACGGCCACCTCCAGGCCATCGGCGGGCCCGACTCGGTGTGGCTGCACTCCCCCGTGCCGCTGAAGGGCGGCGACTACGCGCACCGGGCCACGTTCACGGTCAAGGAGGGCGACCGGTTTCCGTTCGTCTTCACCTGGCACCCCTCGCACGAGCCGATGCCGCCGCAGATCGAGGCCGACACCCAGCTGCGCGAGAGCGAGGCCATGTGGGCGGAGTGGGTCGCGCGGTGCACCTACCAGGGCCCGTACCGGGACGCCGTGGTGCGTTCGCTGATCACGCTCAAGGGCCTCACCTACGCCCCCACCGGCGGCATCGTCGCCGCGCCCACCACGTCGCTCCCCGAGGACGTGGGCGGGGTGCGCAACTGGGACTACCGCTTCTGCTGGCTGCGCGACGCGACGCTGACGCTCGACGCGCTGATCAGCTCCGGCTACCTGGAGGAGGCCGCCGACTGGCGCGCGTGGCTGCTGCGGGCCATCGCGGGCCGGCCCCAGGACCTGCAGATCATGTACGGCGTCGCGGGCGAGCGCCGGCTGCCCGAGCTGCGCCTCGACTGGCTCGACGGCTACGAGGACTCCCGGCCCGTCCGCATCGGGAACGAGGCCGTCAAGCAGCTCCAGCTCGACGTGTACGGCGAGGTGATGAACTGCCTGTTCGTCTCGCGCACGCGCGGCCTGTCACCCGACGACCGGGCGTGGACCATCCAGCGGGAGCTCCTCGACTACGTGGAGGATCACTGGGACGAGCCCGACGAGGGCCTGTGGGAGGTGCGCGGGCCCCGGCGGCACTTCGTGCACTCGAAGGTGATGTGCTGGGCGGCGCTGGACCGGGCGGTCAAGTACGTGGAGCGGTTCGGCCGCACCGGCCCGGTCGACAAGTGGCGCACGCTGCGCGACGTCGTCCGCGCCGAGATCCTCTCGAAGGGCTACGACGCGCGGCGCAACACCTTCACGCAGTCGTACGGGTCGTCGGAGCTGGACGCGTCGCTGCTGATGATCCCCATGGTCGGCTTCCTGCCGGCCGACGACCCCCGGGTGGTGGGGACGGTGGCGGCCATCGAGAAGGAGCTCATGTCGGACGGGTTCGTGCTGCGCTACCCGCTGGCCGCGGACAACGACGTGGACGGCCTGCCCGGCGGGGAGGGGGCCTTCCTGGCGTGCAGCTTCTGGCTGGTGGAGGTGATGGCGATGCAGGGCCGCAAGGAGGAGGCGAAGACGCTGTTCGAGCGGCTGCTGGCATTGCGCAACGACGTGGGGCTGCTGGCCGAGGAGTACGACCCCCGCTACGACCGGCTGGTCGGCAACTTCCCGCAGGCCTTCAGCCACGTCCCCCTGATCCACGCCGCGCGCGCCCTGTCATAACGGGGGTCATAACGGGGGTCGTAGCGGGGCCTACGGGCCGGTGAGGCGCCGCTCACCGGCCGTGGTGATCACGAACACCTGCCAGTTGTAGTAGGCGTAGTAGTTCCTCGGGTCCCGCTTCATCTGGCGGGCGTGCAGGAGGATGGCGTTCACGTACGCCCTGGAATGGTTGTACGCGTACAGCGCCCGCCGGTAGTCGCGGGGCGCCCCCGAGGCGCGCAGGTAGTTGGCGGCGCCCATGACGGCGTCGCGCGGGTCCTGCACGTCGCCGCCCATGCCGTACGCCTTCCAGGTCCCGGGCATGAACTGCATGGGCCCCTGGGCGCCGACGTGGCTGTCCGACTTCACCCGGCCGAACTTGGTCTCCGCGAACATCACCGCCGCCAGCACCTCCCACTCCACCCCGAACTTGCGCTCGGCCTTCTTGAAGTGGCCGAGCAGCTCGGCGGCGGGCGGGGCGGGCTGGACCTTGAACGTGGCCGAGGGCTTGATCGGGTGGGCCAGGGAGAGCAGCCCGCGGATGGCGGCGGTGTTGTCCTTGGCCTGGGCGGCCAGCCCGGACGGCAGGCGCGCGAAGGCGCGGTCGGCCACCTCGGGGTGGCGGGCGGTGTAGCGGTAGGCGCGCTGCTGGTGAAGGGCCAGGAGCTCGACGTCCCGGGGCGGCTTGCCGGTCTTCGGCCAGGCGTCGATCGCGGCGTTGAGCGCGGCGCTGGTCCCCTTGAGGGCGGCGGCCAGCCGGGCGGGGTCACCGGGGATCTTCTGGTCGGGCGCGGGCAGCGTCCCGCCCGCCGGCGGGGTGGACCCGGACGGGCTCGGCGCAGTCGGGCTCGGCGCGGGTTGCCGGCCGGCCGCCGAGGCCGCCGGGGCCGGGTCGCCGCAGCCGGCCGTGCCGAGGAGGGCGGCGAGCGCCATCGCGGCCAGGGCACGGGCGGGGCGGCGGTGATGATCGTGGCGTTCCTCCATGGTCGGCCAACCTACCGGGTACGGCCCGCCCCCGGCGCCAGGCGGGCCCGGACACGCGCCCGGCCTCACCGCCGATCGGGACCGCTCGCGCTCAGGCGGCGGCGTACCCGTGCCGCTGGTCGGGGCCGCTCGCGCGCAGGCGGCGGCTTACCCGCGCCGCTGGTCGGAGCCGCTCGCGCGCAGGGCCCGGGGTGAGGCGCCCAGATCGCGTCTGCAGGCCTTGTTGAACGCCTGCAGGTCCGGGATGCCCACCGCCGCTGCGATCGCCGGGATCGCCAGGGTCGACTCGCGCAGCAGGTGCAGCGCGCGGGACAACCTCCTGCGGCGGATGTACGCGACCACCGTGTGCCCCGTCTGGGCCCGGAACAGCCGGGTGAGGTGGTTGTGCGACACCCCGGCGGCGCGGGCGATGCGGGGGACGGTCAGCGGCGCGGCCAGATCCGCGTCGATGTACTCCATGGCGGCCGCCACGACGGCGTGCGCGCTGCCGGCGACGGGCAGGTTCGCGATCCGCCAGAGCACCGTCCACACCTCGGCCGACGCCCTGGCCCTGGTGTCGGGGACCGCCGCGATGGCCTGCCGCAGGGAGGCGGCGATGAGCGGCGCCTGGTCCCCCGCGTCCCGCATGACGGGCACGACCCGCCGCTCGTCGCCGCCGGGCAGCCTGAAGTGCGCGTACAGGTGCTCCGACCTTCCCCGGTAGTGGTAGTGGACCTCGGCGCCCGGCGGGATCAGGCTGACGTGGCCGGGCTTGATCGCGTGCACGGTGCCGTCGAGCACCAGCTCGGCGGCGTACGCGTACAGGTGGAGCTGCCACAGGTCGGGCAGCCGGAACACGTCGTGGGCGCTGACCACGCCGTGCACCGCCGCCCCCGCGCCGGCCACCGCCGGCGGGTCGGAGAGCGTGATCGTCACCTGCCGCACAGGGATCTGTTCTACCGCAGCGGGGGAAAATGGACCAGTAGTTGATGATTACAACCCACGACATAGCGGGTGTCCGGTTCTAACTTCGAGGCATGCGAACCACTTTGCTGACCTCCGCGCAGGTCGCCGGATTCGTGGCCGCCGGCTATCTGCGGCTCGACGGGATCGTCCCGGACGAGCTCAACGACCAGGCGATCGACGTGCTGGAGGCGGGCATCCCGCGCCCGCCGTACGGCACTCCGGTCACCCAGGCCTACCCCGAGGGATCGTTCGCCCGCCGCCTGATCGAGCTGCCCGCCGTCGCGGGCGCGCTGCACTCGCTCGTCGGCCCCGACCCGACCGTCGACCACCACGCCGTGCACGTGCGCGAGCCGCACAACGGCCACGCCCAGCCGCTGCACGCCGACGCCATCATCGACACCCGCATGGACGCCTTCGACGTGCAGCTCATGTACTACCCGCGCGAGGTGACGGCCGACATGGGCGGCACCCTCGTGGTGCCGGGCAGCCACCTGCGCCGGATCAACGAGAGCGACACCGGCCGCTACCAGAACCTGCGCGGCCAGACCCGGCTCACCTGCCCCGCCGGGACCGTGATGCTGCTCCACCACGGCATCTGGCACGGCGGGCGGCGCAACGATAGCGACGTCCGCAGGTACATGTTCAAGATCCGCTTCAACCCGACCGTGCCGCAGGTGCGGCTCTGGGACACCTCCGACCTGGACGATCCCGCCGTCCTGGCCGAGCTGGACCGGCGTTTCCCCTGGTACGAGCAGGCGACCGGGCGGTTGGAGGTCCACAACCGGGTGCGGATGTGGCGGGCCCTGACCAACGATCCGTCGTTCGACGTCGAATACTGGACGACTCGCGTGAACAACCGCCCCGGGAGGGTCGCATGAAGCAGCAGGTGCTCGTTCTCTACCTGGCCACCTCCGCGCTCGACGCCCAGGTGGTGGGCTGGTCGCGCTACGACGGCACCGGGCGCACCGAACCGACCGCCGGTGACGGGGACGAGCCGCCGTACGAGACGGGGGTGGAGGCGTTGCGCGACGGGTGGCGGCTGTTCCAGGCGTCTCAGCTCATCCCGCCGTATCCCGGGCACGAATATGACACGTCGTTCATGAAGCACGAGTTCTTCTTCGAGAAGATGTCGTAAATCCGGACGTACGGCCTTATCGTGTGATCGCTCGATCTGGCCCGAGGAAGGAGCGGGATGCCGGACCTGCGCCCGCTCCGGCCGAGCGATCCCGAGCGGATCGGCTCGTACCGGCTCGTCGGCGTGCTCGGCTCCGGTGGACAGGGCGTGGTCTACCGGGGCGTCGGCGACGACGGGCGCGAGGTCGCCGTCAAGGTCCTGCACCTCGCCCACGAGGAACACGAGGACGTCACCAAGAGCTTCCTGCGGGAGGTGGAGGCGGCGCGGCGGGTGGCCGCCTTCTGCACGGCCGCGGTGCTGGACGCCGGGATGGCGGACGAGCGGCCGTACATCGTGAGCGAGTACGTGCCAGGGGACACGCTCCAGACGCTGGTCCGGGCGTCGGGGCCGCGGTCGGGCGGGGCGCTGGACCGGCTGGCCATCTCCACGCTGACCGCCCTGGCGGCCATCCACCAGGCGGGGATCGTGCACCGGGACTTCAAGCCGGGCAACGTGCTGATGGGACCGGACGGGCCGATCGTCATCGACTTCGGCATCGCCAAGGCCCTCGACGCGACGACCCGGACGTCGGTGCCGATGGGGACGCCCGCGTACATGTCGCCGGAGCAGTTCAGGGGCGAGCGGGTGGGACCCGCGTCGGACGTGTTCAGCTGGGCGGGGACGATGGTGTTCGCGGCCACCGGGCACACGCCTTTCGTGGGGGAGACGCTGGCGGCGGTGGTGAACAGCGTCCTGAGCAGCACCCCGGACCTCACGGGGGTGCCGCCGCACCTGCTGGGGGCGATCGCGGCGTGCCTGTCCAAGGACCCGTCCACCCGCCCGGACCCGACGACCCTGCTCCAGCAGCTCATCCGCCAGGCCGGCCCGCCGGCCCGCGTCCCCGGCCCCGCAACACCCCCCGCCGGCCCGCCCACCGGTCCGGCCCAGCCCGCGCCCGCCAGCCCACCCGCCGGGGCGGGGCAGCCCGGTGTCGCCTGGGCGCCGCCCGCTGGAGCGGTCCCGTCCGGTTCGGCTCCTTCGGGGGCGGTGTCGCCGCCCGGTGGGGCAGCGCACGCCGGGCCTCCGCCTCCTCCCCCTGGGGTGCGGTCTCCTTCCGGCGCTGCCCCCGTCTCCGGTTCCTCGGCCATCCGGACGGAACCCCCTGCCGGGAACGCCGTTCAGACGGGCCCCGATGACCGGAACGCCGTTCAGACGGGCCCCGATGCCCGGAGCGGCGCTCAGACGGGGCCCCGCGCCGGGGCCGGGCCGGTGGCGGACGCGGATACGGAGACCGGGCGGGGCCGGTCGGTCAGCCGGCGGGCCGTGTTCGGCGGGGCCGCGGCGGCGGCCGCCCTCGCGGTGTCCGCCTTCACCGTCCTGCGCCCGAGGAACGACCCCCTCGACCCGGACGACCGGCGTACGGAGCAGCCGCTCACCGGAAGCCCGTCCCCCACCCCGACACCGACGCCGATGCCGTCCGCCGAGCCCTTCGGGACGCAGGTCGCGGTGTCCGCGCCCCTGCCCGAAGCGGACGGCGCGATCACGGCGCTCGCTGCCGCGGGGAGCACCGTCGTGTGCGGGACCGCCAAAGGGGCGGTGTTCACGTGGGGCCTGGACCAGGCGGCCACCCGGCTCGGCGACGGCGGGGCCACGACGACGGAGGTGGCCGTCGGCGAGGTCGGCGGCACGCCGGTGATCGTCTCCGGGCACACCGACGGGCGGATGCGGCTGTGGAGCCCGACCGGCGAGAGCCTCGCCTCGCACAAGGTGAGCGACCCCGTCATCGCGGTCACCGTCACGGGCGCGGGCAAGGCGGTGGCGGTGTCGCAGAAGTACGACTCCATGAAGGACCTCCGCAGCGTCGTGCGGCTGTGGGACATCTCCACCGGCAAGCAGATCGGCCCCGCGATCACCGACCACTTCCAGGGCATCAGAGGGCTGGCGTTCGGCCGGCTGGGCAAGGACGACGTGCTCGTCACGGGCGACGGCGGGGAGCGGGTCCGGGTGTGGCGGCTGTCGAGCGGGCGGATGACGCACTCGTTCAGCACCGGGGAGATCGGCGGGATCGAGCGGCTGGCCTGCGGCGAGATCAAGGGCAAGCCCGTCGTCGTCTCGACCCACCTGGACGCGACCCTGCGCGTGTACGACCTGGCCACGGGCAAGCGCAGGAAGAAGTGGGAGTTCAGCGACCAGAGCCCGGACGACCGGGGCGCCGTGGCTCTGGTCACCGGACGGTGGGGAGACGTGCCCATAGCCGTCGTCGCCCACGGTCCGTGGAACGACGAGTACGTCACCCGGGTCTGGAACCTGGACGACGGCGACACCATAGGAGCGCTCGACCTGGATCCCGGCGGAACGATCCCCACGCTGGCACTGGCCGACCGGGGCGGCCACCCGGTGGTCGCCGACACGGGCGGAGAGCGTACCGTCCGGGCCTGGAGCCTCGGCCCCGCCTGACCGCCTCCTCACCCCTCCCCCGCCGGAAATCCGGAAATCCGGAAACCGGCGCGCGCAAGGACGCGCCGCACGCGTCGCGCCGGACACCGCCGTACGCCCTCCCGCCGCACCGGCGCCCGAACCTCCGGCGGGCCCGCCCGCCGTACCGGTGTTCCGGCCTCCGGCGGGTGCGGAGGCCGGAACACGGGCGGGGCCGGGCACTGCCCGTGCGGGGTGTTACGGGTTGGTGAGGCGGTTGATGAGGGCTTGGGCGTCGCGGGTCAGGATCGTGCGGGACGTGGAGTCGGGGACGTTGGCGTGCTTGCCCGCGGCCTTGATGAAGCGCTTCAGCGCCTCGATCGCCTGCCCCGGCCTGCCGCGCTTCTCGTGCCACTCCGCCGCGTCGAGCTGCTCCAGCAGCTCCCGAGCGCCTGCGGCGGTCACCGTGCGCGCCTTCTTGAAGTGCGCGATCAGCGCGCGCACGTCACCGTACGAGGTCGTCGTGGAGAACGTGACGGTCGACGTCACCGTCCGCCCCGCCCGGTCCGTCGCCGTGGCGACGAGGGAGTGGTCGCCGAGGGGCAGGGTCCAGAGGCGTACGGGCGCACCCGAGGGAACCGCGGTTCCGTCGAGCTTGGCCGTGGCGCCCTCCACCCCCGAGACCGCGTCCGTCGCCGTCAGGACCGGGGTGACGGTGCCCGAGTCGCCGTACGGCTTGGCCTCCACGCCGGTGACCGTCAGCGCCGGGTCCGATTTGTCGATCTTCACGGTGACCGTGCCGACCTGGGAGACGTTGCCGCCGTTGTCGGTCGCGCGGTAGCGGACCTCCTTGGCGCCCTCCGCGCCGAGCGTCACCGGGTTGGCGGCGTTCGCCCAGGTGGTGCCGCCGTCGAGCGAGTACTGGCGGGAGGCCACCGTGCCGTTGTCGGTCGCGGTGACGGTGAGCGTGACGTTGCGGGTGTACCAGCCGTTCGCGCCGTCGGGCGAGGCAGGGTTGAGCGTGGCCGTGACGGTGGGCGGGCTGGTGTCGGCGACGCCCCCGCCCTGGAAGGTGAACGCGTCCACGTCCGCGCCGCCGGTCGAGGTGACGTACAGCCGGCCGGTTCCCGCGGGCGGGTCGGCGAGCGCGGTGGTGATCGTCTGCCAGCCGTCGCCCGGCGGGATCGTCACCGTCGCGAACGGCGCGGCGGTGGGCGACTTCCAGTGCAGGGAGAGCGTCCCCGCGCCCGAGGCCTTGGTCTGGACCCCGGTGATGCCGGTGAAGTTGACCGGGTCGTAGGCGAGCCAGTCCCCCGCGTCGAACGAGGTGATCTTGAACTTGCCCGACGCCCCGTCGTCGGCGGTCCTGGTCACGCCGCTGCTCTGGTCGGCGTGCTCGGCCTGCGCGAGCTTCGGGTTGAGGGTGAGCGCGGCCTCGCCGAGCGCGCCGGGGATGCCGTTGGCGCCGTTGTCGCGGTAGCTCACGACGACCACGCCGTAGATGTTCTCCGTCTCGCCGTGCTCGGGCGCGTTCGCGGGCGTCGGCCAGGCGCCGGTGCAGCCGGTGCCGGTGGTCTCGGGGTGGGCGTGCACGTCGTGCCCGAGGCCGAACGTCCACTGCATGCGCGTGCACACCGGGCTGTCGCCGTCCTCGGCGTCATGCACGGCGATCTTGTACGGCACCGCGTTCCCCCAGTCGAAGAACCCGCCGTCCGGCGGCGTCTGGACGCTGACCTCGGGCGCGGTGTTGCCGACGGTGATCTCGGCCGAGGTGAGGCCCGCCCGGCCGCCGGAGTCGGTGACGCGCAGCCGCGCCACGTACTGCCCCAGCTCGGTGTAGGTGTGCGTGGCCGTCGCCCCGGTGGCGTCGAACGTGCCGTTCCCGTCGAAGTCCCACTCGTACGTCAGCGTCCCCGGCTCGGTGTCCCTGGACGACGACGCGTCGAAGGCGACCGTGAGCGGCGCCTGGCCGCTGGACGTCCTGTCCATGGTCATCCTGGCCTGGGGCGTCTTGTTGTCCGGGGTGTAGTCGATCCGGTAGAGCCCGGCGTCGGGGTTCGCGCGGAAGAACCCGTCGCCGTACTCCAGCACGTACAGGGACCCGTCCGGTCCGAACTCGATGTCCATCGGGCTGTCGGTGATGGGCTGCGCGGCGTCCCGCAGTTCGGCGTTGGGCAGGAAGTGCTCCAGCTTGGTGACCGGCCCGTCCGGGTACGTCACGGTGAACGCCGCCAGGTAGTCCTGCGAGAACTCGGCGAAGAACGCCTTGCCGTCCCAGTACGCGGGCAGCTTGCCGGGCGCCGGGTTGTCCGGGTCGTAGTGGTAGATCGGCCCGCCCATCGGCCCCTGGCCGCCCTGCGGGTCGAAGTCCACGAGCCCGGCCCACTCGGCCGGCTGGTGGGTGTTGTTGTCGCCGTAGTAGAGGTCGGCGGGGACCGCCGGCGGGAGCCGGTCGATGCCGGTGTTCCAGCGCGAGGTGTTCAGCGGCCCGGCCGCGCAGTCGAACCACGGCCCCGGCTGGGCGGTCTCGAAGTCCCAGTCGTTGTAGTTGAAGTTGTCGCCCGTGCAGTACGGCCAGCCGCTGTTCATGGGCTTGGTGAGCGGGGTGATGTTCCACTCGACGTAGCCGAGCGGGCCCCGGTTCGGGTCGGGGGTGCCGGCGTCGGGGCCGTAGTCGGCCCACGACAGGGTGCCCGTCTCCCCGTCCACGTCCATCCGGAACGGGTTGCGCACCCCGGTCACGAAGATCTCCGGCCGCGTCTTGGCCGTGCCCGGCGGGAACAGGTTGCCCTGGGGGATCGTGTACGTGCCGTCGTCCGCGACCTTGATCCGCAGGATCTTGCCGCGCAGGTCGTCGCTGCTGCCCGCGCCGCGCCGGGAGTCGAAGCCCGGGTTCATGCCGGGCGCGTCGTTGTTGGGCGCGTACCCGTTGGCGCCCGGCGCGCCCGCCGGGGTGTTGTCGCCGGTGGCGAGGTAGAGGTTGCCGTCGGCGTCCCAGTCCACGTCGCCGGCCACGTGGCAGCACTGCCCACGCTGCGTCTCGACCTTGATGATGACCTGCTCGGTGGACAGGTCGAGCGCGTTGCCGGTCCACTTGAAGCGGGAGAGCTGGTTGTAGCCCTTCCACTGGTTCCAGTACGTCTCGTCGGCCCCGGCGGGCAGCGAGTTGGGCGCCGAACCGGTCGGCGTCGTCTCCGGGTACGGCGCCGACATGGTCTTGGGCGCGTAGTAGAGGTAGACCCAGTGGTTGTCGTCGAAGCGGGGGTCGAGGGAGACCGTCTGGAGGCCGTCCTCGGAGTTGTTGTAGACCGGGACGGTGTTGACGATCTTCGTGACGCCGCTGGCCGGGTCGGTCAGCCTGATGTCGCCGTTGCGCGCGGTGTGCAGGACCCGCCGGTCGGGCAGGACGGCCAGGTCGATCGGCTCGCCCACGTTCTTGGTCAGCGTGATCTTCTCGTAGCTCGACCACTCGGTGGCCGGTTCGTGTGCCTGGGCGGGGCCGGGTAAGACGAGTGCGGTGGCGGCGAGGAAGAAGCCGCCGAGCACCGCGAGGGTACGCTGCATGGTGATGCCGCTCCTAGGACGAGGAGTGTCATGATCCGGGCCGCCACGCCTGCCGCTGCAACGGCAGGGATCGCGTGGCGGTCCGGCGTTGTGGTGGGGGTCAGCCGCGCAGGGCGGCCATGTTGCGGTAGCTGAGCTCGGCGTACTGCAGCGACTGGCCCGGGTCCGTGCCGGGCGCGTTGTCCTGCTCGTACATCGGGTTGTGCAGGCCCCTGGAGCGGAGCCGGCCGAAGAAGCGGGAGTAGTCGATGTCCCCGGCCCCGAACGGCACCATGTCGTAGCCGTTGGCGGTGCCCGGGTTGGCGGTGCCGTCCTTGGCGTGGAACAGCGGGAACCGCTTCTCCTGCGCCAGCACGGTGGCGAGCGGGTCGAAGACGTCGGTCTGCGCCGAGCCGTCGGGCGCGGTGTACGTACGGTGCTTGAACTGGGCCACGTGCGCCCAGAAGATGTCCATCTCGAAGTAGACCCGCCTGGGGTCGCTGATCCCGAAGAAGTACTCCAGCTTGCGGATGCCCGAGGAGCGGGTGGGCCGGCCCTGGTCGTCGAGCGGGCCGCTGTCGAGCAGGAACGCGTACGCCGCGTCGTGGTTGTGCGTGTAGAGCTTGACCCCGGCCCGGCAGGCGAGCTCGCCGAGCGCGTTCCACTTCTCCGCCGCCACGTCCCAGTCGGCCTTGTACGCGCTGCCCGTCGGGTCGGAGCCGGTGCCCACGTGGTCCAGGCCGAGGATGTTCGCGATCTCCAGCACCTGCTTGAACCGGTCGAGGTCGGCGGTGCTCAGCGGCCACGAGGCCGGGATGAAGCCGTGGTTGCCCTCGGCCCGCAGCCCGTTGTCGTCGAGCCAGCTCCGCAGCAGCCGGGCGCCCTCGACGGTCTCCAGGTTCGCGCCGCCCTCGGCGTTGGCGTGCTGCCGGTACCCGGCGAACTCGACCTGCTGGTAGCCGATGCGCGCGAGCGCCTCGAACACGCGGCGGAAGCCGGACGGCAGGGTCGTGGACGCCGGGTCGCGGCCGATCGCGTCGCGGACGGTGTAGAGGATGATGCCGCGCTTGCCCGGCGGGATCAGCGGCCGGTTCCACCCGCCCTGGGCCTGCACGGGGTCGGCGGCGGCGGGCTGGGCGAGGGGGACGGCGGCCGCGGCGGCGATGCCGGCGGTGGCCGCGAAGAGACGGCGGCGGCTCAGGCCGAACGTGCGGCGGAGCGCCTCTTCCTGCTCATGGAGCTGGCTCACGCGTGTTTCCCTTTCTCGAGGGACGCGTGCGCCGACCACGTCACGGCGTAACTGTGCCCGGCTCCACGAACATGCCACCGCGCGGGGAGCCTGCGACGATCAATTGTTACTACGCCGCGCAGAAGCGGTCAATGGTGCCCGAAAGCCTGATCGATGGCGTCCGGCGCGAGCACGTGGTCGACGACCATGACGGCGGCTCCGACGACGCCCGCCCGGTCGCCGAGCCGGCTCGACCTGATGCCGAGGTGCTGGGTGGCCAGCGGGAGCGACCGGCTGTAGATCGTCTCCCTGACCCCCGCCAGCACCTGCTCGCCCGCCTCGGCGACGTCCCCGCCGATGACGATGAGCGAGGGGTTGAAGAAGTTCACGATCGAGGCCATCACGGCGCCGACCTCGCGGCCGGCCTGCCTGACGAGCCGCGTGGCGCGCAAATCGCCCGCGCGCATCAGCGCCACCACGTCCCGGCTGCCGTGCGCGTCGACCCCGGCGGCGCGCAGCTGCGCGGCCATGGACGCGCCGCCCGCGACCGCCTCCAGGCAGCCGGTGTTCCCGCACCTGCAGGGCGCCTCGGACGCCGGGACCCGGATGTGGCCGACGTCCCCCGCGGCGCCCTGCGCGCCCCGGTGCAGCCGGCCGCCGGAGATGATGCCGCAGCCGATCCCGGTGCCGATCTTGATGAAGATCAGGTGGTCGATCTCGGGCCCGGCGGCCCAGTGCTCGCCGAGCGCCATGATGTTCACGTCGTTGTCGGCCAGCACCGGCGCGCCGAGCCGCGACCCGAGCCATCCGGGCACGTCGAAGCCGTCCCAGCCGGGCATGATCGGCGGGTTCACCGGCCGTCCCGACGCGTGCTCCACCGGCCCGGGCAGCCCGACGCCGACCCCGCACACCTGGTCGAGGTCATACCCGGCGTCGGCCAGCAGCTCGCGGAAGGCGGTGGCGACCCACTCCAGGGTGGGCTCGGGCCCCCGGTCGACGGACAGGTCTGCGGCCCGTTCGGCGAGGACGGTCATGCCGAGGTCGAGCACGGCCAGGCGGGCGCGGGTGGCGCCCAGGTCGGCCGCGAGCACCACCCGCGCGCCCTCGTTGAACGCGAACACGGCCGCCGGGCGGCCCCCGGAGGAGATCGAGTCGTCGGCGGCCACCACCCAGCTCCCGGCGATCAGCGCGTCGAGCCGCTGCGACACGGTGGACCTGGACAGGCCGGTGAGCTGGGCCAGCTCGCCGCGGGTGCGCGCCCGCCCGTCCCGGAGGATCGCCAGCAGCGCCCCCGCTCCGGCGCTCTGGCCGTTGGATCCCGTTGTCATGGGTACTACCTTACTTCGATGATCGGCCGACTTATGTTGACAGAAACGAAAAGCCCGATCTATCGTCGCGAAATATGTCGGACATATGTGGGCAACAGCCCACATATCGTGAGATCGTCCGGCAATTCCCGAGCTCCGGCCCGGGATCAACGCTCTACGCCTTGGAGGATTCGGTCCGGCCCTCGCCCGCCGTCGCGCCGAGACGCGGGCCCCGCAGGGATGCCACCCGGCCGGATCCTCCACAGGGCCTGGTTCCGGCGATCCGGAAACCAGTGTTTCGGGCCCAGAATGCGGACCAGGCGCGGGAGCGCTCCCAAGCCTATCAGACCCCGCTTGAACTGCACACATGCCCATAAATTCTGAAATTTTCCCAATTGAGGGGCGGCTAACGGCTGGCGCAATCACGTCGAGAGCGAGGGCTTGACATCCCAGGCAGGCCCGCCCGTGCCGATTCGCGAGTAAAACGTTCCAGATTTCCAGATACCTTGAAGTAAGGGTGATGAGCTGGGCTTTTGCCCCTTCACTACGGTTAGTCAATAGGCCAGACAATTCCGGCGGGTCCGATATTTGGTATTGAGGCCACCATTGCGGGCGCAGGTGCCATACTGCGTTTGGGAGCGCTCCCGCGAGCGCGTTCCCCCATGACGCCCCTCCACGAGGACCGGCAGTGAACCATCCCGACCCCCTTCTCGACGCCCGGCGCCCATGGGCCGCGCACATCTGGTGGATCGCCCTGGCCATCGGGGCGGCCGGCTTCGCCTTCGTCTGGCTGGCCACCCCGCACGCCCGGGAGATCGGCGCCGCCTGGCAGCTCGTGGCCAAGCTGCTCGCCTTCGCCTTCCTGTGCTGCGCGATCGCGTTCTTCCCGTGGGTGTCGCCACGCCTGCACTGGCTGCTGTACGCCCCGTTCGTCTTCCTGACCGGCTACCTGATCCCGCGGATCAGCTGGTTCTACTACGGCGACGGCGCTCGGGCGTACGGCGACGGCTTCTACACCCATCTCTACCTGCTGCTCTACCCGGGGATCGTGCTCACCGCCGCCGCCGCGTACCGGATCGGCGGCGGCTCCCCCGGCCGCTGCCTGAAGATCATGGCCACGGGGGTGCTGATCGTGTTCTCGGGATTCCTGGACGTGATGTGGCAGGTGGTCAACCCGGTGCCGATCCCCGAGCGCATCGACGCCCCGCACATCAACCTGTTCACCGGCGGGCCGATCACGTTCGGCGCGGCGATCTGGTTCACGCTGGCGCACGTCCCCCTGATCGTGGGCGTCAACCTGCTTCCCCTTGACCGCTGGATCGCGCGCCTGACGGGAGCCGGCGCGGATGCCACCCGGAGGAGGTGACCCTTGCCGAACGCGCCTGACGCGGCGCCCCTCATCGACATCTCGGTAGCGGCGCCCGCGTACAACGAGGCGGACAACATCGCGGCCGCGGTGACGGAATGGCGGGACTACCTGGAGCGTAACCCGGCGATCGGCGCCTGGGAGATCGTCGTGTGCGACGACGGCAGCGCCGACGCGACCGGGAGGATCCTGGAGGGCCTGCGGGCGGAGTGCCCGCGGCTCGTCGTCGTCACGTTCGAGCGCAACCGGGGCGCGGGTGCCGCCATCGCGGCCGCGATCGCGCGTACCCGGATGAACTGGGTCGTGCTGCTCGACTCCGACGGCCAGTTCCCGATCGCGAACCTGGACCGGTTCATCGAGCGCATCCGGGCCGGGGCGGGGCTCGCGTTCTCGGGCGCCCGGATCAGGAAGGCCGACAGCCTGCCGTACCGGTGGGGGTCGGCGGCCAGCGGCGCGGTCAGCAACCTGCTGCACCGCACCCGCTACCGCGACTTCAACTCGATCTTCAAGGTGGTGCACGGGCCGCTGTTCCGCGCGCTGCCGCTGGAGTCGGCCGGGATGAACTGCTCGACCGAGATCACCGCCCGCGTCGCCGAGCTGGGCCACGCGTGGGTGGAGCTGCCGATCGAGCACCGCGAGCGGGGCGGCGGCAGCCGGGGCTGGCGGTTCTGGCGGGGGGCGCGCGACCGGGCCCTGTTCGTCGGCTACCTCGGGCTGCGCCACTGGCTGCTGCGGCGCGGCGTGCTGCGGGTCCCCGCGGGCCACGAGGAGGTCCGGTGAGGGTCGCCATGTTCAGCGGCGGGCGCGGCGCGGCGGGGATCGCCCGCGCCCTCCTGCGGGTGCCGGGGCTGGAGCTGTCCCTGCTGATCAACGGGTACGACAACGGGCTGTCCACCGGCGCGCTGCGCCGCTACCTGCCGGGCATGCTCGGCCCCTCGGACTTCCGCAAGAACCTCCTGCTCCACCTGGACCCCGGCGACCCCCGGCGCGAGCTGCTCGAACGCCGCCTGCCGGCCGGGACCACGGCCGCGGACCTGGCGCGGCTGGCGGACGGGCCGCTGGACTACCGGATCGCGCGGGAGCTGCGGGTGTTCGCCGGGCGGCTGCGCGCCGAGCCGGACGGGCTCGACCTGGCCGGCTGCGCGCTGGGCAACCTGGTGCTCGCGGGGGCGTACCTGCGGCTGGGCGAGGACTTCAACGCGGCGGTACGCGCGTGCGCGCACACGTTCGGGTCGCCGGCGCGGCTGCTCAACGTGACGGGCGGCGAGAACGCGTTCCTGGTCGCGCTCAAGGCGGACGGGCGGGTGCTGGCCGACGAGGCCGACATCGTCGCGCCGCAGGACGCGGTGGCCATCACCGGGCTGTTCCTGCTGCGCGAGCCGCCCGGCCCGGACGAGCTCTCCGGGTCGCCGGAGCTGCTCGCGCGGCGCGCCGCCACGGTCACGCCCAGCCCCGAGGCGCTGGCGGCCGTCCGGGACAGCGACCTCATCGTGTACGGCCCGGGCACGCCGCACTCGTCGCTGCTGCCCAGTTACCTGACGCCGGGGCTGGCCGGGGCGGTCGCGGAGAGCCGGGCCGCGGCCAGGGTGTTCGTCGTCAACCTCGGGGGCGACCACGACATCCAGGGGCTGACCGCCACCGACCTGGTAGACCGCACGCTGACGTACCTGGGCGACCCGGGCAACGAGCGGCGCACGATCACGCACGTGCTCAGCCGCCGGGGCGGATCCGGGGGTCCCGCCGTGCCGCTCGGGGTCGTGGAGCGCGGCTGCTGGGCGGGGGCCCGCTGGATCGGCGCGGACGTCGAGGACGCCGGGCGTCCCGGCACGCACGACGGCCCGCGCACGGCCGCGGCGCTGCGGGCCGTGCTCGGCGAGATCCCGCTGGCACGGGCCGGATGAGCGGCCCCGCGGGCGCCGCACCCGGCGCCGTCCAGAAGGCCGCCGCACCCGGCGCCACCCGGGGAAGCGCCGTCGGCGCCGGTGCGCCGGTCGCGGGGCCGGTCGCGGGGCCGGTCGCGAGGCTGGTGGCCGGGCGGCGGGTGTGGTTGTGCGATCTCGACGGGACGCTCGTGGACTCCTTCCCCGCGCACGAGGCCGCGTTCCGGCAGGCCGTCGCCGAGCTCGTACCGGCCGCCCTCCCGTCCTTCCGGTACGCCGACCACGCGGGCGCGAGCACCGCCGAGGTCGCCGCGCTCCTCACCGGGGACCGGGACGTGGCGGCCCGGCTGGCGCGGCGCAAGCAGGCGCTCTACCGGGAGTTCGTGGCGGCGGGCCGGGTCCGGCCGTTCCCGGGGGCGCGCCGGCTGCTCGACCGGCTGGCGGCGCGGGGACGGGTGGCGTACCTGGTCACCGCCGGCAGCCGGGGGTCGGTGGAGCGGGTGCTGGCGGGCTCGTCGCTGGGGGCGTGCTTCCGCGACGTGCTCACCGCCGACGACGTTCCGGTGAGCAAGCCGGACCCGGAGTTCTACGGCCTGGCCTGCCGCCGCTGGGGCGTCGATCCGGCCGAGGCCGTGGTGCTGGAGGACTCCGCCCACGGGGTGGCCTCCGCCGTCGGCGCCGGCCTGGCGACGCTGCACGTCCACACCACCGAGCCCGCCCCCGGCGCGGTCGCGGTGCGCGGGCTGGAGGACATCGTGTCCCTGCTGGAGGACAAGTGACTGTTTGTGCGGTGATCCCGGCGGCGGGGCGGGGGACGCGGCTGGGCCAGGGGGTTCCGAAGATCATGATCGAGGTGGCCGAGGGTGTCACCGTGTGGCACCTGCTGCTGCGGCGGCTGCGGCCGTGGACGCGGCACGTGCACGTCGTCGTCTCCCCCGACGGCGAGGGCCCGTTCCGGGAGCTCGCCGCGGGGGAGATCGCCGCGGGCGCGGTGTCGGTGAGCGTGCAGGAGCGGCCGACCGGCATGGGGGACGCGATCTTCGGTGCCGCCGCGCACTGGGCGGCGTACGAGACGATCCTGGTGGTCTGGGGCGACCAGGCCAACCTCTCCCCCGCGACCGTGCGCGACGTCCTGGCCGCCCACCCGGGCGAGGGGCTGACGCTGCCGCTGGTGCCGATGGCCGATCCGTACGTGGAGTACGAGCTGGACGGGGACGGGCTCGTACGCGTGCGGCAGTCCCGCGAGGGCGACGAGTGCCGTCCCGGCGGGCTCAGCGACGTCGGCGTGTTCTGCCTGGCCACCGGCGGGCTGCGGCAGGCGTGGGAGCGGTACGCGGCCGGGGCGGCGGCGGGCGCGGCCACCGGCGAGGTGAACTTCCTGCCGTTCCTGACGCACCTGTCGCGGGCCGAAGGGCGGCCGGTGACCGTCGTGCCGGTGGCGGACGCGGCCGAGGCGCGCGGGATCAACACTCCGGAGGACCTGGAGTTCGCGCGGCGGGCGTACCAGCGGTGCGGCTCCTGAAGTCCCGCACGGCGCGCCTGCGCCCGGTGGCGGGGCCGACGCTGGTGAGCACGGTGGCCAGCGGCACGGCGGCGGCGACCACGCTGGTCATCGCGCGGGGCGCGGGGGCGAGCGCGTTCGGCCAGTTCACGGTGGTGCTGTCGATCGCGCTGATCGTCACCGTCGGGATGCTGACGAGCCTGCACTACGTGATGCTGCAGGAGCTGCCCCGGGCCGAGCCGGGGCGGCGGGCCGAGCTGGTGGCGACGGCGCTGCCGGCCACGCTGGCGGTCAGCGCCGGGCTGGCCGCGCTGGGCCTGCTGGCGGCGCCGCTGCTCACGGCCGCGCTGAACGTGGACACGCGCACGCTCGCCTTCGGGCTGGCGCTGGCGGCGTCGATGACGGTGAACCAGCTCACCGAGAGCTTCCTGCGCGGGCTGAAGCGCTTCGCCTTCGTGGCGGGGCTCAAGCTGGCCATCGCGGTCGTGTACCTGGGCTCCGCCGCATACTGCCTGCTGGTGCTGGGGATCAGGGAGGCCGAGCCGTACCTGGTCGCGCTGATCGCCACGAACGTGGCGTTCGCCGTGGCGGCGCTGGCGGCGGTGCGGGTGCGGCCGGGGCTCTGGTCGGCGCGGCTGGCCCGGTCGCTGTACCGGCACGGCATGTACGTGACCGTCATCGCCGCGCTCACCGGCGTGCTCTTCGGCGTCGACGTGATCTTCCTGAACCACTGGGCGGGCCCGGCCGAGGTCGGCGTGTACTCGGTCTACAACGGCTTCCCCAAGCGGCTGCTGGGCGTGGTGTTCACCGACGGGGTCGGGCTGGTGCTGCTGCCGGCGATGGCCACCATGGACAAAGCGCTGCTGATGCGGCGGATCGCCCGGCTGGTTCCGGCGGTCGCCGGGGTCACGGCGGTGTTCTCGTTCGCCGCGAGCACGGTGTTCTTCCGGGTGATGGGCGGCGAGTACCCGTACTCGCTGGGCCTGATGGCGCTGTCGGCGCTGGGCATCGGCGCGCACACGGCGTTCAACCTGTACTCGGTCGCCCTGTCCATGGACGGGGTGCGCGGGGCCAGGGTGCTCATCGGCTGCCTGGCCGCGGGGACGCCGCCCGCCCTGGCCGTGCTGGCGGCCTGCATCCACCGGCAGGGGCTGGCGGGCGGGCTCGCCGGCTTCGCGCTGGCCAACCTCGTCCTGCTGGCCGTCGTGGCCGTGGCGGCCGCCCGCGTCTACCGGAGCCCCCGATGAGAATCGCCTGCGTCGTCAACCAGTTCCCGCCGAACGTCACCGCCGGGCTGGGCAGGTACGCCGAGCTGATCACCCCGTACCTGGCCCGCGGCCACGAGCTGACCGTGTACACGACGAACGACGGCCGCCTGCCGGTGGACGAGATCGTGGACGGCGTCCGCGTGCACCGGCCGCGCGGCTCCCTGCTCGGGGGAAGGCGGCTCAACCGCACCAGGCGCTCGGAGTTCCTGCTGCTCGCGCTGAACGTCGTGGTCAGCAACTGGCGCTACTTCCTGCGGCTGCGCCGCCGCCGGGAGCGGCCCGACCTGGTCGCCGTGCACGACTCGACGAACTTCCTGTCGGGCCTGCTCTGCCACTACGTGCTGCGGCTGCCGGTGGTCTTCCACGTGCACACCACGGAGTACGGCGTCGCGCCGCAGCGCAGCATCTCCGACCCGCTGAAGGTGTTCGCGGCGCTGGAGCGGTGGCTGGCCCGGGTCGCCCGGCGGGTGGTGGTGGCCACGCCGGAGGTGCGCGACCAGCTCGTGGCCGCCGGGTGGGCCCGGACGCCCATCGACGTGGTGCCGCTGGGCGGGACGTACGAGGCGGTGCTCCCGTCGCTGGACCGCGACGCGCTGCGGGCCGGGGCGGCGGCCCTGCGCGGGCGGCTGGGGCTGGCGGAAGGGGACCCGGTGCTGCTGTTCGTGGGCAGGATCGAGCGGCAGAAGGGCGTCTACCAGCTGCTGGAGGCGATGCGGGCGGCCGCCGGGGCGGTGCCGGGGCTGCGGCTGGTGATCCTCGGCGAGGGGGACGTCGAGGGCGTCGAGCGGATCGTCGCCGCGACGGGGCTGCGGGGGCGGGTGCTGGTCCCGGGGCGGTTCGTCGGGGGGCGGGAGCTGCTGGAGTACTACGAGCTGGCCGCGGCGTGCGTGTTCCCGTCGCTGTTCGAGCCGTTCGGGCTGGTGGCGACCGAGGCGATGGCGATGGGCCGGGCGACGATCCTGGGGGACGGCTTCTCCCGGGTCTTCCTCGGCCCGGACCCGGACCGGCCCGCGGCGTACGTCGTGCGGGCGGGCGAGCCCGCCGACATCGCGCGGGCCGTGATCGAGGTGATGTCCGACGCGGCACTGCGGCGGGGGCTGGCCGAGCGGGGCGAGCGGTTCGTCAGGGAGAGCCTCAGCTGGTCGCGCGCCGCCGCCGGGACGGCCGAGGTCTACCGGACGGCGGTGCAGGCCGGGCGGCAGCTCCGCTGACCACGTGTGCCGCGCGGCCGGGTCATGCGGGAGCGCCGCCCTTGAGCACGCGCAGGGAGCCCACCGCGAGGCCGGTGACGAGCACCACGTGGACCGCCAGGTGGACGGCCATGAAGTAGGCGGTGAAGGCCGCCCCCCGCTCCCGGTGCACGAACCGCAGCAGCCGCGGATCGGCCACCACGAACCACCCCACCAGCGCGACCGGCACCGCGAACAGGCCGGGATGCACCAGCCCCAGCGGCAGGGACGCCAGCGCGAGCGCGCAGGCGAGGATGCCGGCCCGGCTGTTGGCGTTCTCGGGCTTGGCCGCGCCGCGCCTGGCCGTGGCCAGGGCGAGCGGGATCAGCGGCAGCGCGCGCCGCCACTGCTCGGCGAGCACCGGCAGGAACCGGTGCCCCTCGTCGTGGCGGCCCATCACCGCGTCGGTCAGCAGGATCCTGGTGCGCACGGCCAGGCGGCTGCTGTACTCCACGTCCTCGCTGTCGCGCAGGCCCTCGTCGAGCCGGCCCGCCTCCAGCCACACCGAGCGGCGGATCGCGGCCAGCGCGAACACGACGCTGTTGACCTCGCCGAGGTGCCTGCGCCGCCAGTGGACCTGGTGGAGCAGGCGATACCACTCGACCGGGCCGTCGTCGATGAGCGGCTCGGTGTCGTAGACGCCGTGGACGCAGCCGACCCCGGGATCCTCCTCCAGGATCCGGACGGCGCCCGCTACCGCGTCCGGGCGTAACGCCACGTCGCTGTCGAGAAAGAAGATCACGTCGCCGGTGGTGCTCTCCACCCCGGCGTTCCTGGCCGCCGAGACGCCGCGGTTGTCGGGGAGCCGGACGACCCGGCAGCCCAGCTCCTCGGCGATGGCCCGGGAGCCGTCGTCGCTGGCGTCGTCCACCACGACGATCTCGTCGGGCGGCCGGGTCTGGGACAGCGCCGACTCCAGGCACAGGCGCAGGGTCCTGGCCGCGTTGTAGCACGGCACGATCAGGGAAACTCTCGTCACGGGGGCCGCCCTTCGCGAGTCCTTGAACCTCCATGATCTCGCGGCCGGCCCCCGCGGCGCATCATCTCAGCCGGCCTCCCACAGGTCGCAGTTGTGCTCGGCGAGCATCGTGGCCAGCGGGACCGGCGTGGACTTCCCGCCCGCCCTCAGGGACATGACGAGGGAGGTCCCGTTGAAGGCCGGCCAGCGCGCCGAGTACGCGGCCCGCGGCTGCCCGCCGATCGTGAACGACCCCCAGTAGTGCACCATGTCGCGGGCCAGCCGCCGCTCCGAGGCGTCGAACGTCGGCGCGATCGGGGTGCCGTTGTCGAAGCTCGGCCACAGGTAGGCCAGCTCGGCGGCGTGCCCCGCGCCCCACTCGTAGCCGGCGGGCTCGGGGCTCAGGCCGGGGCCGGTGCGGTGGTCGAAGCGGTAGCCGTACACGCGGGTGTGGGTGGACAGGGCCTCGATGAAGCGCAGCGTCGGGCAGCCGCCGAGGCCGGCCAGGAAGCCGGAGTCGGTGAAGACGGCCGCCGCCAGGTACGCCGAGGTGAACTGGTCGGACTGCGCCGGCCACGGATACCTGGCCAGGACGGCGTCGGCGCGGTCGGGGAAGAGGCCGCGGACCCAGCCCTCGTACTGCTCCTTGGTCCAGCCGCGGGCGCCCTGCAGGAACGTGCGGCCCTCGTCGCGGTTGGCGCCGACGATCAGGGGGACCCGCTGGAAGCGGCCCGCCCGCACGGCGGTGTCGGGGTTCTCCGGCAGGGCCGGCGTGCCGTACAGGAACGAGGCGAACTGCGGCCCGTCGACCAGCTTGGCCGCGCTCAGCCCGCGCAGGCAGGCCAGGTCGGAGCAGCCGAGCGCGGTGGCGATGGAGGCGCCGGCCTGCTCGCCGTCCGCGTACGGGCGGCTGGTGCAGGACCCGCTCTGGATGATCGCGCGGGCGAACAGCCCGGCCGAGGCGGGCGAGGCGAGGTTGGCGCAGACGGAGAAGCCGCCGGCCGACTCGCCGTCGATGGTGACCTGGCGGGGGTCGCCGCCGAACGCGGCGATGTTGCGGTGCACCCAGCGCAGCGCGGCCTGCTGGTCGGCCAGGCCGTAGTTGCCGGACGTGCCCGCTTCCGCTGCCAGCAGCGGGTGGGCCAGGTAGCCGAACACGCCGAGCCGGTAGTTGACGCTCACCACGACGACGTTCTCGAGCTGGGCGATCAGGGTGCCGTCGTGCTGGTTGGCCGAGCCGTTCTGCAGGCCGCCGCCGTGGATCCAGAACAGCACGGGCAGCCGCTGCCCGGCCTTCGTGCCGGCGGGGCGGAACACGTTGAGGTAGAGGCAGTCCTCGGTCTCGGAGCGGGGGCCGTTGGTGCTGGCGGCGGCGGGGCAGCGGTTGCCCCACTGGGACGCGTCGCGCACGCCCTGCCAGGCGGGCGCCGGCCGGGGTGCCCGCCAGCGCAGGTCGCCGGTGGGCGGGGCGGCGTACGGGAGGGCGAGGAAGCGGTCGACGCCGTCCGCGCGGGCCCCGCGTACGAAGCCGGTGTCGGTACGCGCCGTCGGCCGGTCGCCGCCGGACGCGGCGGCGGGCACGGGGACGGCGGCGGCCAGGGCCGCCGCGGCGAGCGCGATCAGTAATCGTCTCAACGGACTGTGACCTCCTGACGTAGACGCAGGTCCCTGGAGGAGGACCCGACGTGGACGGTACGGCGGCCCCTCGCGAGGGTCCATCGGCCGTCCGACCAGTACTGCAGTGCGCGCAGCGGCACCGTCACGGTGACGCGGCGCCGCTCGCCGGGCGACAGCGGCACCCGGGCGAACCCGGCGAGCGCGCGGGGCGGCATCGGGACCGGCGGGCCGGGCGGCGAGCCGAGATACACCTGTGGCACCTCCACCCCGGCGCGCCGGCCGGTGTTGGCGACCGTGAAGGACACGCTGAGCCCGCCGCCCGCGGCCCGCACCGACAGGCCGTCGTACTGGAAGCGGGTGTAGGACAGGCCGTGCCCGAAGGGGAACAGCGGCTCGATGCCGTGCGCGTCGTAGTGCCGGTAGCCGACGAGCACGCCCTCGCTGTAGTCCGCGACCCCGCTCATGCCCGGGTAGCGCTCGGGCTGCGCGGTCGGCACGTCCTCGGCCCGCACGGGGAACGTCACCGGCAGCTTGCCGCCCGGGCAGGCCCCGCCGAGCAGGAGCGTGGCGGTGGCGTCGGCGCCCTCCTGGCCCGGGTACCACATCTGCAGGATCGAGCACACACTCCGCACCCACGGCATGAGCACCGGGTCGCCGGTGTTGAGCACGACCGCGGTGCGGGCGTTGGCGGCGGCGACGGCCCCGATGACCGGGTCCTGGCCGCTCGGGAGGGCGAGGGCGGCGCGGTCGGCGCCCTCGGTGCCCTCGTTGAAGGCGAACACGAGCGCCGCCCGCGCCCCCTTGGCCAGCGCGGCGGCCTCGCGCAGCGCCTCCTGGCGGCGCTGCGGGGTGACCCAGGCCAGCCTGACCTGCAGCGGCGTGCCGGCGATGCCAGTGGCCGCGACGGTGACGGGCTTGGCCACCCCGGCTTCGAGGCGGACGGTCGCGCCGGCGTTCGTCAGGCCGCCGGAGGTCGCGATGAGGCTGCTGTTGCCGCCGATGAGGGCGCCGACCGAGCCGATCCTGACACCGTCGAGGGTCAGCGAGATCGAGCCGTTGAACGACGGCACTCCGCCCGCGCCCTGGATGCGCAGGTCGTAGTCGCCGGTCGCGGGCGCGGTGAGCGTGCCCGTCCACGTCCACGACGAGCCGGCGGGCAGAGCGTCCGCGCCGGTGTGGTCGACCTGGGCGGCGGCCTGCGGGGTGCCGCCCTGCTGGGCGCGCTGGAGCACCAGCGCGGAGGCGGGCACCGGGACCCCTTCCAGGTCCACGCCCGTGGCCCAGCGGATGCGGCTGCCCGGACCGGCCTGGCGGCGCAGGGCGGTCAGCGGGCTCTCGGCGTTCGCGGGGATCACCCTGGCGCTTCCTCCGCCGCCCACCAGGGGGCTGGCCGCGGTGGGGCCGATGACGACCAGGTCGGCCAGGTCGGCGCGGCCCAGCGGCAGCAGGTCCCGTTCGTTGCGCAGCAGCACGGCGCCGGCCAGCGCGATCTCCTTCGCGGTGCGGGCGCCGCCCGCCGGGTCCGGGGAGGGCCGCGGCCGGCCGCCGCCGAGCAGGCCGAACCGGTCGAGCTGGACGAGGACGCGGCGCACCGCGGTGTCCACCACCGACTCGGCCAGCTGCCCGGAGGCGACGGCGGCGGCCAGGCCCCCGTAGTTGACGCCGAAGGGCATCTCCATGTCCATCCCGGCGGTGAGCGCGGGCGCGCCGCTGTGCGTGGCGAACCAGTCGGACATCACCCAGCCGCCGAAGTGCCATTCGTCGCGCAGGATCCCGTTCAGCAGGTGCGGGTGCTCGGCGGCGTACACGCCGTTGACGTGGTTGTAGGCGGCCATGACGGCGCCCACGCCCGCCTGCACGGCGGCCTCGAAGGCCGGCAGGTAGATCTCGCGCAGGGTCCGCTCGTCCACCTTGACGTCGATCGTCTGGCGGGCGTTCTCGAAGTTGTTGGCCGCGTAGTGCTTGACCGTGGCGATGAGGCCCTCGCCCTGGATGCCGCGGATCTCGCCGGCGACGAGCGCGGCGGCCAGCAGCGGGTCCTCCCCGAGCGTCTCGAAGTTCCGGCCGGCCTGCGGCACCCGGACGATGTTGGTCATCGGCGACAGCAGGACGTCCATGCCCAGCGCGCGGCCCTCCCTGCCGATGACCGCGCCGAACCGCCGGGCGAGGTCGGGCGCGAACGTCGAGGCGAGCGCCACCGGCGCGGGCAGGGCGGTGGCGTTCGCCGTGACGCGCACCCCGGCAGGCCCGTCGGCCAGGCGGATCTCGGGGATGCCGAGGCGGGGCACGCCGGGCACGTACCCGGCCTGGCCCTTGGAGGCGGGGTCGGTGCCGCCGTGCAGCAGCGAGACCTTCTCCTCCAGCGTCAGCTGCCGCAGGAGCGCGTCGACATCCGTGCGGCGGGCGGTCCACCGTGAGGGGACCGCGGCGACGGCGGCGGCCGCGCCGAGCAGCCGGGCCGCGTCACGGCGGGTCAGCGACGGGTTGAGCGCTTCAGCCATGTGAACAGCTCCTTCGAGGAACGGGCCGACCGGCTGGGGGTCGCGCCCGCAACATATGAGCCGCGGAGAGGTTGCGTAACCGCGTTCTCCGTTGAACGGAAGACTTTTCAGAACGTCGTTCGGTGTGTTTCTGGATTGTTACCCATCGCAACAAACTCTGGGGCTTCGAGGGCTGGACCCGCAGGCAGCACGGGTTTACGTTGCCGCAAACAACATAAAAACCGGAACATCGCGGGGTGACAGGTCCGAACCGGGAGGCGGCGACCATGACCACAACCGACGACGGCCCGGCCGCGGCCACGATGCGCCGCGGCGTGCACGCGCCCGGCAGTGTCCAACAGCCGGCCAAGCAGCCGGCGGGCCGGACGGCTTCCGGAAGCGCGCGGCGGCCCGCCGGCCGGACCGTGACGAGCCGGGTCCTCAGCGTGCTCAGCGCGTTCTCCGGCGAGTGCCCCAGGCTGAGCCTGTCCGACATCAGCCGCCGCGCCTCGATGCCGTTGACGACGGCGCACCGGCTGGTCAGCGAGCTGATGTCGTGGGGCGCGCTGGAACGCGACCGCGACGGCCGCTACCAGATCGGGCTGCACCTGTGGGAGGTGGGCGCGCTGGCCCCGCGCGGGCTGGGCCTGCGCGAGGCCGCCATGCCGTTCCTGGAGGACCTGTACGAGGTCACCCACCAGCACGCCCAGCTCGCCGTCCTGGACGCGCCCGATGTGCTCTACCTGGAGCGGATCTCCGGCCGGGACGCGGTCGGCGTGCGCAGCCGGGTGGGCGGGCGCTTCCCGGCGCACGCCACCGGAGTCGGGCTGGCGCTGCTGGCCCACACGCCGCCCGCGACGCAGGAGGCGTACCTCGCCGGGCCGCTGGCGGCCTTCACCGACCGGACCATCGCGAAGCCCGGCCGGCTGCGGGGGGTGCTGGCCGAGGTGCGGCGACACGGGTACGTCATCAGCGACCGGCAGGTCACGCTGGACGCGGTGTCGGTGGCGGCCCCGGTGCGGGACGCGGCGGACGAGGTGATCGCCGCGCTGTCGGTCGTGGTGCGGGTGGGCGAGCAGCAGCCGGGCACGCTCGTGCCGGCCGTCGTCGGCGCCGCCCGCGGGCTGTCGCGCTGGCTGCAGTCGCACCCGGGGCGGCCCTGACGGGGTTGCCTTTCGCGGGTGTTGTGTGATGTGGTGCGGCTCGCTTTCCTCTTTCGCTCTGGAGGCTTGACCGTGCCGTTCATTGTGGATCTGACCAGCGGGAACGTGGAGAAGGAGCAGTACCCGGGCGAGATCGGCGGGTCCGTGCTCGGGCTGCGGCTGATGGCCGGGCGCACGCCCGCCGGGCTCGATCCGTACGATCCGCGGGCGCTGCTGTACGTGGCGGCCGGGGTGCTGGGCGGGACGGCGGCGCCGGGGCTGGCCAAGGCGGTGTTCCTGGCGAAGTCGCCGCTGACGGGGGTGGCCGGGGAGTCCCACGCGCTCGGGCCGTTCGCGGCGGGCCTGCGCGGGGCGGGCGCCAAGGCGCTGGCCGTCACGGGGCGGGCCGCGCGGCCGTCCTACCTGCTCGTCCAGGACGGACGGGTGTCCCTGCACGACGCCTCGGAGCTGCGCGGGCTGGGCACGGCCGCGACGACGGACGCGCTGCGGGCGCGGCACGGCCAGGGCGCGCACGTGGCCGCGATCGGGCCGGCCGGGGAGAACCTCGTGCGGTACGCGAGCGTGGTGACCGACTACGCCTACGCCGCCGGGCGCTACGGGCTCGGCGCGGTCTTCGGGGCCAAGAACCTCAAGGCCGTCGTGTGCGTCGGCGAGAGCCCGACGGAGAGCGCGGCGGAGGTCGCCGACCCCGGGGCGATCGCCGGGCTGGCCGCCTACTACCGCGACTCGCTGGCCACGAACCCGCTGGCGGCGATCCAGGCAGGGATGCCCGGCTTCGCCGGATGGGTGGGCGATCCGCCCGCCCCCGGGTACGCCGCGGTGCGTAACTTCTCGGTGACCGGCGCGCACGGGCTGCGGGTCCCGTCCGCGGCCGACTACGACGGGCGCGCGGTGGCGACCACCGGGGCCTGCCCCGGCTGCCCCAACGACTGCCTCAAGGTGTACGCGCCACCGGGGCTCGCCGAGCGGCGGACCGGCGGGCTGGGGCAGGAGGCGTTCCTGTCGCTCGGCTGGAACCTCGGGATCGACGACCTCGACACCGTGCTGGCCGCCAACGCCCGCTGCAACGACCTCGGGCTGGACCCGGTCTCCCTCGGCGGCACGCTCGCGTTCGCCATGGAGTGCGCCGAGCGCGGGCTGCTCCCCGGCGGGCCCGCGTTCGGCGACCCCGAGGCGTTGCCCGGGCTGATCGACGACGTGGCGGGGCGTACGGGCGAGATGGGCGACCTGCTGGCCGAGGGTGCGGCGCGGGCGGCCGCGAAGCTCGGGCCGGCCGCGGCCCCGTACGCCATGACCGTCAAGGGCGCCGAGCTGCCCTGCTTCGACCCCCGCGTCCAGCCGGGCATCGGCCTCGGGTACGCGATCGCCCCCGGCGGGCCGCGCTACGACGCGCTGGAGCACGACCTCGACTTCGACCCAGTGGCCGGGCTGGCCTACAGCTTCGGCGAGGCCCGGCGGATCGGGGCGGAGCCCGCGCCGGTCGCCGGGCTCGACGCCGAGCGGGGCCGGCGCACCGCCCGGCTGCTGCGGCTGTGGAGCGGGCTCGACGCGCTCAACCTGTGCGTCTTCGCCTCCTCCCCCACCCGCCCGCTGACCCTCGACCACCTGAGCGCCCTGGTCACCGCCGTCCTCGGGCGGGAGTTCACCCTGGACGACCTGCTGGCGGCCGGTCAGGCGCGGCTCGACGCGATGCGCGCCTACGCGATCCGCGAGGGCGGCGGTCCCGACGAGCTGCCGGCCCGGATGCACGAGGAGCCCGTCGCCGCGGGGCCCCACGAGGGCGCGGTGCTGGACCGCGCCTCGTTCGAGCTCGCCCGGGCCGCCTTCTACGAGGAGCTCGGCTGGCGCTGATCTCCCGAAAAACGCTCTTGTCCGGTTTGCGCGGTTCGCGTTATGGTCTGGTCAATCGTTTGAACGAGAGACGGGAGACCATCGGGGATGGCTGTCACGATCGACCTGGACGGGCGGACGGCGCTCGTCACGGGCGGCGCGGGAGGGCTCGGGTTCGCGTGCGCCCGCGCGCTGGCCGACGCCGGAGCGGACGTCGTGCTCTCCGACCTGGAGGGCCCGCGGCTGAGGGAGGCGGCGGCCGAGCTGGGCGCCGAGGCCCGGCCGGCCGACCTCACCGACCCGGCGCAGGCGGCGGCGCTGGCGGGCGCCAGCGACCGGATCGACGTGCTGGTGAACTGCGCCGGGATCATGCGCACCACCCCGCTGCTCGACATCGAGCCCGGCGAGTGGCTGCGGATCGTGGACGTCAACCTCAACGCCACGTTCTGGCTCACCCAGGCCGTCGGGCGCGGGATGGCCGAGCGGGGCGGCGGCTCGATCGTGACGCTGGCCTCGGTGGCCGCCCGCTCGGGCCGCCCCAACGCCGCCCACTACTCCGCCACCAAGACGGCCCTGCTCTCCCTGACGAAGTCGGCGGCCGAGGCGCTGGCCCCCGTGCGGGTGAACGCCGTGTGCCCCGGCGTCTTCCTCACCCCCATGTGGGACGAGATCATCGCCGACCGCGACCGGCGGTTCGGCCCCGACGCGGGCGCCGGCTACCTGAAGGAGGTCAGCGAGCGCTCCCCGCTGCGCCGCCCCGGACGTCCCGAGGAGGTCGCCTCCGCGGTGCTCTTCCTGGCCAGCGACCTGGCGTCGTTCGTGACGGGCCAGGCTCTCAACGTCGACGGCGGACTGGAGATGAACTGACCGTGCGCCAGACGTTCAAGCTGCTGCCCGAGCTGTTCGGCGACGGCGCGATGACCGAGATCTTCTCCGCCGAGCGGACCGTGCTCGCCTGGCTGCGCACGGAGGCCGCGCTGGCCCGCGCCCAGGCCGAGGAGGGTGTGATCTCCGAGGCCGACGCGCGGGCCATCGAGGCGGCCTGCGTGCCGGCCAACATCGACGTCCGGCGCCTCTGGTCGGAGGCGGTCAACGTGGGCTACCCGATCCTGCCCCTCGTACGGATGATCTCCGCCGCGCTCCCCGAGGGGCCCAACGGCCGCGTCCACTACGGCGCGACCACGCAGGACATCATGGACACCGGCCTGGCCCTGCAGATGGGCGAGGCCCTCGACCACCTGCGGGCGCTGCTCGGCTCGTTCGGCGGCGCGCTGGCCCGGCTGGTGGCCGAGCACGCCGGCACCGTCGTCGCCGCCCGCACGCACGCCCAGCAGGCGGTGCCCACGACGTTCGGGGCGAAGATGGCGGTGCTGCTCGCGGAGGTGACGCGCCAGCGCGACCGGGTGGGCGAGGCGGCGCGGCGGGTGCGGGTCGTGTCGCTGTTCGGCGCGGGCGGCACGTCCGCCGCGATGGGCGAGCGCTCCAGCCAGGTGCGCGAGCGCATGGCCGGGGTGCTCGGCCTCGGCACCACCGAGGTGCCCTGGCACGTGGCCAGGGACGGCGTCGCCGAGTTCGGCGTGACCTGCGCGAGCCTGGCGGCCACGGCGGCCCGCTTCGCCCGCGAGGTCGTGGACCTGTCCAGGACCGAGGTCGGCGAGGTGCGCGAGGCGGGCGGACACCACCGCGGCGCGTCGTCCACGATGCCGCAGAAGGCCAACCCGATCGGCTGCGAGGCCGTCATCGGCATGTCCGGCACGGCGGGCGCGCTCAGCTCGGGCCTGTTCCGCGCGATGGAGGCCGGCCACGAGCGGGCCGCCGGCGAGTGGCAGGTCGAGTGGTACGTGGTGCCGCTCCTGGCCGAGCTGGCCGCGGGCGCGCTGGCCACGGCCGCCGAGGTCGCCGCCGGGCTGCGGGTCTACCCGGAGGCCATGCGGGCCAACCTGGGCGCCGAGGGCGGGCTGATCATGGCGGAGGCGTACATGATGCGGCTGGCCCCGGCGCTGGGCCGGGAACGGGCGCACGACCTGGTCTACAAGGCGGCGCACGAGGCCCGCGAGCGCGGGCGGGCGCTGGCCGACGCGCTGCGCGACGTGGCGGGACCGGACGATCTGGCGAGCCTGGGCGCGCTGCCCATCCCGCCCGAGTCCTACATCGGCGACGCCGAGGCGATCTGCGCCGCGGCGCTCGAAGCCTGGAGATGTGATGAGTGAACGCAGGCTCGCGGATTTGCTGGCCATGTGGCGGATCCGCGCGTTCGAGGAGAAGGTGCGCGACCTGCGAGCGGAAGGGCCGATCGTCGGCTCGGTGCACCTGTGCATCGGGCAGGAAGCCGTCCCGGTGGGCGCGTGCGACGTGCTGGAGCCGCACGACGCGCTGTTCGCGACCTACCGCGGGCACGGCTGGGCGCTGGCCAGGGGCGTGCCCGCGCAGGCGCTGTTCGCCGAGCTGGCGGGCCGGGCGACGGGCGTGAACGGCGGCCGGGGCGGCTCGGCGTACTTCACCGCGGCCGAGTACGGCTTCCACGGCGAGAACTCGATCGTGGGCGCGGGCGCGCCGATCGCGTGCGGGGCGGCGCTGGCCGGCCGGCACGACGGCTCGAACCGGGTGGCCGTGAGCGTCTTCGGCGACGGCGCGATGAACCAGGGCGCGGTACACGAGGCGATGAACTTCGCCGCCGCGTTCTCCCTGCCCGTGGTGTTCGTCTGCGAGAACAACCGCTACTCCGAGCTGACCCCGATCGCCGACATGGTGCACAACCCGCGCCTGGCCGACCGCGCCGCCGCGTACGGGATGCCGGGCCACCGCGTCGACGGCAACGACGTGGAGGCCGTGCGCTTCCACGTGCGCGACGCGCTGGAGGTGGCCCGCGAGGGCGGCGGGCCGACGCTGCTGGAGTGCATGACCGAGCGCCTGGTCGGCCACTACATCGGCGACGCGGAGACCTACCGGCAGCCCGGCGAGCTGGAGCGGATCGGCAGGCGCGAGCCGATCGCCCGGCTGCGCGAGGGCCTGCTCGCCGACGGGGTGCCGGCCGCCGACCTGGACGCCGTGGAGCGCGGGGCGCGGGCCGAGATGGCCTCCGCTGCCGAGCGCGCGCTGGCCGCGCCCCTCGCCGACCCCGCCACCGCAAGGGAGCACCTGTATGCCTGACCTGTCCTACGGCGAGGCCGTGAACGCGGCCCTGCACCGCCTCATGGAGGAGCTGCCGGAGACGCTGGTGTACGGCGAGGACGTCGGCGTGCCCGGCGGCGTGTTCGGCGTGACCAGGGGCCTGCGCAAGCAGTACGGGGACCGCGTGTTCGACACCCCGATCAGCGAGTCGGCGATCCTCGGCAGCGCGGTGGGCGCCGCGATGTTCGGCCGCCGCCCGATCGTCGAGATCATGTGGGCCGACTTCTCCCTCGTGGCGCTGGACCAGATCGTCAACCAGGCGGCCAACGTCCGCTACGTGTCGGGCGGGCGGCTGCGGGCCCCGCTGACCATCCGCACCCAGCAGGGCAACGCGCCGGGCGCTTGCGCGCAGCACTCGCAATGCCTGGAGGCGCTCTTCCTGCACGTGCCGGGGCTGCGGGTGTGCATGCCGAGCACGCCGCAGGACGCCTACGACCTGCTGGTGACGGCCGTGCACGGCGACGACCCGGTGCTGGTGGTCGAGAACCGCACGCTGTACTTCGGCCCGAAGGAGCCGGTCAGGACGGACGGCCCGGTCCAGCCGACGGGCGGGGCGCGCACCCGCCGCGCGGGCTCCGACGTCACGGTCGTCACCTGGGGCGCGATGACGCACCGGGTGCTGGCGGCGGCCGAGGCCCTGGCCGGCGAGGGGGTCGAGGCCGAGGTGCTGGAGACGCCGTGGCTCAACCCGTTCGACACCGGGGCCGTGATCGAGAGCGCGCGCCGCACCCGCAGGCTGGCCGTCGTCCACGAGGCGAACGTCACCGGCGGCTTCGGCGCCGAGGTCGTCGCCCGGGTCGCGGGCGCCGGGGTGGCGCTGGCCGCGCCGCCCATCCGGATCGGCGCGCCCGACGTGCGGATGCCCGCGGCGCCGGTCCTCGCGCAGTCCCTGGTCCCCGACGCCACGCGGATCATTCAGGAAGTCAAACGTTTGACCGAAGCAGGAGCACCATGAAGCAGACCTCCGAGGAGGAGTTGCTGATGCTGGCGAACGGATTCAGCGGCGGATTCAGTGGCGGATTCAGTGGCGAATTCGGCGGCGAATTCGGCGGCGAATTCGGCGAGGGAGGCGCCCACGATGCCGCCTGAGACCTCCGGGCGCTCCCGGTGGGCGGCGGGCCCTCAGGCCGGGCAACGCGGGCGTCGGCTACGCGCTCGTGCTGATCGTCGCCGTCCTGACGCTGCTGACCGCCCAGCTGGGCCGCCCGTCCTACCTGTCGCCGACGAACGCCGTCAACGTCCTCGACCAGTCCTCCCTCATCGCGATCCTCGCCGTCTTCACCACGGTGGTCCTGATCAGCGGGAACTTCGACCTGTCGGTCGCCTCGGTGGCCGCGTTCTCGGCCGCGACCGTGCTCAGCCTGGTCGCCCCGCTCGGCCTGCCCGCCACGACGGCGATCGCGCTCGGCTCCGGCTTCGTCGGCGTGCTGTTCGCCGCCAAGCTGCCGGCCATCAACCCGACGGGATCGCGGCGGCCATCCTCGGTGGCACCTCGCTGTTCGGCGGCCTGGGCAGCGTGCTGAAGTCCGTGGTGGGGGCGCTGATCCTGTTCACCCTGGACAACGGCTTCAACGTGGTCAACCTTGGGCGCCAACTACCAGGGCGTCATCGTGGGAACGGTCGTGGTGGTGGCCGCCGCCAGCTACACCGTGGCGGGCAGGCAGAGACAGGTGCGCCGCGTGCGCGAGCCGAAACCGCGACCGACCCTCAGACAGGAGGCGCTGCGATGAGAGGCGTCTGGCACTTCTCCTTCACGGTCTCCGACCTCGACAGGTCCGTGGAGTTCTACCGCGACCTGCTCGGGTTCGCGCTGGTGCACCGGCAGGAGCAGGACAACGACTACACCCGCCGGCTCGTCGGCTACCCCGACGCCGTGCTGCGCGTGGCCCAGCTCGCCGTGCCCGGCCAGCCCCGCGGCGTCTCCACGCACGACCTGGAGCTGGTCGAGTACGTACGGCCGAGGGGCGCCCCGCGCGACCCGGCCCGCCACCTGCCGGGCGCCGCGCACCTGGCGCTCACCGTCGAGGACGCCCCGGCCGAGCACGCCCGGCTGGCGGCGGCCGGGGTGCGCTTCGTCAACCCGCCCGAGGCGATCACCGCGGGGGTCAACCGGGGCGGCTACGCCTGCTACTTCCTCGACCCCGACGACATCACCTTGGAGCTCGTACAACCGCCGGATAACCCCTAATATGTGCACGCTCAAACGATTGATCACGTGAGGAGGCTGGATGACCGTCGTCGACGCCCACCAGCACTTCTGGAACCTGGAGACGGGCTCGTACCCGTGGCTGACGCCCGAGCACGGGCCGATCCACCGCACGTTCGAGCCGGCGGAGCTCATCCCCCAGCTCGCGGCGGCCGGGGTCGGCCGCACGGTGCTGGTGCAGTCGATGGACTCCTACGCCGACACCGACGCCATGCTCGCGCAGGCCGACGCGCACGACTTCATCGGCGCGGTGGTGGGCTGGGTGCCGCTGCACCGGCCCGGCGAGGCGGCCGAAGCGCTGGAGCGGTACCGGCGGCATCCCAGGTTCGCGGGGGTGCGGCATCTCATCCACGACGAACCCGACCCCGACTGGGTGCTCCAGGACCCGGTGATCGAGGGGCTCGGGCTGCTGGCCGCGGCCGGGCTGCCGTTCGACGTGGTGGCGGTGCTGCCGCGGCACCTGGAGCACGTGCCGGTGCTGGCCGAGCGGGTGCCCGGGCTGCGGATGGTGATCGACCACCTGGCCAAGCCGCCGATCGAGGAGAAGGGCTGGGAGCCGTGGGCGTCCCTGCTCGCCCGCGCGGCCGAGTGCCCGGGCGTGTACGCCAAGGTGTCCGGCCTGAACACGGCGGCCGACACCGCCACGTGGACGGCCGGGGACCTGCGGCCCTACGTGGAGCACGCGCTGGAGGCGTTCGGCCCCGAGCGGCTGATGTTCGGCAGCGACTGGCCGGTGGCGCTGCTCGCCGGCGACTACGCGAAGGTGTGGCGGGAGACGAACGTCCTGCTGTCGGGGCTCCCGCCCGCCGTCCGCGCGGCCGTACTCGGCGACACCGCCACCCGCTTCTACGGCCTCCAGGAGGCGCCATGACCCGCCGCCACATCCCCGGCCTGCTCGCCCGGGAGGCCGCCGCGTGATCGACGTGTTCGCGCCCATCTCCGCCGCGGCCGACCTGTCCATCCCGGCCGCGCACCGCCTGCCCGTCGCCGTCGTCGGCGCCGGGGCCATCGTGGACGTGGCCCACCTGCCCGCCTACCGGCGGGCCGGGCTGGAGGTGACCGGCCTGTACGACCTCGACGCCGATCGCGCCGCCGAGGTGGCCCGGCGGCACGGGGTGCCCAGGACGTACGGCTCGCTGGAGGAGCTGCTGGCCGACGAGCGCGTGGCCGTGGTGGACATCGCCGTCGCGCCCGGCGCGCAGCCCGGCATCGCGCGGGCGGCGCTGGCGGCGGGCAAGCACCTGATGTGCCAGAAGCCGTTCGCGCCCGACGTGGCGACCGGCCGGGGCATCGTCGATCTGGCGGCGGCCAGCGGCCTGAAGGTCGCGGTCAACCAGCAGCTCCGCTTCGACGAGGGCATCGCCGCCGCCCGGGCCATGGTGCGCGCGGGCTGGATCGGCGAGCCGACGGCGATGACGTTCACCGTGAACATCCTCACCGACTGGAGCGCCTGGGACTGGCTGGTCACCACCGACCGGCTGGAGATCGTCTACCACTCCATCCACTACCTGGACGCGATCCGCTCCATCCTGGGCGACCCCGAGCTGGTCTTCTGCACCGGCAGCCGCACGCCGGGCCAGCTCGCCAAGGGCGAGACGCGCACGATGAGCACGCTGGTGTACCCGGGCGACCTGCGGGCGCTGGTGCACGTCACGCACGAGAACCGCGCCGGCGACCAGGAGGCGTCCTTCCGCCTCGACGGCACGCAAGGCGCGATCAAGGGCACGCTCGGCCTGCTGTACGACTACCCGCACGGCCGCCCCGACACCCTGGCCGTGCACAGCCGGGCACTGCCGACGGACGGCTGGCTGCCGTACCCGGTGACCGGGCGGTGGCTGCCGGACGCGGTGGCCGGGCCGATGGGCTCGCTGCTGCGGGCCGTCGCGGAGGGCGGCGAGCCGGAGACCTCCGGCGCCGACAACCTCGGCACGCTGCGCCTGATCGACGCGCTCTACCGCTCGATGGACACCGGCGAGAGCGTGCGCTGCCGCCCGGCGGACAGGGGAGGATCGTCGTCATGAAGCGTTCCCGGGTCACGCTGGCCGACGTCGCCGCCGTCGCCAAGGTCGACCGGGCGGTCGTCTCCCGCGTCGTCAACAAGGACCCCACGCTCAACATCCGGCCGGAGACGCGCGAGCGGGTGCTGGCGGCGATCGAGGAGCTCGGCTACCGGCCCAACGTCGCCGCGCGGAGCCTGCGCACGTCACGGGCGCACATGTTCGGGCTGTTCATCCCCGACTTCGCCAACCCGGTCTACGCGGAGATCATCAAGGGCGCGGAGGCGGAGGCGGCCTCGCAGGGCTACGTGCTGGTCACCGGCAGCGCGTCGGGCGCGGCGCTGGGCGACTACATGGACCGGATCGGGCAGGGCCGCATCGACGGCCTGCTGCTGGCCGGGACCGGCGACGAGTCGGGGCTCATCGCGCAGCTCGACCGGTCCGCCATCCCGTGGCTGATGCTCAACAACCGCAGCAGGAGCGTCAAGCGCTACGTCATCCTCGACGACGCGCGGGCCGCCGCGCTGGCGGTGGAGCACCTCGTACGCCTGGGCCACCGACGCATCGCCCACCTGGCGGGCCCGGCGCGCGCCGACACGGCCACGCGCAGGTCGGCGGGCTACTCGGCGGCGATGCGCGAGGCGGGGCTGCCGGAAGGGCCGATCGTGGCGGCCGACTACACGCCGGCGGGCGGGGCGGCGGCGATGGCCCGGCTGCTGGCCGCCCCCGAGCGGCCGACGGCGGTGTTCGTCGCCAACGTGGCCTCGGCCATCGGGGCGATGGAAGGCGTGCGCGCGGCCGGGCTGGAGATCCCGCGGGACGTCTCGATCGTCGCCGTGCACGATCTGGAGCTGGCCAGCTACCTCAATCCCGCGCTCACGACGGTGCGCATGCCGCTGGGCGAGCTGGGCCGCCGCGGCGTGACCCTGCTGGCCGGCCTGAAGCCGGACGACACGGTGGCGGAGGTGCTGGCCGGGCCGATCGAGCTGATCCAGCGCCGGTCCACGGCTCCCCCGCCCTGAGCCGTCAGGCGTCACGAAGATCCGCTACGGGCCCGGCCGGGAGGCGGGCGACGCCCTGCGCGCGGGCCCGTAATTTGGGACGACCGATTCCACCCCATTGACAGCCCCGCAAACCGCGTCCTACGTTGTGCGAAACGTTTCGACCCCAGCGGATCGGCAGTGGCATGTCTTCGATACGTGACGTGGCGGAGCGGGCGCGGGTCGCGGTGAGCACCGTGTCCGCCGCGCTCAACGGCACCCGCCCCGTGGCGGCGGACACCCGGCGGCGGATCGAGCAGGCGGCGGCCGAGCTGGGATACCGCCCGAGCCTGCTGGCCCGCGGTCTGCAGAGCAAGCGCACCCGCATCCTGGCCCTGCTGTACCCCACCCCGCGCAGCGGTTTCGGGCTGACCGAGATGCAGTTCGCCACCGGCGCCGCGGAGGCGGCCCGCGAACTGGGCTACCACCTGCTGCTCTCCCCCGAGCACGCCGAGCCGGTCGAGGAGCTGCGCCACATCACGGGGCTGGGGCTGGTGGACGGCGTGCTGCTGATGGAGGTCGGGCTGGACGACGAGCGCACGGAGTTCCTCCTGGAGGCGGGCGTGCCGTTCAGCATGATCGGGCGGACCCGCGACCCGGGCCCGATCGACTACGCCGACATCGACTTCGCGGCCACAGCCGCGGCCGCCGTGGCGCACGTGGCCGGGCTCGGGCACCGCAAGCTGGCCTTCTTCAACCTCTCGGCCGACCGGCACGCGGCGCGGTACGGGCCCGCGATCCGGGCCGGGGCGGAGTTCGCCGAGGCCGCCCGCGCGGCCGGGATCGGCTACGTCGACGGCTTCCGGCCCGGCTCGGCCGACGAGGGCGGGCAGGCGTTCGAGCGGCTGGTCGCCGCGCATCCCGACACGACGGCGCTGGCGGTGATGGACGACCACGCGGCGGTCGGGGTGATCGCGGCCGTGGCGGCGCGCGGCTGGCGGATCCCCGAGGACCTGACGCTGTTGCTGGTGCTGTCGTCGGCGCGGGTCGCCGAGATGTTCCACCCCAGGCTCACCACGCTGGAGCCGCCGAGCGCCGAGCTGGGCGGCCTCGGCGCCCGCATGCTCATCGACCGGCTGGAGGGCGACGGGCCGCCCGCGCAGCGGCTGCTGCCCTGCCGCCTCGTCGTCGGCGACAGCTCCGCACCACCCCGCGAAGGCGAAAGGACCGGATCGTGACGGGACGACTGGGCACGCACACGCTCACCGCCGGGCGCGGCCTGCTGTTCGGCGGCGACTACAACCCCGAGCAGTGGCCCGAGCACGTGTGGGCCGAGGACGCCGAGCTGATGCGGGCCGCCGGGGTCAATCTCGTCACGGTCGGCGTCTTCAGCTGGGCGCGCATCGAGCCGGAGCCGGGCAAGCGGGACTTCGCCTGGCTGGACCGGGTGCTCGACCTCATGGGCGAGGCCGGGATCGCGGTGGATCTGGCCACCCCCACCGCCTCGCCTCCCCCGTGGCTGGGGCACCGGTGGCCGCAGACCCTGCCGGTCGACGAGGCCGGGCACCGCCTCTGGTACGGCTCGCGCAACCAGTTCTGCCCGTCGTCCCCCGTCTACCGGGAGCGGGCGCTGGCGATCGTGAGCGACCTGGCCGACCGGTACGCGGGCCACCCGGCCCTGGCGCTGTGGCACGTGGGCAACGAGTACGGCCAGGTCTGCCACTGCGACGACTCCGCCGAGGCGTTCCGCGCCTGGCTGCGGGAGCGCTACGGCGACCTGGACGCGCTCAACGAGGCGTGGGGCACCACGTTCTGGAGCCAGCGCTACAGCGACTGGGCCGAGATCCTCACCCCGCGCCGCGCCCCCTACATCATCAACCCCTCCCAGCAGCTCGACTTCTGGCGTTTCGGCTCCGACGCGCTGCTCGCCCACTTCCGCGCCGAACGCGACCTCCTGCGCGCCAGAACCCCCGGCATCCCGGTCACCACCAACTTCATGGGCCTGTTCAAGCCGGTCGACTACTGGTCGTGGGCGGAGGAGGAGGACATCGTCTCCAACGACCACTACCCCGACCCCTCAGACCCGCTCGCACCCGCCCGCACGGCCCTCACCCACGACCTCATGCGCGGCCTGGCCAAGGGCAGGCCATGGCTGCTGATGGAGCAGGCCGCCGGCGCGGTCAACTGGCGCCCGCACAACCCGCCCAAACCACCCGGCCGGCTCAGGCTGGAGTCGCTGCAGGCGCTCGCCCGCGGCGCGGACGGGCTGTGCTACTTCCAGTGGCGGGCCTCCCGGTTCGGCGCCGAGCGCTTCCACTCCGCGATGCTCCCGCACGCGGGACCGGACACCCGCCTGCACGCCGAGGTCCGCGCGCACGGCCGGGAGTTGCGCGAGCTGGCGTCCGTGGCGGGGCAGCCGGTGCCCGCGCGGGTGGCGATGGTGTTCGACTGGGCGAGCTGGTGGGCGCTGGAGGAGCGCGGCCGGCCGAGCGACCGCCTCACCGCCACCGACCAGCTCTTCGGCTACTACCTGCCGTTCTGGGAGCGCGGCGTGACCGTGGACCTGGTGCCCCCGTCGGCCGACCTGCGCGGCTACGCCCTCGTCGTGATTCCGAACCTGTTCCTGCTCCGCGACGAGGACGCCGCGGCCGTGACCGCCTACGTGCGCGGCGGCGGGGTCCTGGTCGTGGGCCCGTTCTCGGGGATCGTGGACGAGCGGGCACACGTGCGTACCGGACGGTTCCCCGCGCCGCTGCGCGAGGTGCTCGGCGCGTCCGGCGAGGAGTGGCGGCCCGTGGACGGGCCCGTGCGGTGCCGGTGGGCCACCGGGGCGGAGTTCACGGCGCACGCCTGGACCGAGCTGGTCGCCGCGGAGGGGGCAGAGACGGTGGCCGAGTTCACCGAGGGGTTCGACGGGGGCGGGCCTGCGCTGTTGCGGCACCGGACCGGGCAGGGGGTCGCCTGGTACGTGGCGACGATGCCCGAGCCGGACGCGCTCGGCGAGCTGGCCGCGCGGGCGCTGGCCGACGCGGGCGTGCGGGGAGTCCTGCCGGTCCTGCCGCCCATGGTCGAGGCGGTGCGCCGCGGCGACGTGCTGTTCCTGCTCAACCACGGCTCGGAGACGGCACGCGTGCCGCTCCCCCACCCGGCCACCGACCTGCTGACCGGATCGGCCGTGGACGGCCAGATCATGCTGGCTCCCCAGGCCGTCGCGGCCCTCGTTCAAGGAGTCGAATGAAGTTCAAGGACGGCTACTGGCGGCTGCGTCCCGGGGTGCGGGCCGACTACGCCACGGCGGCGCACGACGTGACCGCCGACGCCCGCACGCTGCGGATCCTGGCCCCGGCCAGGCCCATCACGCACCGGGGATACACGATCGACGGGCCGGTGCTGCGAGTAGACCTGTCGTCCCCGATGCCGGACGTGATCCGCGTCCGTACGGTGCACTTCGCCGGATCCGTCCCCGGCTCCCCGGTCTTCGAGGTGCGCGACGACGCCCCGGACGTCAACCTCGCCGTGGACGCCGAGCAGGCGAGCCTGACCAGCGGCGCGCTCACCGTACGGGTGCGCAGGGACGCCCCGTGGGAGATGACCTTCAGCGCCGGCGGGCGCGAGCTGACCCGCAGCTCCGGCAGAAGCCTGGGCGTCATGCGCGACCCCGGCGACCGGCACTTCATGGTCGAGCAGCTCGGCCTCGGCGCCGGGGAGCTCGTGTACGGGCTGGGCGAGCGCTTCGGCCCCCTGGTGCGCAACGGGCAGTCCGTCGACATCTGGAACGAGGACGGCGGCACCAGCAGCGACCTGGCCTACAAGAACATCCCCTTCTACCTCACCAACCGCGGCTACGGCGTGTTCGTCAACCATCCCGGCCGGGTGTCGTTCGAGGTGGGCTCGGAGTCGGTGTCGCGGGTCCAGTTCAGCGCCGAGGGCCACGACCTGGAGTACCTCGTCATTCACGGGCCCACGCCCAAGGACATCCTGCGCCGCTACACGGCGCTGACCGGCCGCCCGGCGCTGCCGCCCGCCTGGTCGTTCGGGCCGTGGCTGTCCACGTCGTTCACCACCGACTACGACGAGGCGACGGTGGCCTCGTTCGTGGACGGGATGGCCGCGCGGGACCTGCCGCTGAGCGTGTTCCACTTCGACTGCTTCTGGATGCGGCGCTACCGGTGGTGCGACTTCGAGTGGGACCCGGAGGTGTTCCCCGACCCCGAGGGCATGATCCGGCGGCTCAAGGAGCGGGGGCTGCGGGTCTGCCTGTGGATCAACCCGTACATCGGGCAGGCGTCGGCGCTGTTCGACGAGGGGGCCGCCGCCGGTCACCTGCTGCGCCGGCCGGACGGGACCGTCTGGCAGGATGACCACTGGCAGGCGGGCCGGGCGCTGGTGGACTTCACCTCCCCGGCCGCCCGGGAGTGGTACGCGGGCAAGCTGCGCGGGCTGCTCGACATGGGGGTGGACGCGTTCAAGACCGACTTCGGCGAGCGCATCCCGACCGACGTCGCCTACACCGACGGCGCCGACCCCGAGCGCATGCACAACTACTACACGCTGCTCTACAACGAGACCGTGCACCGGGTGCTGGCCGAGCGGGGCGCGCCCGTGCAGTTCGCCCGGTCGGCCACGGTGGGCGGGCAGCGGCTGCCGGTGCACTGGGGCGGCGACTGCGAGTCGACGTTCGAGGCGATGGTCGAGTCGCTGCGCGGCGGGCTGTCGCTGGGGCTGGCCGGGTTCGGGTTCTGGAGCCACGACATCGGCGGGTTCGAGGGGCGGCCCGATCCTGCCGTGTTCAAGCGGTGGGTGGCGTTCGGGCTGCTGTCGTCGCACAGCCGGCTGCACGGCAGCAGCTCGTACCGGGTGCCGTGGCTGTTCGACGAGGAGTCGGTCGACGTGCTGCGCTCGTTCACGCGGCTGAAGGCGCGGCTGATGCCCTACCTGTACGGCGTCGCCGTCGAGGCCGCGGCCGAGGGGCTGCCGATGATGCGGGCCATGCAGCTGGAGTTCCCCGGGGACCGGGGCTGCGAGCATCTGGACGCCCAGTACATGCTCGGGCCCGACCTGCTGGTGGCGCCCGTCTTGTCCGCCGATGGCGACATTTCGTACTACGTCCCGGAGGGAACCTGGACCCGGCTGCTGGACCGCGAGACCGTCAGCGGCCCAGGGTGGCGTACCGAACGGCACGGGTTCGACAGCCTGCCGCTGCTCGTGCGGCCCGGCGCGGTGCTGGCGACCGGCGCCCGCGAGGACCGGCCCGACTACGACTACGCCGACGGCGTCACCCTGAACGTCTACCGGCCGGCCGACGGCGCCCGCCGCACCGTCACCGTGCCCTCCCCCGACGGCGGCGCCGGCGCCGTGTTCGAGGTCTCCCGCACGGGCGACCGCGTCAGAGCCCGGCGCGTGGCGGGCGCGCCCGCCCGCTGGAGCCTGCGGCTCCACGGCGGACCCCAGACTTCGGACGGCCCGCGGGTCACCGCGGAGCCCGGCACCGACGCGATCGAGATCACCCTGTGAGGAGCAGCATGACCACCTTCCCCGAGAACTTCCTGTGGGGCACCGCCACCGCCGCCTACCAGGTCGAGGGCGCCTGGAACGAGGACGGCCGCGGCCCGTCGATCTGGGACACCTTCTCCCACACCCCGGGACTGGTGACGGGCGGCGACACCGGTGACGTGGCCTGCGACCACTACCACCGGCTGGAGGAGGATCTGGACATCCTCACCGGCCTGGGCGTGGGCGCGTACCGGTTCTCGATCTCCTGGCCGCGCGTGCAGCCGGGCGGCCGGGCCAACCAGCCGGGCCTGGACTTCTACTCGCGGCTGGTGGACGGGCTGCTCGCCCGCGGCATCGCCCCCGTCGCCACCCTCTACCACTGGGACCTGCCGCAGGAGCTGGAGGACGCGGGCGGCTGGCCGAACCGCGACACCGCCCACCGCTTCGCCGAGTACGCCGACCTCATGGGCCGCACGCTCGGCGACCGCGTCCGCACCTGGATCACCCTGAACGAGCCGTGGTGCTCGGCCTACCTCGGCTACGCCTCCGGCGTGCACGCCCCCGCCAGGACCGAGCCCGCCGCGGCCCTGGCCGCCGTCCACCACCTCAACCTCGGCCACGGCCTGGCCGTCCAGGCGCTGCGCGCGGTCGTCGACCCGGCCGCCCAGATGTCGGTCACGCTCAACCTGCACCACGTGCGCGGCGTGTCCGACCAGGACGCCGACGCCGTACGCCGCGCGGACGCGCTGGCCAACCGGGCCTTCCTCGGCCCCATGCTGGAGGGCGCCTACCCGCGCGACCTCATCGCCGACACCGCCGCCGTGACCGACTGGTCGTTCGTGCGCGACGGCGACGAGGCCACCGCATGTCAGCCGCTGGACGTGCTCGGGGTCAACTACTACAACCCGACGCTGGTCCGCCAGTGGGACGGATCCTCCGAGCGGGCGACCGCCGACGGGCACCAGGACGGGGCCGCGTCGCCGTGGATCGCCTGCGACGACGTCGAGTTCGTCCCCCAGCCTGGCCCGTACACCGAGATGGGCTGGAACATCGACGAGACCGGCCTGACCGAGCTGCTGCTGCGGCTGCACCGCGACTACCCGTCCATGCCCACGATGATCACCGAGAACGGCGCAGCCTTCGCCGACGTCGTCGACCCCGACGGGCGGATCCGGGACGAGCGGCGCGTCGACTACCTGCACCGTCACCTGTCCGCCGTGGCCGAGGCGATCTCGGCGGGGGCCGACGTACGTGGATACTTCGTGTGGTCGCTGATGGACAACTTCGAGTGGGCGCACGGGTACGCCAAGCGGTTCGGCATCGTGCGGGTGGACCCGGACACGCTCGAGCGCACCTGGAAGGACAGCGCCCACTGGTACCGCGACGTGGTCGCCACCGGCAAGCTGCCCGCCTAGCTAGGGTTTGCGGGCGACGCCTCCGACGAAGGTGTGGTACGTGATGCCCGGCGTGGCGCGGTCGTCGGGGCCCGGGCGCCACTCGGGCAGCGGCACCAGGCCGGGCTCCAGCAGTTCGAGACCGTCGAAGTAGGCGAGGATCTCCTCGCGGGTGCGCCACCGGCCGGTGCCGAGGTGGTCGTTGAAGATCCGCTCCGCCTCGTACGCCTGCTTCGACACCTCGGGGTGTTCCTCGCCCGGGTTGTGGAAGTGCGAGATCACCACGTGGCTGCCCGGGGCGAGCGGCCCGATGAGCGCGGCCGCGACGCCGGCCGGGTCCTCGTCGTCGCCAAGGTGGTGCAGGATCCCGAACATCAGCAGCCCGACCGGCTCGCTGAAGTCGATCAGCGAGCGCGTCTTCGGGTCGTCGAGGATCTTCCCCGGCTCGCGGGCGTCGGCCTCGACGATCGTGGTGCTGGCGTCCACGGCGAGCAGGGCGCGGCCGTGGACGAGCACGATCGGGTCGTGGTCCACGTAGACCACCCGTGACTGCGGCGCCACCGCCTGGGCGATCTCGTGGACGTTGCCCTGCGTCGGCAGGCCGGAGCCGATGTCCAGGAACTGGCGGATGCCCGCCTCGGCCGCCAGGAAGTGGACCGTGCGCCGCAGGAACTCCCGGTTGGCCATGGCCGCCTCGGGCGCGTCGGGCGCGACCTTGAGAGCGGCCGCCGCCACCTGGCGGTCGATCTCGTAATTGTCCTTGCCGCCGAGCATGTAGTCATAGACGCGGGAGACACTGGGCTTGCCGGTGTCGATCCCGCGAGGCGCGCGCTCCTGCTCGCTCTCGGGCACTGTCGGCTCCTTGGTCGGATGGGTGGAGCCATGATCCTAATTGGCAACCCCCGATTTATGCCGATATTTCGTGACGCAACAGGCGGGCGGCTTCGGCCATCGCCCGCATCTTGCCCTCGGCCGACTCGCGCGGCAGATATTTCATCCCGCAGTCGGTCGCGATGACGATCCGATCGGGCGGCACGTGGCCGAACGCCCTGCGCACCCGCCCGGCCACCACCTCGACCGGCTCGACCTCCGGCGTGGACAGGTCGATCACCCCGAGGATGACCGTCTTGTCCTTGAGGTCGGACAGCACGCCGAGGTCCAGCCCCGACTGCGCGGTCTCGATCGACACCTGCCGCACCGGGCATCCGGCCAGCTCGGGCAGGAACGAGTACGCCTCCGGCCGCTCGTGGATGATGGCGGCGTACCCGAAGCAGATGTGCACCGCCGTCGTGCCGGTGACGCCGTCGAGCGCGGCGTTGAGCGCGGCCAGCCCGTAGGCGCGCGCGGCCTCGGGCCTGGCCTGCATGTACGGCTCGTCGATCTGCACGATGTCGGCCCCGGCGGCGAACAGGTCGCGGATCTCGGCGTTGACCGCCACCGCGTAGTCCATCGCGGCGGCCTCGGCGTCCGGGTAGTGGTCGTTCTGCGCCTGCTGGCTCATGGTGAACGGCCCCGGCACCGTCATCTTGACCGGGCGATCGGTGCGCGCGCGCAGGAACCGCAGGTCGCCCACCTGGACGGGGGCCGGGCGGCGGATCGGGCCGACGATGCGCGGGACCGGGTTCGGGTGGCCGCTGCGGTCGAGCGCCGTGCCCGGGTTGTCGAGGTCGACGCCCTCCAGGGCGGTGGCGAAGTGGTTGGAGTAGCTCTCGCGGCGCATCTCGCCGTCGGTGAGGATGTCGAGCCCGGCGCGTTCCTGGGCCCTGATCGCCAGCTCGGTGGCGTCGTCCTGGGCCTGGGCCAGGTGCTCGGGCGGGATCCGCCACAGCTCCCTGGCCCGTACCCGCGGCGGGAACCGCCCGGCGAGCCTGGCCCGGTCGATCAGCCACTCCGGCTGCGGGTAGCTCCCGACCAGCGACGTCGGCAGGATCACGAGTGCCTCCTTCTCCCGGATCCTCCTACTGTGCGCCTACCAGCGATCGACGTGAAGCACTTCGTCGAGCGGCTGCCGCTTCGCCGGGGCGAACATCTCGCCGAGGAAGTAGGCGGTCGGGATGAGCACGCCCTGGCGGACGTCGCCGGGGATGCCGAGCAGCTCGGCGATCTCGCTCTCGTACGCCAGGTGCAGCGTCGTCCACGCCGTGCCCAGCCCGCGGGCGCGGGCGGCCAGCATGTAGCTCCACGCGGCGGGCAGCACCGACCCCCACAGCCCGGCCTGGTTCCCCTGGGGCAGCCCGTCGCCCGACACCGTGATGCACCCGATCACCAGCACGGGCACGTCCCCCATGTGCTCGGCCAGGTACAGCGAGCTGTCGCCCACCCGCCGCTGCTGCGCCGCCCGGACCGGGTCGTCCTGGAACAGCGCCCGCGCGGAGGAGCCGGACTCGAAGTACGCCTGGTGCGAGCGCTCGTAGTAGCCGCCGATCGCCTTGCGCAGCTCGGGATCGGTCACGACCATCCAGTGCCACCCCTGCCGGTTGCCGCCGCTGGGCGCCTGGAGCGCGACCTCGAGGCACTCGCGCACGAGCTCCAGGGGGACGGGGCGGGTGAGGTCGAGACGCTTGCGCACGCTGCGCGTGGTGGTGAGCAGCTCGTCCGGGCTCAGTTCGATCGTCATACGGCCATCATGCCCCCCGCGATCACGGTTTCCCCGCGGCTCCCAGCGAGAAGGACTAACGCATGTCCCAAACCAGACCCCCCAGTCCAGCCGAGGAGACCAGCGGCGCCGACGAGCCGAGTCTGAAGCAGGTGATGGGCCCGGGCCTGTTGCTGCTGTTCATCGTCGGCGACATTCTCGGCACCGGGATCTACGCGCTGACCGGCGAGATCGCCGGCGAGGTGGGTGGCGCCGCCTGGCTGCCGTTCGCCATCGCCTTCGCCGTCGCGTTGATCACCGCGTGCTCGTACCTGGAGCTGGTGACGAAATACCCGCAGGCCGCGGGAGCCGCTCTGTACGTGCACAGGGCCTTCGGCAAGCACCTCCTGACCTTCCTGGTGTGCTTCGCGGTGATGTGCTCCGGCATCACCTCTGCCTCGGCGGCGTCCCGGGCCTTCGCCGCCAACCTCGCCACCGGCTTCGGCCTGGACGTCGGCGACGGCGTCATCCTGCTGATCGCGCTGGCGTTCATGCTCCTGGTCCTGGCCGTCAACCTCCGCGGCGTCGCCGAGAGCGTCAAGATCAACGTACTGCTCACCGCGGTCGAGCTCTCGGGTCTGCTGATCGTCATCCTGGTCAGCCTGTACTTCATCCTCGGCGGGAACGCCGACTTCTCCCGCGTCGTCACCTTCGAGACCGCCTCCGACAAGAGCGTGTTCCTGGCGGTCAGCACGGCCACGTCGCTGGCCTTCTTCGCCATGGTCGGCTTCGAGGACTCGGTCAACATGGCGGAGGAGACCAAGAATCCGGCCCGGATCTTCCCTCGCATGATGTTCACCGGGCTCGGGATCACCGGGTTGATCTACGTGCTCGTGTCCATCTGCGCCGTCGCCGTGGTCCCCGTCGGACAACTCTCCGAGAGCGAGACCCCGCTCGCGACGGTGGTGCAGACCGCGGCCCCCGGCTTCCCGATCTCCGATCTGCTGCCGTTCATCTCGATGTTCGCCGTGGCGAACTCCGCGTTGATCAACATGCTGATGGCCAGCCGGCTGCTTTACGGCATGGGCAAGCAGGGCGTGCTGCCGCCCTTCCTGGCCAAGGTGCACCCGGGGCGGCGCACACCGCAGGCGGCGATCGTGTTCACCACCGTGATCGCCCTCGGGCTGATCACGTTCGTCTCGCTGAGTCCCGACAGCCCGGTCGTGTCGTTGCTGGGCGGGACGACCTCACTGCTCCTGCTGGCGGTCTTCGCGCTGGTCAACGTGTCCGTTCTCGTCCTGCGCAGAGAACGGGCCGCGACCGAGCACTTCAGCGCGGGGCGCGTCCTGCCCGTGGTGGGCGCGATCACGTGCGTGTACCTGGTCCTGCCGTGGTCCTCCGGACGTCCCTCCGGCCAGTACGAGATCGCGGGCGTGCTGCTCGCGCTCGGCCTGGTGCTCTGGGTGCTCACCTGGTACGCCCGCAGGAAGGAGAACGCGAACGCCGGCTGACCGGGCCGTCCGGCACGCGCCCGGCGGCTCACCGGATCAGGCCGACTCGCGGATCACCAGCTCCGTGGGCAGTACCACCGGATCCACGTGCTCGGCGCCGTCGATGAGCGCGAGCAGCAGGCGTACGGTCTCCTGCGCCACCTCCGCCAGCGGCTGGCGGATCGTGGTCAGCGGCGGGTGCGTCGAGAGGGCCACCGACGAGTCGTCGAAGCCGCCCACCGCCACGTCGTCCGGCACCCGGCGGCCCGCCGCCCGCAGGGCGGCCAGGGCGCCGGCGGCCATCAGGTCGGAGGCCACGAAGACGGCGTCGATGTCCGGCGTGCGGGCCAGCAGCTCGGTCATCGCGCGCTCGCCGCTGGCCTGCGTCCAGTCCCCGTGCGCGATCAGCTTCTTCGTCGCCTTGCGGCCCAGCACGTCGGCGAAGCCCTCCAGGCGCTGGATGCCGCCGGGGGTGTCCATCGGGCCGGTGATCATGGCGATGCGCCTGCGGCCCTGGTTCACGAAGTATTCGGTCATCTGGCGGCCGCCCAGGCGCTCGTCGGCGGCGGCGTACGGGATGACGCCCTCGCTGCCGATGACGGCGCCGCAGGAGACCGCGGGCGGACCCGAACGCAGCGCGTCGATGAACGGGTCGCCGGCGTGCGTCGACATCAGCAGCACCCCGTCGGCGTGGCCGCCCCGGACGTAGCGGACCACCCGCTCGCGGTCGCCCTCGTCGCCGGCCAGCATCATCACCAGCGACAGGTCCCGCTCGGCCAGCATCCTGATGGCGACCCGGATGGTCGTGCTGTAGTTGGGGTCCTCGAACAGCTTCTCGTGCGGCTCCGACAGCACCATCACGATCGATCCGGTGCGCTGGGTGACGAGGCTGCGGGCGGCCCGGTTGACCACGTAGCCGGTCTCCGAGATGGCCCGCTCGATGGCCACGCGTGCCGCCGGGCTGACGTACTTGTCGCCGTTGAGCAGCCGGGACACCGTGCCGCGGGACACTCCCGCGGCGGCGGCGACGTCATGGATCGTAGGGCGCTTCATTTCACGGCTCCGGAGGACAGGTCGGTCTTCCAGTATCGCTGCATCGTGAGGAAGAGCGCGATCAAGGGGATGAGCGACAGGAAGGCCCCGGTGAGGATCAGGTTGTAGAGCGAGGGCTGGTTCGCCCCCGACTCCAGCAGCGTGAACAGGCCCACCGTGAGCGGGAACTTGCCGTCGTCGCCGAGCATGATGAACGGCAGCAGGAAGTTGTTCCAGATGGCCACGAACTGGAACAGGAAGATCGTCACCATACCCGGCACCATCAGCGGCAGGGCCACCCGGTACATCAGCCGCCACTCGGTGGCCCCGTCGATCCGCCCCGCCTCCAGCAGCGAGTCGGGGATGGCCGCCGTGGCGTAGATGCGGGCCAGATAGATGCTGTACGGGTGCAGAATCTGCGGCAGCAGGACAGCCCAGTAGGTGTCGGCCAGCCCGACCTTGGAGAACAGCAGGTACTGCGGGATCGCCAGCACCACGGCCGGCACGAGGATGCCGCCGATGAGCAGGTTGAAGATGAGGTCGCGGCCGGGGAAGCGGAACTTCGCCAGCGCGTACCCCGAGATCGCCGAGACCGCGGTCGACAGCAGCGCGCCGCCGCCCGCGTACAGCAGCGTGTTGGCCGCCCACAGCCAGAACACCCCGTCCCGGTAGGCGAACAGCTCGGTCACGTTGTCGGCGAACCCGGTGCCGAAGGCCAGCGTCGAGGTGGTGAACAGCTCGCCCGGCGACTTGGTCGCCGCGATCAGCACCCAGAGCACCGGGAACAGGCAGTAGACCGCGCCGAGCAGGAGCAGCCCGGTCGGGGCCACCCCCCACGGCGTGCGCGCGACCGTCGCGCGGTGTGTCGTGGCCATCAGCCCTCCCCGAAGGCGCGGTTGCGGACCACGCGCAGGAACCCGAACGACATGACGAGCGAGATCGCCGCGATGACGATCGAGGTGGCGGCTGCCGAGTACAGGTCGCCGGTGACGAAGGCGTCGCGGTAGACCTTCATGAGCGGGCTCCACGTGGAGCTGATCGTGTTGGTCAGCGGCCGCAGCGCGGTGGGCTCGGTGAACACCTGGATGGTCGCGATGATCGAGAAGACCGTGGTCAGGATGATCGCCGGGGTGAGGATCGGGATCTTCACCCGCAGGGCGATCTGGAGCTCGGACGCGCCGTCCAGCCGCGCGGCCTCGTACAGGTCGCGCGGGATCGCCCGGAGCGTGGTGTAGAGCACGAGCATGTTGAAGCCGGTCCCGCCCCACACCGCCACGTTCGCCATGGAGAACGTGACGGTGCTCGCGCCGAGGAAGTCGATGTCCAGGACATCCCTGATGGGGCTGAGCGAGGGCAGGTAGAGGAAACCCCACAGCAGCGTGGCGGCCACGCCCGGCACCGCGTACGGCAGGAAGATCGCGATCCGCGAGAACCGGGCCAGCCGCACCCGCGCCGAGTCCAGCAGCAGCGCGAACAGCAGGGCCAGCCCCAGCATCACGACCAGCACCAGCGCGCCGTAGCCGAGCACGCGCAGCCAGCCGTGCCACAGCTCGGGGTCGGACAGGGCGGCGGAGAAGTTGTCGAAGCCGACGAAGATCTCCTTCCGCGCGCCCCTGCCCAGCCCGAGCCCGGACACCTTGGTACGGCGCGTCGCCAGCCAGACGGTGTACCCGATGGGGACCGCGAGGAAGAGCGTGAACAGCACGATCGCGGGGGTCAGGAACAGGTACGGCCACGCCCCCCTCCCGGACTTCTTCATGAGGCGATCTGGAATCCGGACTTGCGCATGTCGGCGACGGTCGCGTCCTGCATGCCCTGGACCGCGTCGGAGAACGATGACTTGTTCTGCACGGCCTTGTCGAAGTTGTCCTTGAAGGCGTTGTACGTCACGCCGACGTTCGGGCCGAAGGTGAAGCCGCGGGCGACGGCGGAGACGGCGGCGGCCTGCTGCCAGAAGTCGGGCTGGTTGGAGAAGTAGTCGGGCGCCTGGCCGAGCGACGACTGGGCCTTGGTGGCGGCCGGGTAGATGGCGGCCTCCTTGACCAGCAGGTCCAGGGCGGCGGGGTCGGTGTTCATCCAGGTGGCGAACTGGGCGGCGGCGTCCCTGTTCGGCGTCTTGGCGGACACGGCCGTGGACGAGCCGCCCCAGAAGCCGCTGAAGCTCTCGCCCGCGTTCCACTGCGGCAGCGGCGCGGCGGCCCACTTGCCCTTGGCCTTGGGCGCGTTGCTCGCCAGCACGCCAGGGGCCCAGACCGCCGACGGCCAGGTGAGCAGCTTGCCGTCGTTGAGCGCCTTGTTCCACTCGGGGGTGAAGAACGGCATGTCGTCGATGACGCCCTCCTTGACCAGGCCGCCCCAGTAGTCGGCGACCTTCTTGGTGGGCTCGTCGGCGATGCCGACCTTCCAGGACTCGCCGCTGATCGACCACCACTGGGCCCCGGCCTGCTGGGCCAGGCCCGTGAACGCTCCCGGATCCTTGCTGGAGAACGTGCCCAGGTACACCTTCGGGTCCTTCCTGTGCACGGTGCGCGCGGCGTCGGCGTACTCCTGCCAGGTCTTGGGGACCGCTATGCCGTACTTGTCGAACAGGTCCTTGCGGTAGAAGAGCATCATCGGGCCGCTGTCCTGCGGGATCCCGTACACGCCCTCCGTGCCGAGCGTGACCAGGCCCCACAGGCCCTCGGCGAACTCGCCCTTGATCGAGGCCGTCTCGGCCTTGATGTCGGCCACCGCGTCGGCGGCGACGAACGAGGGAAGGTGCTGGTACTCGGCCTGCACCAGGTCCGGCGGGTTGCCGGCCTTGGCCGCGGTGAGGAACTTGGCGGCCGCGTCGTCACCGCCCGCCTGCTTGCTGACCGTGACCTGGATGTCCGGGTGCGACTGGTTCCAGACGGCGGCGATCTTGTCCATGTTGGGGGCCCAGGTCCAGTACGTCAGCTTGACCGGTCCCTTGGCGGCGGCCGTGGGGCTCTGCGCCGCCTCGGTGCTTCGGGCGGGTTCGCTGGACCCGCAGCTCGCGAGAGCAGCCGTGAGCACGACGGCCAGGGCGGCTCCGAGGCGGTTGGCGCGCATGCGTACCTCCAGAAAGTTCTGTGAACGTGCACAGAGTGAAACAGGCGCGAAACGCGAGTCAAGGGGTCGTTATGCTCTCGTTAATCAGCCATTATCGGGATAAGTCAGGGCGGCTGTTCCCGGGGAGACCGGGTGGGCGCTACTGTGCACGTTCACAGAAGAGCTTCTCTAGGGGGATGGATGTATCCGGAGCGTCCTGCCGGCATCGCCTTTGGCGGCGACTACAACCCGGAGCAGTGGCCACGCGAGATCCTGGAGGAGGACGTGGCCCTGATGCGCGAGGCCGGGGTCAACCTGGTCAGCCTGGGCCTGTTCTCGTGGGCGCTGATGGAGCCCGCGGAGGGGCGCTACGAGTTCGGCTGGCTGGACGAGATCGTCGACCGGCTGCACGAGGCGGGGGTCGCCGTCGACCTGGCCACGCCGACCGCCGCCCCGCCCGCCTGGTTCATCCGGAAATATCCAGACGTGCTGCCGGTGACCAGGGAGGGGACGCGGATCGGGTTCGGCGGCAGGCAGAGCGCCTGCTCCAGCGCCCCGGCCTTCCGCGAGGCGACCGCGCGGCTGGTGCGCGCGCTGGCCGAGCACTACCGCGGGCACCCGGCCGTGGTCATGTGGCACGTGCACAACGAGTACGGGGCGCCGCTCGGCGAGTGCTACTGCGAGCACAGCGTGGCGGCCTGGCACGGCTGGCTGAAAGCCACCTACCGGGATGTTTCCGCATTGAACGAGGCCTGGGGCGCCACGTTCTGGGGCCAGACGTACACCGACTGGGCGGAGATCGACGCCCCCCGGTTCAACCACACGGTGGTCAACCCGGCCCAGCGCCTCGACTACGCCCGCTTCAGCGACGGCCAGCACCGCGAGCACTACACGCTCCAGCGCGACATCCTGCACGAGCTCACCCCCGGCATCCCCGTGACCACGAACTTCGCCGGCACCGTGAACTGCAAGTCCACCGACCTGTGGCAGTGGGCCCGCGAGCTGGACGTGGTCGCCAACGACCACTACCTGCGGGCCGAGCGGCCGGACAACCACATCGACCTGGCCATGTCCGCCGACCTGGCCCGCTCGGTGGCGGGCGGCGCGCCGTGGATGCTCATGGAGCACTCGGCGGGGGCGGTCAACTGGCAGCCGCGCAACATCGCCAAGCGCCCCGGCGAGATGCGCCGCAACAGCCTGGCGCACGTGGCCCGCGGCTCGGACAGCGTGCTGTTCTTCCAGTTCAGGGCCTCGAGGTTCGGGGCCGAGAAGTTCCACTCGGGGATGGTGCCGCACGCGGGGACCGGCTCCGAGCAGTGGCGCGAGGTGGTCCGGCTGGGCGCCGACCTGCGCGGGCTGGCCGAGCTGCGGGGCAGCCGGGTGCCGGCCGAGGTGGCGGTCGTCTGGGACTGGGAGTCGTACTGGGCGCTGGAGCTGGACTGGCGGCCGTCGGTGGACCTGACGTTCAGGGAGCGGATGGACGCCTTCTACGAGGCGCTGTGGCGGGAGCACGTCACGGTGGACTTCGTCCACCCCTCCGCCGATATTTCGGGATATCGGGTGGTGGTGGCGCCGAGCTCGTACCTGCTGACCGAGGCGTCCGCCAAGAACCTCCACCGGTACGTGGAGGCGGGCGGCAACCTGCTCGTCTCCTACTTCTCCGGCATCGTCGACGAGCACGACACCATCCACCCGGGTGCCCACCCCGGCGCGCTGCGCGAGCTCCTGGGCCTGTCGATCGAGGAGTTCCACCCGCTGCGCGAGCACGAGACGGTGACGCTGGCGGGCGGCGGCACGGCCCGGATCTGGTCCGAGCGGATCCACCCGGCGGGCGCGGTCGCCGTACGCGACTTCGCCACCGGACCCGACGCGGGACACCCCGCCGTCACCCGCCACGACCTGGGCGCCGGCTCCGCCTGGTACCTCGCCACCGCACCCGTCACCGGCTTGCGCGAGCTCCTCGGCCAGGTGCTCGACCACGCGGACGTGTCCCGGCCGCGCGGCCTCCCCGACACCCTCGAACTCGTCCGCCGGGGCGACCACGTCTTCCTGATCAACCACGGCGACGAGCCCGTGACGGTCGAGGGGGTGTCCGGGACCAGCGTGTTCGACGGCGTACGGCACGAAGGATCGGTCACCGTCGCGCCCGGCGCGGTCACGGTCATCGCCACCACCCCCTAGGGAGACCTCGATGAAACGCATCCTGACCACGCTCCTGTTAGTGCTCGCGTCCCTGACCGTCGCGCACCCGGCCCAGGCGGGGGTGCTGCGGATCAGGGGCGCGGACGTCTCCAGCCTCGCCAAGTCGGAGGCGTACGGCGGCCTCTACCGCGACGCCCGCGGCCGCGAGGGCGACGCGCTGCGCATCCTGTCGGACGCCGGGCTCAACTACATCCGGCTCAAGGTCTGGGTGAACCCGGCCGACGGCTACAACACCAAGGCGCGGATCCTCCCGGTCGCCAAGCGGGCCAAGGCGCAGGGCATGAAGCTCCTGGTGGACTTCCACTACTCCGACACCTGGGCGGACCCGGGCAAGCAGTTCAAGCCCGCCGCCTGGGAGTCGCTCACGCTCGACCAGCTCGCGCAGGCCGTGTACGACCACACGTACGACGTGCTCGCCGCCCTGCGCCGCCAGGGCACCACGGCGGACATGGTGCAGGTGGGCAACGAGATCAACGGCGGCCTGCTCTGGCCGGACGGCTCCAACGCCGACTGGCCGAGCACCGCCCGCCTGCTGAACGCCGGGTACGACGCGGTCAAGCGGGTCTCGCGCGCGACCAAGGTCGTGCTGCACCTGGCGAACGGAGGCGACAACGGGCTGTACCGGTGGTGGTTCGACAACGCCGCCGCCCACGGCATCCGGTACGACGTGATCGGGCTGTCGTACTACCCGTACTGGCACGGGACCCTGGAGACGTTCCAGGCCAACATCAACGACGTGGCCACCCGTTACGGGCGGCCGGTGGTCGTGGTGGAGACGGCGTACCCGTTCACGACGGAGGACGACGACGGCTGGCCGAACATCATCGTCTCCTCGGAGCCGTACCCCGGCTACCCGGCGACCCCGCAGGGCCAGGCCGCGATGCTGGCCAAGGTCGCCGACATCGTCCGGCAGGTCCCGGACGGGCTGGGCCTCGGCCTGTTCACCTGGGAGGCGACCTGGACCGGCGTCAAGGGCAACGGCTGGGACCCGGCGGACCCGTCGTCGGGCAACGGCTGGGAGAACCAGGCCCTGTTCGACTACGCCGACCGCGCCCTGCCCGCCATGCGCGTCCTCGGCCACGCCTGACTTCCCGCACGCACCCGTCCCCGGAGCTGCCGAGCCGGGCCTGACACGGAATCCTGACCGGCATTTACCTAAATTGCGGAAATCTGGCTTACCGCGACACTATGATCGCTTTACGCCACCTCCGCACCACGGTGCGTACCCGAAGGAGCCCCATGGTCGACCGCCGGCCGGAGCGCGCGCCGCGCGGAATCGACACCTCCAGGCCCAACGTCTCCCGTGTCTACGACTTCATGCTCGGCGGCAAGGACAACTACGAGGCCGACCGCGAGATGGCGCTGCGGGCGCTGGAGATCGTCCCGGACGCGCCGGAGGCGGCGCGGGCGAACCGGGAGTTCCTCGGGCGGGTGGTCAGGTTCCTGGCGGCACAGGCCGGGCTGCGTCAGTTCCTGGACCTCGGCTCCGGGCTGCCCACGCGGGACAACGTCCACCAGATCGCCCAGTCGGCCGCCCCCGGCAGCCGGGTCGTCTACGTCGACCACGACCCGATCGTGCTCGTTCACGGCCGCGCGCTGCTGGCCGTGAACGACGACACCACGGTCGTCGAGGCCGATGTCAGGGACCCGGACGCGGTCCTCGACGACCCGGAGACCAGGCGCCTCATCGACTTCGGCGAGCCGGTGGGGCTGCTGATGTTCGGCATCCTGCATCACCTGGCCGACCACGAGGACCCGGCCGGGATCGCCGCCCGCCTGATGGCCCGCCTTCCGGCCGGCAGCCACCTGGCCGTCTCCCACTTCTACGACCCGGGCACGGAGCACCCCGAGGCGTCCACTCAGGCGTACGGCGCCGAGAAACTGTTCAACGAGACCCTGGGCACCGGCCGGTGGCGCACCCGCGAGGAGATCCTCGCCTGCTTCGACGGCCTGGAGCTGCTGGAGCCCGGGCTCGTGCCGCTGCCGGAATGGCGGCCGGCCTCCGGCGACCTCGCCTGGCCCGGCCTGTCCCGTCACACGCTGGCCGGCGCCGTCGCGCGCAAGCCCCGATGAGGGATTACAGCGCGCCCGCGTACACCCAGCGGCCCTCGAAACGGACGAACCTGCTGTTCTCCTCCATCTCCCCCGGGTTGCCGCGTTCGACGTAGTGGGCGCGGAAGCGCACCGTACCCTCGGTATGGACGACGCTGCCGCCGGTCGTCTCCAGCACCTCCAGCCGCACCCAGCGCGTCTTCCTGTCCAGGTCGAGCCGGGCCGGGCGGGCGGACGGATGCCAGGTGCGCAGCAGGTAGGCGGCGTCCCCCACGCCGAACGCGCTGTATCTGGACCGCATGAGCTGCTCGGCGGTGGCGGCCGCCGCCTCGCCCCGGTGGAGCCTGCCGCAGCAGTCCTGGTAGGAGGCGGGCAGGCCGCACGGGCATGTACGAGGCATGACCCCTATTGTGCCGGGACCGGCAGCCGGGTCGTGAGCTCGGTCAGCGTGGGGCCGAGCGGGGCGTCCAGGGTGAGCGAGGCGTCGGCGTCACCGCCGGTCTCCCCCTGGTTGACGATGGCGATGGGGATGCCGAGCGAGGCGGCCTTGGTGACGAACCGCAGCCCCGACCTGACCGTCAGCGACGACCCCAGCACCAGCAGCAGGCTCGCGCCCGCCACCAGGGCGAAGCACTCGTCCACGCGGGGCCGGGGAACGTTCTCGCCGAAGAACACCACGTCGGGCTTGAGCACCCCGCCGCACGCCACGCAGTCGACCACCTGGAACCCGGTGACCTGCGTGTCGGTGAGCACGGCGTCGCCGTCGGGGTTGATCCGGGCGGCGGCGGCCTCCCAGGCGGGGTTGGCGGCCCGCAGCCGCCGCTCCAGCTCGCCGCGGGGCGTGCGCTCGCGGCACGACAGGCACACCACCCGGTCGAGCCCGCCGTGCAGCTCGATCACGCGCCGCGCCCCGGCGGCCTGGTGCAGGCCGTCGACGTTCTGGGTGACGATGCCGGCGAGCAGCCCGCGCCGCTCCAGCTCGGCCACCGCCTGATGGCCGGCGTTGGGCCGGGCCTGGCCGATCTCCCGCCAGCCGACGTGGCTGCGCGCCCAGTATCGCTGCCGCGCCTGCGCGCTGCCGACGAAGCGCTGGTACGTCATCGGCTCCGCGCGCCGGGCCCGGCCGGTCGGCCCCCGGTAGTCGGGGATGCCGGACTCGGTCGACAGGCCCGCTCCGCTGAGCACCGCCACGCCTCCGCCCGCGACCAGCTCGGCCAGTCGTGTCACTGTCACACCCTCCATGGTGCCCGATCTCCGCGCCCGCCCGTCCCCCGGCTCTGGGGACGGGCGGGTCACGCTCAGTCCCCCGTGCGTTCCTCGGCCTCGGCGATCCGCTCGGCGCTCCACAGCCGCCGCATCTCCGGGCAGCTCTCCAGCAGCTCGCCGAGCCGCCCGCGCCCCGCGACCCGGCCGCGGTCGAGCACCACGATCTGGTCGGCGCGTTCGAGCGCGGCCTGCCGGTGGGAGACGACCAGCAGGGTGCCGTGGCCGGCGATCCGCTCCCACAGGAGCCGCTCGGTCTCGACGTCGAGCGCGGACGACAGGTCGTCCACGACCAGCAGGTCCGGGTCGCGGACGAGGGCACGGGCCGCGGTGGCCCGCTGCACCTGCCCGCCGGACAGCCGCACCCCGCGCGGCCCCACCACCGTGTCGAGCCCGTCGGGCATCGCGGCCAGGTCCGGCTCGAACGCGGCCAGCTCCAGCGCCCGCCCGATCTCGGCGTCGGTCGCGGGCCGGCCGAGGAGCAGGTTCTCGCGCAGGGTCTCGGAGAACAGCCTCGGCACCTGGCTCGCGTACGCCGCCCGGTCGGGGACGAGGAACGTGCCCGGGTCGCCGACGGGCACGCCGTTCCACGAGATCGTGCCCTCGTCCAGCGGCAGGAGGCCGAGCAGGGCGCGTACCAGGGTGGTCTTGCCCGAGCCGACCGCGCCCGTCACGACCGTGAACGAGCCGCGCTCGACGCGCAGGTCGATCCCCCGCACCCCGCCCGCGCTCAGCCCGCGAACCTCCAGCACCCGGAGCGGGCCCGGGTGCGGAGGCACGGCCGCGACGGCCGGCGGGTCGCGGCGCAGCCAGACGTCGGCGCCGCGCGACAGGTCGCCGGCGCTCTCGTGCGGCGCCATCAGCCGGGTGAGCCGGTCGGTGGCGACCGCGGCCTGCGGCAGGCGGTAGAGGACGGTACCGATCGACCGGGGCAGAGCCGTGAGCCAGCCGATGTAGCTGGTGAACAGCGCGAGGTCGCCCACCGTGAACTCGCCGCCGCGCATCGCGGGGGCGGCCAGGAGCAGGACGAGCCCGATGCTGAGCTCGACGGTCGCGCCGGTCGTGGCGTCCAGCAGATCGGTGGCCAGGCGGTCCTTGACGGCGGCCGCGCGCCGCCGCCGGTTGTGCTCGCGCAGCCGCTCCAGCGCCGCCTCCTCGGCTCCCGCGGTCTTGATCGCGAGCACGCCGCCGAAGATCTCGCCCACGTACGCCGTGACGGCCGCCCCGAGCGTCCTGGCCCGCTGGTGCAGCCGCCCGATGGTCTGCCGCATGAGCCTGCTCAGCACGCCGATCGCGACCATCGGCAGCACCAGCGCCACCGTGATGACCGGATCGACGGAGGCCATGATCCCCAGCGCGGCGACGGCGAAGAGCGTCGTCCCGGCCAGGCTGACGCTCTCGTCGGTGAAGTCGACCGCGTCGGCCACATCGTCCCGCAGGCGGGCGACGGACTCGCCGGGCGAGTGCGGCAGCCGCGCCGAGGCGGGGCCGCGGGCGGTCAGGATGGAGCGCAGGGTGTTGGCGCGCAGCAGGGTGGCCGCCGCGGCCCACCAGTAGACCCCGTACGTCCACGCGATGACGATCATCAGACCCCGGGCGACCTCCACGCCCACGAACGCCGCGCACAACCACAGCACCCAGCCCAGGTCGCCGCCGAGCCCGTCGAAGACCCGCTGCAGGACGAGCCCGCTCGCCAGCGGGATCACGTGGACGGGCAGCCAGAGCAGCGCGCCGACGAGGTATCGGCGGAAGTCGAACGTGGCCAGCCTGGTGGCCACCAGCATGACCGGCTTCACCGGCTCACCCCCGCCAGGTCGAGCAGGCGCCCGAACCTGCTGCCGGGGTCGGCGGCGAGGTCGGCGCGGCGGCCGTACTCGACGATCTTGCCGTGGTCGAGCACGGCGATCTTGTCCACGCGCGACAGCGAGGACAGGCGGTGCGCGATGATCACACCGGTCCGGCCGTCGAGCAGGCGGTCGATGCTCCGCTCGATGCGGCGTTCGGTGGCAGGGTCGAGCCTGCTGGACGCCTCGTCGAGCACGACGAGCCCGGGGTCGGCGAGGAACGCGCGGGCGAACGCGATGAGCTGCGCCTCCCCCGCCGATACCTCGCGCAGCTCGGTGTCGAGCCCGCCGGGCAGTCCGGCCAGCCAGTCGCCCAGCCCGACGCCGTGGAGGACCTCCCGCAGCCGCGCGTCCCCGGGGGACGGCCGGAAGAGCGTCAGGTTGTCGCGCAGGCTCGCCGCGAAGAGCTGCACGTCCTGCGTGACCACACCGATCCGCGTTCGCAGGGACGCCTGGTCGGCCTCGCGCAGGTCCAGCCCGCCGACCCGTACGGCGCCCTCGGTCGGGTCGTACAGGCGCAGCGCCAGGCGGGCGAGCGTGGTCTTGCCGCTGCCGGTGCGCCCCACCAGGCCGAGCGTCTCGCCGGGGGCCAGCGTCAGGGTGACGCCCGACAGCACCTGCTCGTCGTCGCCGGGGTAGGCGAAGCCGACCCCGTCCAGGCGCAGACCGAGCGGGCCGGTCGCGGGCAGGGGCCGGGTGCCCTCGGGCAGCGTGCGCCGCTCGGCCAGCAGGTCCGCGATGCGGGCCAGGCCGGCCAGCGCCGCCTGGTACTGCCTGATCTGGTCGATGAGCCGCTCGAACGGCGTCCGTACCATCAGCGTGTACTGGAAGATCAGCACGGCGGTGCCGACCGTCAGCGTCCCCGACCGCAGCGCCCAGGCGGCGAGCCCGAGCATGATCGCGGTGCCCGCGGCGAACGCCACCGACGTGCCCGCCAGCAGCGTGGTCCCGATGCGCGCGTCCCTGACCTCGGCGCGGTAGAGGGCGGCGCTGACCTGGTGGAAGCGGCGTACGGTGTGCTCGCCGGCGCCGTTGGCCCGCAGGTCCTCGGCTCCGGCCAGCCGCTCCTCCAGCATGCCGAACAGCCGCGCGCTCGCCGCGCGTGACCGGGCGGCCGCCGGGACGGCCAGCCGCTGGGCGCGGGCCATCCCCCACCCGATGAGCAGGCAGTAGACCAGCAGCGCGCAGCCGATGCGCCAGTCGACGCCGAACACGATGACGACCACCCCGGCCAGGAGCAGCACGCTGGCCACGACGTCCATGAGGAACGCGACGACGAAGTCGGCCACGGCCACGACGTCGCCGTCCACGCGTTCGATCATCTCGCCGGGCGTGTGCCGGCCGTGGAAGCCCAGGTCCAGGCCGAGCGCGTGCCGGGCGAGGCGCTCGCGCAGGCGGTTGGTGCCGTCCCAGGCCAGACGGCCGGCCAGCCACGCGGTGACGAGCCGGGCGGCCTGGCCGGCGACGGCCAGCGCCAGGTAGCCGACGGCGATCAGGGTCAGCTGTCTGATGCTCGCGCCGCCGATCGCGTCGTCCACGAAGCGGCGGGTGATCTGCGGAGCCGCCAGTGGGAGCGCGGTGGCGGCTGCTATGGCCGCGACGAGCGCGGCGCTCCGGCGGGGTCCCGGGCGCAGCAGGCGCAGGACAGAGGTGCTATGCGGTGGAATCCGTTGGTCGAATGGTCTCGATGACAAACGTCATGCCCTTTGGATAGGAGGTCTCATTGCTCTGGCGGGACATGAACGTTGTCCTCATCGCCGACCTCCTTGATCCGATGGGCTCGCTCCCGGGAGTACAGCAGCTTCGCGCGGGCCGGGGCAACCGGTTTACCCGCTCCCCCTCAGCACCCCGGCCCGCGCCAGCCCGTCGGTCAGCCGCGCGCGGGCGGGGCCCGGGAGGCAGTCGAGGGCGTGCGGGTCGTCGGCGGCCAGCCGGGAGACGGGCACGACCTGGTACGGGTTGAGCCGGAACGACCGCCCCGACCGCAGGCTCACCGCGAACGTCCCGGGCCCGCACCCGTCGGGCCCGGCGCCGCCGGCCACCACCTGCACGCACGGGTCCCACCCGGGAACGGGCTCCGCGCCGGCCACGGAACAGGCGGCCAGGCGCCCGGGCGGCAGCCCGGGAAGCCGCTCCAGCCACTCCTTGATCATGCGGGTGACCTCGTAGGCCCGCATCGTGTCGGGCGCGTCGAACTCCACCCACCTGACCAGGTCGTCCCCGGCCCTCGGCGGGAAGCGCACGCTCTGCCCGGCCCACTCCGAGCGGATCGCCATCCGGAACGGCCGCAGCCCGGCCAGCCGGACCCCGCCGGCGCCCGCCGCCAGCAGCTCGACGGACTCCCCCGCGGCGCCCGCGGCCACGCCGGGCGCGCCCAGCACCAGCTCGCACGCCACAGCCACGCCCGGCGGGATCGCGGCCAGCAGCCGCCGCAGGTTGACGGTCCACCCGTTCAGGCCGGTCACGGCGGCCAGGAAGTCGATCCGCGTCACGGCGATCGTCAGGCCGCGGCAGCGGGCCAGGACGTCCCCGGGGAAGGCGGCCACCCGCTCCGCGTCGAGCCATCCGGCCCACGGCCCGCCCGCGGGCGGACGGCACGCCCCGGTCACCCAGCGCACCTGCTTCCCCGGCCGGGTGTCCGAGGCGTCCCGCGACCGTGCCCCCTCGACGGGCCCGGCGTCAGTGTCCTTCCCTTTGCCTGCGCGCCACAAGGGGCGGATCACCCGTTCGGGCGACCACGCCGAGAACTCGACCCCGGCCAGCTCCGGCACGCGCCGCAGCGCCGTGCCGTGCTCGGCCACGAGCCGCCCGCACAGCGTCACCCACCCCGCTCCCAGCGCTCCCACCAGCGCGAACGCCGCGGGAAGCTGCCGGGCGCCGTCCAGCACGACGTGCGCCCGCCGCCCGCCGGCGACCTCCGCGGCCAGCTCGACCTCGGGCCGGAACACCTCGCACCGCCCGGCCGCGCCGAGCACGTCCCTGCTGCTCTGCATGCTGCCCTCGGCCAGCTCCAGGTCGTCGATGCTGAGCCGGACCGCGGGGTCGGCCGCCAGCCGCAGCGCGGTGCCCACCGCTCTGAGGCGGGCGTCGTCGAACGCCTGCCGTTCCAGGACGGCCGCCGCCGCCCGCTCGAGCAGCGCCGCGAGCGGCCCGCCGTCGAGCCGTTCGGCGGCGGCCCGCAGCCGGGACGGGTCGGCGAGGCGTTCCACGACGTGTTCATTGAGGTCGAGCACCTCGGCTCCGGGGGGCGGCACGACCTCGGTGGTGAAGTCGGTGAGCGGCGGGACGATGAGCAGCTCCATCAGCGACACTCCCCCTGCCATGGGTACGGGTGCGCCGCCCGCGCGCCCGGGGCCACCGGGTCGGCCGCCCGCGAGCACGAGTCCGCGCGCACGTCCGCCGGTCCCGGATAGCGGGCGACCGCCCGCGAACGCGTCGCCGGAGCCGGGGAGCAGGTGTCGGTCACCTCCGGCTTCGGCCGTGACGCCGGGGAGCACGTGTCAGCCGTCTCCGGCTTCGGCCGGGACGCCGGGCCGCCGCCGGCCGGGCGCAGGTAGACGCAGCGGAGCTCGGCGGCGAACCGGAGCCCGCCGTCGCGCAGCCAGCACTCCTCCGGCCCCGGCAGGGTCTCCGTCAGCGTGAGCCGCTCGGCCGTGGCCGCCAGCCGGCCCAGCCCCTCGACGAGCGCGGGCGAGCGGGTGTCCACGTGGATCGGCCGGCGTTCGCGGGGGGACGCGGCGAAGAACGTCAGGGGCAGGTCGTGCGTCTCCCGCAGCCGCGCCATCGCGACCAGCAGCTCGCGATCCCCGACCGCCTGCCCGAGCGCCTCGAACGACGCCCGCCCCACCCGCCACGCGCGCCGCGAGATGACCACGTTGTCCCAGGTCAGCCGGGGCACCCGGGAGAGGTGCCGCAGGTCCGGCCGGCGCACCCTGGGCAGGGCGAGCGCCGTGTGCAGCGCCGTGTCGTCGTGCTCGCCGTTGTGCAGCAGCAGCGGCCCGTCCACCCCCTTGGCCCGCAGGACGGCCCGGTGCCCGTCGCTGTGCACGTACAGCTCGTCGAGCCCGATCCGGCGCCGCCCGCCGTCGGCCGTCACGCCGCCCAGCTCCAGCACCGGCCCGGGGAACTCCAGCGGCGGCCGGCCGGTGGCGCGGCGCGAGATGACGTTGAGCGCGGTGTGGCCGCCGAGCGCCCGCACGATCGCCGCGTCCCGCTCGGCGACGAGCGCGGCGCCGTCGGGGTGGAACTGCAGGGCCCACGGCGTCAGCAGCGCGACATCGTGGAGGTCGCCGAGGATCAGCGGGGTCAGCCCCGGCTCGTACGCCTCCAGCGACGGCGCGGCCACCATGACGTCGGCCGAGCAGAGCACGGGCGCGGCCGGCGGCTCGGGGTCGTCCAGCAGGCCCGCGAGGTCGACGGTGGCGGCGCCGGCCGGGGCGGCGCGCACGATCGCGGCGATCCGCTCGGCGAGGCGGTCGCCGTGGCGGATCTCCAGGTCGCCGGTCGCCCCCAGCACCTCGGCCAGCCCGAACGTGCCCGCGCCGAGCCGGCCGGCGAGCAGCCGGTTGGTGCGCTGCCTGGTCAGCTCGGCGTCGGCGGCGAGCAGGTCGAGCACCTGGGGCACGCGGCCTTCCAGGTCGGCCGCCAGCCCTTCGCCGACGGTCACCCGGAGCGTGCCGGCCGCGGCCTCGTGCACGACCACGCGGTCGTCCCGGGGCCGGTCGCCGGGCCGGTCGTCGTGCGCGCGCCCGCTGCCGGCCAGCGTCTCGACCCGCCGCTGCAGGGCCAGCTTCACGTCGGGAGAGGCGGCGGGATACTGGGCGAGCAGCTCGGTGATCTCCCGCACGCACCGCCCCACCGACAGGTCACCACCCGAACGGTGGGCCTCCGAACGGTGGGCCTCCGGACGGGGAGCCTCCGAGCGGGGAGCCTCCGAGCGGGGAGCGTCTGGACGATGGGCGTCCGAGCGCGGGACATCCGGACGGGGAGCGTCCGAGCGGGGAGCCTCCGAGCGCGGGACATCCGAGCGGTGGGTGTCCGAGCGCGGGACATCCGAGCGCGGGACGTCCCGACGGTGGGCGTCCGGGCGGGGGGCGTCCGGGCGGGGGGTTTCGGCGGGGAGGCGTTCGCGTAGCCAGGACAGCGGGTCGGCGACCGTGGCCGGCGGGCAGAGGTCGTGGGTGAGCAGCCCGCGGCGCACCGCCACCGCCAGGGCCGCCGCGGCCTGCTCCAGCTCCGTCCCCGACTCGGCGGCGATCTCGGCCAGCGTCCGGCTCCCGTCGCACAGCGCGACGAACGGCGCCGCGTCGGGCACGGCGGCCGGCACGGCGCCCGTCCAGGTCCGGCGGCGCGGCACCAGCCCCGCCACGAGCGCGGGGTCGGCCAGGACGCGCTGCTGGAGCGACTCGCCCACCCAGTCGGCCGGGTACGCGACCCGCCGCGGCCGCTCCCGGTGGCCCGACCAGGTGTGGCCGCCGGCCGCCGCGGGCTCGACGCGGCCGTGGCCGAGCGGCCCGAAGCAGCACGTGGCGCAGAGCCCCTGCAGGACCGAGCCGACCAGGCGCCGCAGCCGGCCGCCCTTGGCGACGCCGCGCCGCAGGTCGCGGTAGAGGCCGGGCGCCGAACGCACGAGGGCGTCGAGGAAGCGCTCGTCGGCCGCGATCCCGGCCACGGCCGCGCGGGCGAGCGCCGCGTCGGCGGCCGTCGTGCCCGCCAGGGCGAGCCGGGCGTCCTCCAGCGACCCGGTCACCTCGTTCCAGGCGGCGAGCCAGCCGGCGGGCGCGGGCGTGTCGCCCGGGAGCGGGCGCAGGTCACGCAGGCGGCTGCGCAGACCACGCGGCAGCCGCCCGCTGCCCGTCCCGCGTGCGGAACGGGCGTCCCCGCCTACGGCGCTGCGGGCCGGGCGGGGGTCCTCGGCCGAGGCGCGGCGGGCCGGGGCCTCGCCAGGGTTCTCGGCCGGGGCTCGGTGGGCCGGGGCCTCGGCGAGCAGGTCGAGCGCCCGCCGCTCCAGCCGGACGACCGCGGCGGCCGCCGCCGCGGCCCGCGGGTAGGCCAGGGATCGGACGAGCTCCCAGGCGAAGCCCGCGCTCCGGACGGTCACGGCCGGCAGCAAAGTCCAGTCCTGCTCGCTCACACGGCCACCCCTTCTCGCGCGGAATTACACCCGGCACGTCTTAACTCAAAATGCTTACAAGATCATCTTTGCTTGTCAATGAGACCGTCGATGAGAAATCAATGAGCAAGTCATGACACCCCGACCACCGACACCTGCAAATCCCGCCATAAGATGCAGAGTCGTTTACTTCTGGCTTTCATCCCCTTATCCGCCCTGCACAGAGGCCAGATCCGGGTGCGACGGCCCGAATTCGGCCGCTCATTTCACGGTTTTCTTCCGTACGTTCGAGAAAACCGCCGTTACGCCGTTCCATGACGGGGGATGAAGGACTCGTGACGGATGGCGGGCGACGCGAAGGGCCGAATCTCTCGACACCGGCGTTCGTCGCCGGGCTCGTCGTCATCACCGCCGTGGTGGCCGCGCTCGACATCCTCTCGGGCACGGCTGTGCGGCTGTTCCCACTGCTGATCTTCCTCCCGGCGATCGTGGCCGGGCTGGGCACCGTGCGGCAGACGATCGTCGCGTCGCTGTGGGTGGTCCTGGCGGCGGCGGGGGTCACCACATACCTGGGCGGCGAGCTGGACGACAACCTGCTGGCCGCGGGGTTCACGGCCGTGTTCGGCGCGCTGAGCGTCTTCGGCTGCGCCTACCGGGTGCGGCGCGAGGAGGAGGTGCACCGGCTGCGCTCGGCGGCGGCCGCCCTCCAGCAGCTGATCGTGCGCCCGCTTCCGCTGCGCACCGCCGACGTCGTCATCGACGGCCTCTACCAGCCGGTGGAGGAGGACACGCTGGTGGGCGGCGACATGTACGAGGTCGCCGTCTCCCACCACGGCACCCGGGTGCTCATCGCCGACGTGCAGGGCAAGGGCCTGCCCGCCATCGGGACCGCGCTGGCCGTGCTGGGCTCGTTCAGGGAGGCGGCCTACCGGGAGGAGACGCTGGCCGGGGTCGTCGAGGCGATGGAGAACGCCGTGGCCAGACAGAACACCTTCGCCGCCACCACCGGGGAGCCCGAGCGCCTGGTCACCGCCCTGGTGCTGGACATCAGCCGCCGGCTGGACGTCGAGGCGGTCAACTGCGGGCACATCGCCCCGTACATGATCCACCGCGGCGACGCCCGGCAGGTCAACCTCGGGGAGCCGTCCGTGCCGCTCGGCGTGGGCACGCTCGCTCCCGGGCCGCGCGGCGGCGCGCGGTTCGCGTTCCCGCCCGGCGCGGCGCTGGTGCTGTGCACCGACGGCGTCACCGAGGCCCGCGACCCCCGCGGCGCCTTCTATCCGCTGGAGGAGCGCCTGGAGGGCTGGGCCCCCGACCCTCCCGACCGGCTCGCCCAGGCGCTCGGCGAGGACCTCCGCGCGTTCACCAGGACCGCGCCGCGCGACGACATCGCGATCCTCACGCTACGCCGGTCCGAGTCCTGACCTGCCGGGAGCCGGCTCGCGCACCGTCATGAACCGGTCGCTCCACCCACGCGTACCTACACACATCGGACATGTCCATGGAGGTGTCGTGGAGCTCAGCCTCTTGCGGGCACAGGCTCACAGCCCGTCGTATTTTTCGTTGATGCGTGCCTCGTCAGGAGAGCGCGCGCCGGTTGACTTCTGCATCCCGTGCAACCCATATTTCCCGACCCCGGAGATCTTCGAGCATCTCGGGAGAAACCTGGAGACGATTCTCAAGTTCTATCCGAGCGACGCGGGCACGATCACCGCGGAGCTCTGCGCCACGCTCGGCCTCCACCCGAAGACGGTCGCCATGGGCAACGGGTCGACCGAGTTGATCACCTGGATCGATCACCTGCTGGTGCGCGAGAGCCTCGCGGTGCCCATCCCGACCTTCGGGCGCTGGACCGACCAGCCGCTGGAGACGGGCAAGCGGGTGGACATGTACCCGCTGCTGGAGAGCCGCAACTTCACCCTCGACGTGCAGGACTACGTCTCGTTCATCCGCATGCGCGGCTCCCGGGTCGCGGTGATCTGCAACCCGAACAACCCCGACGGCGGCTACCTGCCCAAGCACGAGGTCCTGCAGCTGCTGGACGAGCTCATCGACCTCGACCTGGTGATCGTGGACGAGTCGTTCGGCGACTTCGTGGACTGCGAGCCGGACGCGGGGCTGGCGGCGGAGGCGGCGGTCCGGCCGAACGTGATCGTGCTGCGCAGCCTGGGCAAGAACTTCGGCCTGCACGGCATCCGGTTCGGCTACATGGTCGCCAACCCGGCGCTGGCCGGGCGGGTGCGCGACGCGCTGCCCAAGTGGAACCTCAACTCGTTCGCCGAGGTCATCGTGTTCATGATGCGGCAGTTCATGGGCGAGTACCACAACAGCCTCAGGCTGGTGGGCGCGGACAGGCGGGCCATGTTCCAGCAGCTCAGCACCATGCCGGGGCTGTCGGTGTTCGCGTCGCAGGGCAACTTCCTGCTGATCAAGCTGCCGCCCGGCTACGACGGTGTGGGACTGCGCGACCACCTGCTCTCCGAGCACGGCGTGTACGTGCGCGAGTGCGGCAACAAGCTGGGCACGACCAGCCAGTTCATCCGCCTGGTCGTGCGGCCGCAGGACGACGTGCGGCGGCTGCTCATCGGCATGACGCAGTTCCTGTACTCCGGCAGCCTGCACGAGATCCCCGTCATCGGGGTCCACCACCGGCACGTCAACCCGCTGTCGGCCTGAGATTCCACCCGGGCCCCGGCAGCGCTCCGCCGGGGCCCGGGCGGGCCCCGCTACCGCCGGTGGAGCCGGTAGCGCTTGGGCAGCTTGAACCCGCGCTCGGCCATGATCTGCCGCAGCCGGTCGGGGTAGTCGGTGATGATGCCGTCCACGCCGTCGTCGATGAGCTTGTTCAGCGTCGGCCCGTCGTCGATCGTCCACGGGATCACCTTGAGGCCGAGGGCGTGCGCCTGGTCGACCATGTCCTTGGTGACGTACGCCTGGTAGCCGGGGTCGGTCACCTTGCCGTTCTGCGGGAACCCGTGCACCGGCGAGAACGCGTCCGCCCCGAACGACTTGACCGCCTTGAGCGGGTCGCCGCCGAAGTCGTCGATGTCGATGCCGCCCAGCCAGGGCGAGGCGCCCGGCTGTCCGGTCTGCAGGAAGTCGCGGTTGGTGAGCGCGACGAGCGGCAGCCGCGGCTCCAGCTCCCGCATCCGCATCAGGGCGCCCCAGTCGAAGCTCTGGATCGTGACCTGCCGCAGCATCCCGGCGCGCCGGATCTCGTCCAGCGTCACCTGGACGAACTGCTCCCTGGGCGCCGTCTCGCTCGGCGCCCCGGCCTCCACCTTGGTCTCGACGTTGAGCTTCACGCCCCACGCCCGGTACCGGCGTACGAGGTCGAACACCTCGCGCAGCATCGTCATCGGCGCCCCGGGCACCGCCCGCTGCCCCGGGAACTCCGCCAGCGTCAGCGACCCGCAGTCCATGGTCCTGACCTGCTGGAGGGTGAGCGTGTTGATGTACTTGCCGACGTACGGGAACTCGGGGTCCCCGGGCACGGCGGGCGCCGTGTCGCGGCACTTCCTGTTGCTGATCCGCCTGTCATGCGTGACGACGGCCTGGCCGTCCTCGGTGATCTGCACGTCGAGCTCCAGCGTGCCGACGCCGAGCTCCAGCGCGTTCGCGAACCCGGGCAGGGTGCTCTCCACCACGAGCCCGAGCCCGCCCCGGTGCGCCTGGAGGTCGAACGCGCGCCGCCCGTCGGCGAGCGCCGCCTCGGGCGTGGCCGTCAGGGTCACCGCTGCCGCCGCAAGGACCGCGAGCCATCTCTTCTTGTTCACACGCGACAAGATCTGGCATGACGGGGACGGCCGGGCGTACGCGAGATGAGCGCGGGACGAAGCCTTCGCGATCAGGCGCCCTGCCCACGGCGGGGAGCCGAGCTGCCGACGCGTGGGTCCGAACAGCCTACACTGATCCGTATGCATACTCCCGATTGATCTGGCGTCGCACGCCTCAATCCTCCGTTTCCTAGCTCGGGAGTGTTCCGCCAACATGATCATCGCCAGTGACATAGAGCTGCGCGCGGGCGCGCGGCTGCTTATCGAAAAAGCGTCGTTCCGGGTCAACCCGGGCGACAAGATCGGGCTCGTCGGGCGCAACGGCGCGGGCAAGACGACCCTCACCAAGGTGCTGGCGGGCGAGGGCCTGCCCGCCAGCGGCGCCGTCACCACCAGCGGCAGCGTCGGCTACCTCCCCCAGGACCCGCGCACCGGCGACCTGGAGGTGCTCGCCCGCGACCGCATCCTGTCGGCGCGCGGTCTCGACGAGGTCATGCGCAAGCTGCGCGAGGCCGAGCTCGGCATGTCCTCCGCCGACGACCGCACCCGCGAGAAGGCCGTCAGGAAGTACGGCAGGCTCGAGGACCAGATGCACGTGCTGGGCGGATACGCGGCCGAGTCGGAGGCCGCGTCCATCGCCTCCAGCCTCGGGCTGCCCGATCGCGTGCTGTCACAGCCGTTGCAAACGCTTTCCGGCGGTCAGCGCAGGCGCGTGGAATTGGCGCGAATTCTTTTCAGCGGGGCGGAAACTCTCCTTCTCGACGAGCCGACAAACCACCTAGATGCCGACTCAATCGGGTGGCTTCGTGATTTTTTGCGTTCGCATCAAGGCGGCTTGGTGATCATCAGCCACGACGTCGGTCTTCTTGAAGCGACGGTCAACAAGGTCCTGCACCTGGACGCCAACCGCTCGGTGATCGATCACTACAACGTCGGCTGGAAGGCCTACCTCGCCCAGCGCGAGACCGACGAGAAGCGCAGGAAGCGCGAGCGCGCCAACGCCGAGAAACAGGCAGGTGCGCTGCTCGCGCAGGCCGACAAGATGCGCGCCAAGGCCACCAAGGCCAAGGCCGCGCAGGACATGATGCGGCGTGCGCACCGGTTGCTGTCAGGCACCGAGGAAGAGCGCCAAAGCGACAAAGTGGCGCGGTTGCGCTTCCCCGAGCCGCAGCCGTGCGGGCGCACCCCGCTCACGGCCGAGGGGCTGTCCAAGTCGTACGGCTCGCTGGAGGTCTTCACCGACGTCAGCGTGGCCATCGACCGAGGTCACAGGGTCGTCATCCTCGGCCTGAACGGCGCCGGAAAGACCACGCTGCTGCGGATTCTCGGCAACATCGAGACTCCCGACACGGGCGAGATCCGGCCCGGCCACGGCCTCAAGGTCGGCTACTACGCCCAGGAGCACGAGACCCTCGACGCCGGCCGCACCCTGCTGGAGAACATGCAGTCGGCCGGGGGCCAGTTCACCGACACCGAGCTGCGCAAGGTGCTCGGCTCGTTCCTCTTCACGGGCGACGACGTCGACAAGCCCGCCGGGGTGCTGTCCGGCGGCGAGAAGACCCGGCTGGCGCTGGCGATCCTCGTGCTGTCGAGCGCCAATGTCCTCCTTCTCGACGAGCCCACGAACAACCTCGACCCGGTCAGCCGCGAGCAGGTTCTCAATGCTCTGAGGTCCTATTCAGGAGCAATCGTCCTAGTCACACATGACGAGGGTGCCGTTGACGCCCTGTCACCGGATAGGGTGATCTTGCTACCGGACGGAACTGAAGACGCATGGAGCGACGAATTTTCCGATCTTGTGGCACTTGCCTGATCTTAATTTGAGTGGGTACGGATCTTTTCCCGTGGAGTAGGTAGCCGATCCCGCTGAAATGACTGATCATGGCGGAGTAACGCTGCGGAAGTCCGGCACTACAGGAGGTACTCGTGGCCGAGACACTGAAGAAGGGCACCCGGGTCACCGGGGCCGACCGGGAAAAACTGGCCGGCGATCTCAAGAAGCGCTACGCCGCGGGCGAGAGCATTCGCGCCCTGGCCGCTTCGACCGGTCGGTCTTACGGGTTCATCCACCGCATCCTGAGCGAGTCCGGCGTGACTCTGCGCGGGCGCGGCGGGGCGACCCGAGGCAAGTCCAAGCGCTGACGGCCGCCTCGGAACGTGCGACCGCAGCCGCCCGTCCCTAGTCAGCCATACCGTCGCGCCCGGGCCAGAACCATGTTCTGTAGGCTCGGGCGCGACGGTCAGCACACTGGGCGCGCACTCCTTGCGCGACCAGGACTGGAGGGAGCGGGCGATGGCGGCAGCACAGGCGCGACAGCGCGGGGGGAATGCGGACGAGGTCTCCGTCACGGCGGAGCACGGAGTTCGTCTCGAGGTGGACGGTGAGATAGCGACGATCACGCTGGACCGGCCGGAAAAGCGGAACGCGCAGACGTTCGCGACATGGTCGGCGCTGGCTCGGATCGGCGAGAGCCTGCCCGAGCAGGTGCGCGTAGTCGTCGTGAAAGGTGAGGGACCGTCCTTCTCGGCAGGGATCGACCTGCGGATGTTCACACCTGAGGGGGTGCCCGGACAGGGCTCGTTCAGCTCGGCGGCCAAGAGCGACGACGCAACCTTCGAGCAGCGCATCAGCCAGGCACAGGCGGGGTTCCTGTGGCTGCGCCGCCCGGAGATCGTTTCCATCGCCGCAGTGCAGGGGTACGCGATCGGTGCGGGGTTCCAACTCGCGCTCTCCTGTGACCTGCGGATCGTGGCCGATGATGTTTCCTTCTGCATGAAAGAGCCCGCACTGGGCCTGGTGCCCGACCTGACGGGGACCAAGCCCCTGGTCGAGCTGGTGGGCCTGGCCAAGGCGATCGACATCTGCCTGACCGCCAGGACCGTGCACGCGGACGAGGCCATGCGCATCGGCCTCGCGGAGAAAGTGGTCGCTCGGGGCGACCTGGATCAAGCCGTACGAGACAAGGTCGCGGAGCTGCTGGCCGTCAACCGGGACGCGGCGATCGCGACGAAGCGACTCCTCCAGGGGGCGCAGGGCCGCTCCCTGGAGGAGCAGCGTGCGGCCGAGCGGATCGAACAGGCGGCCCGCATCAAGGCCCTCTTCGCCTGACCCATCGGACGGCCGCCCCTCGGAGGCGGGGGGCCCTCGCGGGCTTTCCCCGGACGGCCGCCCGCCACCGCTGCCCCATCCGGGCGTCCGAGGCGAACCCAGGACCGCCTCGCGTCCTCATGCTCCCCGAAGGACGGACATGGCGACGACGGCGAGCGCCCTGGTCACGCGGGTGGGCGGTAGGTTGGGAGGGGCGGCGGCGCCGGTGGGTTTCGCGCTGAGCGGACGGGGGAATCGCCGGGCGCGCCGGCGGTGCTCTCTCCCGTGGAGAAGGAGGGATCCCCCGGATGGCGATGATGGGAGGGGGTTTCGGCCCCAACGTTATGGCGTCCCTGCGGCGCGACGGCTCGGTGACCAAGCAGCGGCTGCGGCCCGGCACCGTGCGGCGCATCGCGCGCTACGCCAAGCCGTACAGGACGCACATTGTCGCGTTCCTGCTGCTCGTCGTGGCGGGCGCGGTCATCGTGATCGCCAACCCGCTGCTGATGAAGGCGATCATCGACGACGGCATCCTGGCCAGGCGGCCGGGCGTCGTGGTCGGGCTGGCGGTGACGATCGGCGCGCTGGCGCTGGTGGACGCCGGGCTGACGCTGGTGCAGCGGTGGTTCTCGGCGCGCATCGGCGAAGGGCTGATCTACGACCTGCGCACCGAGGTGTTCGACCACGTGCAGCGCATGCCGGTGGCGTTCTTCATGCGGGCCCAGACCGGCGCGCTGGTCAGCAGGCTCAACACCGACGTGATCGGCGCGCAGCGGGCGCTGACGAGCACCCTGTCGTCGGTGGTCTCCAACGTGGTCAGCCTGGTCCTGGTGCTGGGCGCGATGCTGGCGCTGTCGTGGCAGGTGACGCTGGTCGCGCTGGTGCTGCTGCCGATCTTCATCGTGCCCGCCAAGTTCGTCGGGCGGCGCATGTCGGCGCTGACGCGCGAGCAGATGCAGCTCGACGCCGAGATGAGCTCTGTGACGACCGAGCGGTTCAACGTGGCGGGCGCCATGGTGGCCAAGCTCTACGGCCGCCCGGAGGACGACGCGGAGGTGTTCGGCCGCAGGGCGGCCCGGGTGCGCGACGTGGGCGTGACGGTCGGCATGTACGGCACCGTCTTCCGGGTCGCGCTCGGGCTCGTCGCCGCGCTGGCCACCGCCCTGGTGTACGGCATCGGCGGCGTCCTGTCCGTGTCCGGCGTCTTCGAGCTGGGCACGCTGGTGGCCCTGACCGCCCTGCTGATGCGCCTGTACGGCCCCCTCACGTCCCTGTCGAACGTGCACGTCGACGTGATGACCGCGCTCGTGAGCTTCGACCGCGTCTTCGAGATCCTCGACCTCAAGCCCATGGTGGCCGAGCGGCCCGGCGCCGAGCCGATCCCCGGCGGGCCGGTCACGATCGAGTTCGACGACGTGCGCTTCCGCTACCCGGCCGCCGAGGAGGTCTCGCTGGCCTCGCTGGAGTCGGTCGCCAGGCAGGACAGCGGCCCGTCGTACCCCGTGCTCAAGGGCATCTCGTTCACGGCCGCGCCGGGCCGGCTGGTCGCCCTGGTCGGCCACTCGGGCGCGGGCAAGACGACCATCACGTCACTGGTGTCCCGCCTGTACGACGTCAACGAGGGCGCGGTCCGCATCAACGGGCTCGACGTGCGCGAAGCCACCCTCGACTCCCTGCGCGACACCGTCGGAGTGGTCATGCAGGACGCTCATCTCTTCCATGACACGATCGGGGCCAACCTCCGCTATGCCAGGCCGGAGGCGAGCGACGAGGAGATCTGGGAAGCTCTCAGGGCCGCGCAGATCGGCGACCTCGTGGAGGGCCTGCCCGAGCAGCTCGACACCGTCGTGGGCGACCGCGGCTACCGGCTGTCGGGCGGCGAGAAGCAGCGCCTGGCGCTGGCCCGGCTGCTGCTCAAGGCGCCGCGCGTGGTCGTGCTCGACGAGGCCACCGCCCACCTCGACTCGGAGTCCGAGGCGGCCGTGCAGGTGGCGTTGAAGACCGCGCTGGAGGGCCGCACCTCGCTGGTGATCGCGCACCGGCTCTCGACGATCAGGGAGGCCGACGAGATCCTGGTGATCCACGAGGGCCGCATCGCCGAGCGGGGCCGCCACGAGGAGCTGCTGGAGCGCGGCGGGCTCTACTCCGAGCTCTACCGCACCCAGTTCACCTCTTCAGGTAGCCCAGGCGGTTGAGCTCCTCCCTGGCCACCTTCTCCACCAGCTCCAGATCGGGTCCCCGGAGCTTGGCGCGCCAGGCGCCGACCCTGGGGACGCCGGTGTCGTACAGGACGACCTTGGACACCCGCGTCTCCAGGAACTCCGCGAGCGTGGCGACCGACGGCGCCGGCTTGTGCACCAGGTCCTCGTAGCGCAGCGTCAGGAGCTGCTCCTCGGGCAGCGTCCTGCGCAGCTCGGCGCTCATGCGCACGGCGCTGCGCCAGCGCAGGGCGCTCTTGCCCGCCGCCGGCATGCCCTTCCAGCGCTCGAGGTGCTCGTCCTTGTTGACGCCCAGGAACGGATTGGGGAACTCGGTCTGCTCCGTCAGCATGGCCGGCTTGAACCAGGCCAGGCACGCGGGGTCGTCCAGCATGCCGGCCACCACGTCCCTGCCGTCGCGGATGAGCTGCACGAACCGCGCGTCGGGGAACGCCTGGAGCAGCACGCCGGCGCTGTAGAGCAGGTCGGGGCTGCCGTCGCCGAACCTGGTGATGTCGCCGGCCGAGACACAGGGACCGGTCCCTGTGACGCCGCCCGCCTCGCGGCACGACACGGCGCACTGGCCGCACGACCGGGGCAGCACCTGCCACGACTCGGCGAGCGCGTCGCGCATGACGCGCACGGCGCCTGAGGTCTGGCCGATGGACGGCTTGCGGGCGAAGGCGTACACCACGTGCGCCACACTCGCGCGGCCCATGGTCACATGGAAGCCGGGGGATCGTTTCAGGGCGCGGGCCAGCAGGTCCGTACCGGAATGCGGCGCTCCGATCAGGAAGACCGGCCGGCGGACCTTGATGCCGTTGACCACGAGGATGTGGGGCGGAAGTCGCATACGAGAGGTAAGTGTGACACCGTTTGCCACGTGTACGAGCCAAAGGAGGAGTTGATCCATGCGACCCGGTGACACCGTCGCCGTCGTCTCACCGTCGGGGCCGCCCAGCGCGGCGCTGCTGAGGCGTGGCGTGGAGCGACTGGAGGGCCTCGGGCTGAAGGTGGTGGTGGGCGCGCACGCGCTCGACCGTCAGCCGCTCGACTACCTGGCGGGCGACGACGCCGCCCGGGCCGCCGACCTGCAGTCCGCCTGGTGCGACCCGGCCGTCTCTGCGGTGTTCTGCTGCCGCGGCGGGTACGGCGCCGCCCGGCTCCTCGACCTGCTCGACTGGGACGCCATGCGGGCCGCCGGCCCCAAGGTCCTGCTGGGGTCGAGCGACATCACGGCGCTGCACAACGCGTTCGCCATCGAGCTGGGCGTGCCCACGCTGCACGGGCCGATGGCGGCCTGCGACGTGCTGGCCTCCGAGGAGGGGCCCGAGCCGCGCACGTGGGACAGCCTGCGGGCGGCGCTGTTCGGGGCGCCCCAGAGCGTCCGGGGCGAGCGGGTGCTGGTGCCGGGGCTGGCCGAGGGGGTGCTGGCCGGGGGCAACCTGTCGTTGCTGGCCTCGATGTGCGGGACCCGGTGGCAGCCGTCGTTCGCGGGCAGGATCGCGTTCCTGGAGGACATCGGGGAGGAGCCGTACCGGATCGACCGCATGCTCACCCAGCTCCTGCAGGCGGGGGCGTTCGACGGGGTGCGCGGGATCGCGCTCGGCTCGTGGGTCGACTGCGGTGACCCGTACGCGGTGCTCGAGGACCGGCTCGGGAGGCTCGGAGTGCCCGTCCTGGCAGGGCTTCCGGTGGGGCACGGGTCGCCCCAGATGAGCGTGTGGCTGGGGAGACTTGGGGTTATCGATACCGAATCGTGCTCGCTAGCGGGCATCGTCAGTGATGAGGGGCAGGCAAGGTAGGAGGGACGAATCCGACAGAAAGGGACACGGCGCGTGAGCTTGTTCAAGCGTGACCGCCGGCCCTCGCGCCGGCCGGTCGAGGATGTCGACCTGGACTCGCTGCTCTCGCTCGTCGCGGAATCCCTCGGATACTCCTTCGAGTTCGCCAAGGACGGCGGCTCCGTGACGCTCAGAGGCGACATGGAGCTGGTCGTCAGGCTCACCGGGCTGCGCCGCGAGGCGGGCCGCCGGGCCAGGGAGGACTGGCCCATGCTGGTCTCCGAGCACCTCGCGCACGCCGTGGCCACCGCGGGCGAGCGGCTGGACGTGTGCGACCTGGAGCAGGCCCGCCCGCTGCTGCGCACCCGCGTGGACGCCGTGGACGCGGTGCCCGACCTGACCCGCGTGGTGGGCCGCCACCTCAACGCCGACCTGGTGGAGCTGCTCTTCGCGGGCTCCCGGCCGGTGCGGCCCGAACAGGCCGGGTGCTGGCCCGTGGCCGCCGCGAAGGCGATCGACCTGGCCGTCTCCAACGTCCGCCGCGAGGAGCGGCTGGAGCTGGAGACGATCCTGCTGTCCGGCACGCCGGTGACGCGGCTGACCGCCATGACCCCGGCGGCCGCCACGCACCTGCGGTGGCTGGGCGACTACCTCCCCGTGCCCTCCGACGGGGTGCTCGTGGTGCTGCCCGATCCGTACACGCTGCTCGTGCACCCGGTGGACGGGATCGGCGTGGTACGCGCCATCGAGCGGCTGCGGGTGCACGCGGCGCGTACGGACGGGCTGAGCTCGCAGGTCTACTGGTGGCACGAGGAGCGGCTGACGCTCATCAGGGCCGACATCGTCGCCCAGGACGGGCAGACCAGGCTCGTGGTGGCGCCGCCGCCGGAGTTCGCCCGCGTCCTGGCCCGCCTGGCCGTCTGAAGGGCCTGGGGCGGGCTCCAGGAGCGCGGAACGGTCAGCTCCTGCTCACGTAGTCGCGCAGGTGGATCGCGGTGAGCGAGGTGCCGTCGGCGACCAGCTCGCCGGGGGTGCCGGAGAAGACGACCTGGCCGCCGTCGTGACCGGCCCCCGGGCCGATGTCGATGATCCAGTCGGCGTGCGCCATGACGGCCTGGTGGTGCTCGATCACGATGACCGTGTTGCCGTCCTCCACCAGGCGGTCGAGCAGGGCCAGGAGCTGGTCCACGTCGGCCAGGTGCAGGCCCGTGGTGGGCTCGTCCAGCACGTACGTGGTGCCGCTCTTGGCCATGTTGATGGCCAGCTTGAGCCGCTGCCGCTCGCCGCCCGACAGCGTGGTGAGCGGCTGGCCCAGGCCCACGTAGCCGAGCCCGACGGCCACCAGGCGGTCGAGGATCGTGCGGGCCTGCCGCTCGGTCAGGAAGTCGCGGGCCTCGGCCACCGACATGTCGAGCACCTCGCCGATGTTCTTGCCGCGCAGCGTGTACGTCAGCACCTCCGGCGTGAACCGCCGGCCCTCGCACTCCTCGCACACCGACGCCACGCCGGCCATCATGGCCAGGTCGGTGTAGATCAGGCCGATGCCCTTGCAGGCCGGGCAGGCGCCCTCGGAGTTGGCGCTGAACAGGCCGGGCTTGACGCCGTTGGCCTTGGCGAACGCGGCGCGGATCGGGTCGAGCAGACCGGTGTAGGTGGCCGGGTTGCTCCGGCGCGAGCCGCGGATCGGCGACTGGTCGGCCACCACCACGCCCTCGCGCCCGGCGATGTAGCCGTGGATGAGGGAGCTCTTGCCCGACCCGGCCACGCCGGTGACCACGGTCAGCACGCCGAGCGGGACCTCCACGCTCACGTCCTTGAGGTTGTGCAGCGTGGCGCCCGTGATCGACAGGTGACCGGCCGGCTTGCGGACGTCGTCGCGCAGGCGCACCCGGTGGTCGAGGTAGCGGCCGGTCAGCGTGCCGGAGGCGCGCAGCCCGTCGAGGTCGCCGTCATAGCACAGGCTCCCGCCTGCCGTGCCCGCGCCGGGGCCGAGGTCCACCACGTGGTCGGCGATGGCGATCGTCTCCGGCTTGTGCTCGACGACGAGCACCGTGTTGCCCTTGTCGCGCAGCTGGAGCAGCAGGTTGTTCATGCGCTGGATGTCGTGCGGGTGCAGCCCGGCCGTGGGCTCGTCGAAGACGTACGTGACGTCGGTCAGGCTGGAGTTGAGGTGGCGCACCATCTTGACCCGCTGCGCCTCGCCGCCGGACAGCGTGGACGACTCGCGGTCGAGGCTCAGGTAGCCCAGGCCGATCTCGACGAGGGACTCGAGCGTCGAGCGCAGCCCGTCCAGCACCGGGCCCACGGCGGGGTTGCCGATGCCGCGGACGAAGTCGGCCAGGTCGTTGATCTGCATGGCCGCGCACTCGGCGATGTTGCGGCCGGCGATCCGGGCGGACCGGGCGGCCTCGTTCAGCCGGGAGCCGCCGCAGGACGGGCAGAGGGTGAGCTTGAGCGCCCGGTCGGCGAACGCCCGCGCCGAGGGCTGCATCGACTCCCGGTCCTTGCCCAGCAGGGTCCGCCGGACCTTGCCGGCCAGGCCCTCGTAGGTGAAGTTGTTGGTGCCGTACTTGAGCTTGGTGGGGGGCTTGTGCAGGAAGTCCTCCCACTGCTCGGGCGTGAAGTCCTTCAGCTTGACGGCCGGGTCGAACAGCCCGGACCCCGCGATGACCTGCCACTGCCAGCTGTCCACCGGGTATCCCGGGACCTTGATCGCCCCGTCGTTGAGCGACAGCTCGCGGTCGACCAGGGCGTCGACGTCGATGGTGGACGCCTTGCCCAGCCCTTCGCACTCGGGGCACATGCCCTCGGCCAGGTTGAAGCTGAAGGCGCCGGCCCCGCCGACGTGGGGCTCGCCGATGCGGCTGAACATGATCCGCAGCATCGTGTGCGCGTCGGTGGCCGTGCCCACGGTGGAGCGGGCGTTGGCGCCCATCCGCTCCTGGTCGACGATGATGGCCGCGCTCAGGTTGTGCAGCGCGTCCACGTCGGGGCGGGCCAGGCTCGGCATGAACGACTGGATGAACGACGTGTACGTCTCGTCGATCAGCCGGCGCGACTCCGCGGCGATCGTGTCGAAGACGAGCGACGACTTGCCGGAGCCGGACACCCCGGTGAAGACGGTGAGGCGGCGCTTGGGGAGATCGAGGGAGACGCCCTTGAGGTTGTTCTCCCGCGCGCCGCGGACCTGGATGAGGTCGTGGCTGTCGGCGGCGGTGTGATCGCGGTGAACGGCGCTGGCCTGGCTGGAAACCACGGAACCCTTCCATCTTGGGATTTGTTGCCATAGGGGAAAGCCGGGACAGCGTACAGCGCCGCCCCGACATTTCCGGGTTCCGTACAGCGTACCGTACATCATACGGTTCGGTTATGACTCCCTCAGCTGCGCTCCGATCAGGGCGAGGTTGTGGATGGCGGCCAGTCCGTACTGGGCGGCGCCGTTGGTGCTGACGAAGGCCGCCTCGTGCACCGGGGACAGCACGTGCGGCCCGTCCACCAGGTTCAGGCGCCAGTCCTTCTCCCGCTGCATCGGGTTGCTGTTGAGCTGGTCCCCCTCGTCCAGGGAGAACTTGCGCCACGCCCAGGCGGCCAGGCCGGCGTCGCCCGTGCGGGCGGCCGCGTACGCGGTGAGCCTGCTGTGCGCCTGGATCAGCGAGATCCCGCTCAGCCGCTCCCCCACCTCCGCCTCCTGCTGCTCGGGCGGCGCGAGGTAGAGGCGGCAGTACTGCAGCCACGCCTGCTCGAACCCGGGCACGTCCAGGTCCAGCCCGATCAGCTCGGCGCACATCTCCGGCAGCCCGAACAGCGACGACAGGTGCGAGACGGAGACCTTGTCCCGGGAGGTGTCGAACCGCCCGGTCGCCAGGTCCAGCCGGGCCTCGCCGGTCAGGAAGCCGTTCGGCAGCGCGCCGATGTCGGCCATCGTGCCCAGCAACCGGTCTCTGGCCCGCTCGTCGCCGTAGCGCTCCCACCGGGTCAGCCACGCGGCCGCGAGCGATCCCCAGTCGGTGCCGAGGCCGACCGACAGCGCCGACGGGTCCGGCGTGTAGACGTCCTCGCGCACCTTGCGCTGGGGGTCGATGACGGTGAACGTCTCCTCGGGGACGCTCAGCTCGTCCATCAGGTCGCCCGTGCGCTCGTCGGCGGTCAGGTAGTAGTAGAAGCGGCGGTAGGCGGCGTTGGAGATGCGCAGCTGCTTGCAGCTGCACCCCCAGTGCTGCACGTTGTGCCTGCTGCCCAGGCCCTTCCAGCGGCCCGCGTGATAGACGTCGACCTCGCCGGTGTGGCGGGTCATCGACTCGGCGAAGCGGAAGACGTCCGGCCGGCCCGTGCGCAGGTACTGCAGCCACAGCCACAGGTCGGGCGAGAGCTCGGAGTTGTCCCAGGCGTAGCCGCCCACGTCGTAGCGCCAGGTGTGGCGGTCCGGGTCGTAGGTGTGCATGACATCGCCGTAGTCCCAGAACCCGTACCACCTGCGCTGCTCGCGCTCGCGCACGTACAGGTCGAACAGGAAGTCCAGCCGGTCCTCGATCTCGGCGTGGGCCGGCGTCGAGCGGTCGGGCAGCTCCCAGACGCCGAAGACGCCCGCCTCGCGCATCCGCTCGGGGGACACGGCCAGCAGCCCCGGCTGGTTCATCGCGGTCGCGTGCCGGGACAGGTCCTGCGCGGACGGCGTGGCCTCGTAGGCGCGCAGGGTCAGCTCGTGCGTGCGCGCCACGCCGTGGGCGTCGCCGAAGCCGGGCTCGTAGTCCTCGTAGGTGATCTCCAGGCCCTCGAGCTGCTCGGCGAAGGTGTCCTGGCCCATGCCGTCGTGGTAGAAGCGCAGGTCCATGGCGGGCGCGGACGGCGACCACAGCCAGGCGGTCACGGTGGCCAGGTCGGTGGCCGCGTTCCTGACGTCGAGGCGGGTGGGGTGCAGGCGCCAGAAGTCGCGCAGCCCGAAGCCGAGGCCGCCGCCGGCGCCGCCGACGTAACCGTAGCCGGCCGAGCGGGTGCCGGAGGGGATCGTCACCCAGGAGTGGCCCTCGGCGGTGCGCTTGCGCAGCGTGAAGCCGTCGGCGGAGCTCTGGTCGAGGGTGTAGTCGTTCCAGGTGGGGATGAGGTGCAACCGGTTGGCGACCTCGGGGGCGATCTCGCCGACCGGCCGGCCCTCGACCTGCGCCCGCCGTACGGGCTCGCCGGGGTCGCGGCGTAGGCCGGTCAGCCCGCGCACCGCCTCGGTGAGGAAGCCGCCGCTGCCCGCCAGGCGCACGTGCCGGTCGTGCGGCTCGTCCCGCATGACCACGTCGGCGCTCAGCCCGAGCCCGGCCAGGAAGTCGCGCTCGGGGTCGCCGTCCCAGACGAACGTGTGCATGATCCGCACCTGCTCGGCGCCCGCGTGGAAGTACAGGCGCACGGTGAACGGCAGCCAGTCGCCGTGCCGGCCCTCCAGCCGGACGACCGCGCGCACGGGCCCGTCCTGCTCGACCGTGACCGTCTCGACCTGCCCCGTGGCCCGCGAACGGGCCACCGGGCCGCCGTCGTCCGGCGTGGGCCCGCTCTGGCGGAGGCTGACCAGGCGCACGTCCCTGGCGATCTCGCGGCTCCCGCGCGAGATCGAGCGGGCCAGCGTGCCGCCGGACTCCTCGATCGTCCAGGTGACCACGCCGGTGCTCACGGTCAGCACGCCGTCCCGGCGGGCCACGGTGACAGGGGTGGCGGCCGCGGCGGGCTCGCGTCCGGCCTCGATCCGGTACGACAGCTCCGCGGGCCGCGCGCCGATCGCGTGGGCCGACCACTTGACCGAGCCGTCGGGCCAGGTGGCGGTCACCCAGCTCTGCACGGGCACCTCGCGGCCCTCCGGGTCGGCCAGCGCGAACGGCGCATCCCGCTTGACCGCGCCGCGCGGCCACGGAACCCCCCAGGTCACCCCCTGCTCCCCCGGTCGGTCCAGCCAGCGAAGTGCCGTCATCGGATCTCCTTCAGTCGTTCGGCGACGATCGCGGCCACCTCGTCGGCGCCGCGGAAGCTGAAGTGGGTGTCGTCGGCCACCCCGTCGGGGTAGAGCGGGTGCTCCCCCGGCTTGAAGTGCGTGAACAGGCTCCTGGAGCCGTCGGGGCCGAGCCGTTCGTACAGCTCGGTGGTGGCGGCGGTCAGGTCGATCAGCGGCACGCCCTCGGCGGCGGCCAGCGCCCGCACCAGGTCGGGGTAGTCGCCGTGCGTGGGCACCAGCCGGTCCCCGCCGAACCGGCGCCGCTGCACCGGCGTGCACAACACCGCCGACGCCCCCGCCCCGCGCGCCTCCTCGACGAAGGCGCGCAGGTTGTCCTGGTACGGGATCGCGGGATCCTTCTGGTCGTTGTGCCCGAACTGGATCACGACCACGTCTCCGGGCACGACCTCGCACAGCAGCGCCGCCCACAGCCCTTCGGCCCGGTGGCCGGCCGTGGTGGCGCCGCCCTTGGCGAAGTTGCGCACGGGCTCGCCCGCGTACGCGCCGAGCTGAGCCCCCCACCCGGACATGGGCGCCTCCCAGGCCGGGCACGCGGCGACCGTCGAGTCACCGGCCAGGAGGATGGCGCGACTCACTCCTTGACGCCCCCGATCAGGACGCCCTTGGTGAAGTGCTTCTGCAGGAACGGGTAGAAGAACAGGATCGGGAGCGTCGCGATCACCACGACCGCGAACTTCAGTCCCTGCTCGGGCGGCACCCAGGTCCGGTCCATCTGCGACAGGGCGTTCGCCGCGTCGGTGCTGACGAGCTGGCGCACCAGGATCTGCAGCGTCCACTTGCTCGGGTCGGTGATGTAGAGCAGCGGCGACATGTAGTCGTTCCAGATGCCGACCGCGTAGAAGAGCGAGAACGTCGCGATGATCGGCTTGGACAGCGGCAGGACGATCTTGAAGAAGACGCCCATCTCGTTGCAGCCGTCGATGCGCGCCGCCTCCTCCAGGGCCTGCGGCAGCTCCTGGAAGAAGCTCTTCACGATGATCAGGTAGAACGGGTTGATCGCCAGCGGCAGGATCAGCGCCCAGTAGCTGTCCAGCAGCCCCAGGTCGCGCACCACCAGATAGGTGGGGATCATGCCGCCGGAGAAGACCAGCGTGAAGATGATCAGGTTCAGCACCAGCGCGCGGCCCGGCAGGTAGCGCTTGGCCAGGGGGTAGGCCATGGTGAAGGTCAGCAGCACCTGCACCACCGTGCCCACCGCCGTCACGATCACGGTCGTCAGCAGGGCGCGGATGAACGCGTCGGTGGCGAAGATGTACTCGTACGACTCCGTGACGAACTTCTCCGGCCACAGGAAGAACGGGCGCGAGGAGATCTCCGACTCGCCGGCGAACGACCCGGCCAGGACGTACAGCAGCGGCAGAACCGTGATCAGCGCCAGGCCGACGAGGATGGCGACGTTGATCGCGTCGAACACCTTGCTGCCGACAGTGCTGTATTCGGTGTTCAGCTTCTTGTGCTTCATTCCCGGCCCCCTTAGAACAGTCCCCGCTGGCCGAGACGCTTGGCCAGCCAGTTGGAGCCGAAGATCAGGATGACGCCGGCCACGCCCTTGAACAGGCCGACGGCGGTGGAGTAGCTGATCGCGCCCTGGGTGATGCCGGAGTAGTAGACGTAGGTGTCGAACACGTCGGCCACTGAGCGGTTCAGCGAGGTGGTCATCAGCCAGATCTGCTCGAAGCCCGAGTCGAGCAGGTTGCCGGAGGCCAGGATGGCCATGACGACGACCGTGGGGCGGATGGCGGGCAGCGTGACGTGCCAGAGCTGCTTGAAGCGTCCCGCGCCGTCCATGCGCGCCGCCTCGTACAGCTGCGGGTCCACGCCGGCCAGCGCGGCCAGGTAGATGATCGTGCCCCAGCCAGTCAGCTTCCACAGCTGCTGCAGGATGATCAGCGGCCGGAACCAGTCCTCCTGCGCCATGTAGTCGATCTTCGAGGTGTCGCCGAGGACGTCGCGGATCCACCCGGAGAGAACGCCGAAGTCCGCCGCGAACAGCACGTATGTCAGCGCCGCGACGATCGTCCAGGACAGGAAGTGCGGGATGTAGACCAGCGACTGGACCGAGCGCTTGAGGATGTTGATCCGCAACTCGTTCAGCAGCAGCGCGACGACGATCGGCGCTGGGAAGACGATGAGCATGTGCAGCAGCGCCAGGAACAGCGTGTTGAACAGCAGCCGGCCGAAGTCGGGACCGGAGAGCAGTTCCTCGAAGTGCTTGAAGCCGACCCAGGGGCTGCCCGAATAGCCGAGGAACGGCAGGAAGTCCTGGAAGGCGATCGTGACGCCGTACATCGGCAGGTACTTGAAGAGCGCGAAGTAGATGACGCCCGGAAGGAGCATCAGGTAGAGCCAGCGGTAGCGCCCGAACACGGCGCGCAGCCCCGCCCCCGGGCGTCGGTGCCCGGATTTGCTCGCCGCCTTCGTGGGAGGCGGCGCCAGGTCGGTGGCCACAGCGGCCTCCTTTCATGTAAGGGACCCGGGTGCGCGTCCCGGGTCCCTCACGGCGGGGTCAGTTCGTCTTGCCGAGCTTCGAGACCAGGTCGTTGACCTCGGTGGCGACCTGCGTGCCGCCGCTGTCGTACCAACGCTTGATCTCGCCCTTGAGCTGCTCCTCGGTGAACTCACCCGACAGGAACTTGATCCGGGCGTCCGGGATGATCGTGTCGATCTGCGCGCCCCGGGAGACGGCGGTGGGCGAAACCACCGGCAGCGCCGGGTTGAAGACGGCCGTCTTGAGGTCCTCGTCCATCAGCTCCTTCTGGAGCTTGAGCATCACCTTGTACGGCTCACCGGACGGCGTACGCGCGTAGGCGATGCCGCCGATGTCGTTCGTGCCCTTGGTGCTGAGCTGGATGAACGCGTTGTCCACGTCCTTCTGGACGATCTGGACCTTGGGGTCGGTCTCGTTGATCAGCGAGGCGGTGTCGCCCTCGACCTTGAAGTTGCGGCCCTCGATGCCGTTCTGCAGCAGGACCTGGCCCTCCTTCGTGGCCAGCTTGTCCAGGGTCTTCAGCACGTTGTCGAGGTCCTGCTCGGTCCGCACGCTCTGCTTGGAGATGGCCAGGACGTCGGCGTAGCCGGTGAACGGGTAGGAGAACTTCTGGCCGTCCGAGCGCTTGAGGTTGCCGACCATGGCGACCTTGTCGCCGTACTTCTCCGGGTCGTCCTCCTTGAACAGGTCGAGGACCTGCCTGGAGCGGATGTTCACGTCGATGATCATGCCGCCCTTGTTCTGGTGGAACGGCTCGTTCCACTTGGCCGAGTCCAGGGTGGCGAAGTCCGGGTTGACCAGGCCCTCGCTGACCATCTTCTTGAGGAACTTGTTGGCCTCGAGGAACTCGGGGGTGTCGAACCCCGGGACGAGCTTGCCGTTGCGCTCACCCCAGCCGTTCGGGGCGCCGAACCAGGTCTCCAGCACGTCGTAGGGGCTGGCGCTGGCGTAGTTGCCCGGCCACTTCGGGATGATCAGGCCGTAGGTGTCCTTCTTGCCGTTGCCGTCAGGGTCCTTCTCGGCGAACGCCTTGGCGACGTTGTAGAGGTCGTCGACCGTCTCGGGCAGCTTCAGGCCCAGCTTGTCCAGCCAGTCCTTGCGAATGATCATCGCCGAGCGCAGCGACGGCCGCATTCGGTAGAGGCCGTAGATCTTGCCGTTGATGGAGGAGTTCAGCGCGGTGCGCTGGTCCGCCGGCTTGAGGTTCGGGTACTTGTCCAGTTTGCCGGTCAGGTCCCAGAACGCACCTGCCTCCGCCGCCTTGACGAAGCCCGGGAGGTGCGGGTCGACGACCATGACCTGCGGAAGGTTGCCCGAGGCGAACGTGACGTTGAGCTTGTCGGTGTACTCGGCGTTGGGAACCCAGTTGACTTTGAGCTTCTTGCCGAGGAACTTCTCGACCGCCTGTTGCATCTCGCCGTTCGGGTCGGGTGCGGTGCCGAACAGCTTGGCCATCACGGTGATCGTGTTGGGGTCGGTCTGAGGCGCGTCACCGCCGCCCGAGCACGCCGAGGCGGTGAGTGCAGCCGTGAGCGTTAACACACCGGCCAGAAGCCGGCGACGACGGGATGCGCTCATGAGTTCCCTTTCGAATGCAGATGCGCCTCGTTCTCCGCGAAGAAGCGCTGGCAGAGCCACGTGTTGAGATAGATCCACGCACCGAAGCTGATCACCGGCGCGAGGATGGGCGCCGCCGAGGTCGCGTAGGCGATGGCTGATAGCGCTAGCAGCAACAGCACGGACGAGGCCGGGCGCAGGAGCGCTAGCTGCGCCGCCTTGGGCCAGTAGGCCCGTAGCGGCAGATCGTAGTGCGCGTACAGCGGTCCCACGTACGCCCCCACACCGGCGAGTGCGATGAGCGCCACGAAGGTCGCGATCCGCAACGCTCCCATGCTGGGCCCGAGAGCGGAGAGGTAAAGATAGTTGCCGACCAGGACGGTGGCCAGCGCCGCCACGGGCAGGACCAGCAGCGAGGCCCGGACGAACTCCCGTCGGTAGACGGTCCAGAATTCGGCCCAGCCATGAAACGATTCATTACGAGTCCGCCGCCGAGCCAGCGTGTACGCGGCGACAGTGGCGGGCCCGAGCCCGCCGATCACGCCTCCAGCGAGCGTGAAGACGATCCACATCAGGTTGAGCTGGACCGCCCAGACGAGCTCTGAGCAGGCAGCTTGAAGCCTGATAGACATGGCGGGATGGTTCATCCGGCACCACCTCTCGTGGCATGTGCACGGATTCGGGGGTGGGGTTGTTGCACCGCGATTCCTGCCCCGTTACAAGCCAGTGAACGGCGGTTGGTGCGAAATTAGTGTTGAATCGACTCAAAGTCAATGACGAGATACCCGGAGATTTGCGTACTCTCCGATCAGCGGGGCCATCTGCCGGAACCCGACCTTGCCTCCGGCCAGGGCGGGACCGCCGATCGAGCCGTCGTCCGCCCAGCGGAACGAGACCAAATCGTTGACCGAGAACGTGACCGTCCCGGCCCTGACCTCGAGGCGCATCGCGTACGGGCCCTCGGCGTCCAGCACCGCGGGCAGCGGGTCGGGACCCTGCGCGACCAGGTGGAACCCGTGGCTCTTGCGCAGGTTGCAGGTGTGCAGGGCGCGTTCGGAGGCCCACATCCGGCGGAAATAGGAGACGTGGTAGGCGTCGATGTCGCCGTGGTGGTACTGGTCGTACGGGCCGGTGCGGGTGGCCAGGCCCGGGTCGAACAGGTCCTCGCCGTTCCTGCCGCGGGCATGGAAGAACATGATGGCCAGGCCGGGTTCCCGGACGGGCCAGAAGTCCCATTCGATCCGCACGTCGGCGGGGAACTCCTCGGGACACCAGAGCACCAGGTTGGCCGCCTGGCCGTCCGAGGGCGGTCTGAGGCTCTCCAGGCGCAGGCGTCCCTGGGGGAAGGAGGTGGCGCCGTCCCCCTCCAGGCGGAATCCTGCCAGGTCATCGGGGGTGGCCAGGGGGTTGCGGTAGAGCTCGGTCAAGGGGGCTCCTTCAAGGGGTCGCTCGGCTCGCCGGGAACGTGCGCACGCCGAACGGAGCCGGCGGGCGCGCGGCCGCCGGCGATGAAACGGTTCATGGACGCGCCGGGGTCAGGAGCGCCGATCGAACGCGCTCGACTCCCGGATCACCAGGTCGGGCTGGAAGATGACCTGCCGGTGCCGATGCTGCTCCGGGTCGGCGACCTCTTCGAGCAGCAGGTCGATCGCCGTACGTCCGAGCAGCTCACGGGGCTGCCGGATCGAGGACAGCGGCACCGCGGCGGCCGCGGCGAAGTCGATGTCGTCGTACCCGATGATGGCCAGATCCTCGGGCACGCGCAGTCCGTGCGTGGCCATCGCCTGTAAGAAGCCCAGCGCCATCATGTCGTTCGCGCAGAACGCCGCCGTCGGCCGCTCGTCGGCGGGCAGCGCCGCGACGCGCTCGCCGACGGCCCGGCCCTCCGCGACGGTCAGCGTGGGAGCGGTGGAGGTCAGCAGCTCGACCGCGCCGTCGGCCGCGGCCACGGCGCTGCTGATGCCCGCGTGCCGGTCGGCCACCTGTCTTATGGACGTCGGCCCGCCGACGAACATGATCCGCCGGTGCCCCCGCTCGATCAGGTGGGCGCCGGCGATCTGGCCGCCGAGCCGGTCGTCGACCGCCACCGAGCACTGCAGGCCGGTCGCGGGGCTGTCGACCAGCACCACGGGCGTGCCGCGGGCGGCCAGCTCCTCCAGCCAGGGGCTCTCCATCTCCACCGGGGTGATCAGTATGCCCATGACGCGCTGCTGTTCGAGCTGGTCGAGGTGGCGGCGCTCGCGGCCGGGGTCGCCGGCGCTGTTGCAGAGCACCACCATCGAGTCGTGGTCGTCGGCCACCGACTCGGCGCCCTGGGCCACGTCCACGAAGAACGGGTTGGAGACGTCGAGCACGACGAGGCCGACCGTACGGCTACGGCCCACCCGCAGGTGGCGGGCCACCTCATTGCGGACGAAGCCCAGTTTCTTGATCGCTTCGAAGACGCGTTCGCGTGTGGCGGGGGACACGATCTCCGGGCGGTTGAGCACATTGCTCACCGTGCCCACCGAGACGCGCGCCAGCTGCGCGACCTCCTTGATGTTCCTGGTCGCCATCGATCCTCACGAGGCCGTGCTGCTTGAAATGCATAATCCGCTACTTGGGCAGTGGTCCGCTGAACGCGGCCCACCGAAGGTGCTGCGGCGGGCCGCCTTGAAGCGGTCCACCGTGGATGCGCCCTACCGCCACCTGCGGCGATCCGCTGGACGCGGTACGCCGTGAGCGCAGGGACAACGGATGGACCGCCGATGACGGTCCTCCGCGAACTCTCGCATCATAGCGGCATTCAAGATTCTTTTGAATCGTCTCAAACTCTCAAACCGGTCACGGGGCCGCGTGAAGGGATGAGGTCAGGACGGATCGACGATGCGGATGCGGGCCGCGCGGAAGGACGCCGGGGTGTCCCGGAGCACCGCCAGCCGAGGATCGGGCACCACCAGGAACGGTTCGGTCTCCAGAGCCAGCAGGGGCGCGAGCCGCCGGTCGGCGCGCAGGGCGTCCATGGCCCGGCGGTCGCCGCCCAGCACCACCCCGTCCAGCTCCCCCAGGTACGGCGTCAGCACCCGTACCGCCGTCTCCACCGCGTCGTCGTACGCCTGCGCCGCCTGGTTGCGCCGCCGTCGGGCGAAGCGCTGCTGCGACCACCCGCCCGCCGCCGTGCGCCCCTGCACCAGCCGCGACCCCACCTTGGAGGCCACCAGCGACGCCCCGGAGAAGACCCCCGCCGCGTAGCCCCCGAGCCGCACCAGGAACACCCCCACCTGCCGCGCGGCCTGGGCGTGCGCGACGAACCGGGTGACGTGCGGCGGCCCCGGCGGCGTCATGGGCGGGAACGGCACGTGCAGCTCGGCCAGGGCCCCGTCGTCGGCGAGCAGCCGCACGACCCGTTCGTCGCCGGTCGCCGTGAAGGGCCCGTGACGCCCCGCGAACCCGTCGATCCACGGATGCAGGCGCTCCGGCGGCACCGTGACCCACCGGCCGCCACCCCTCGCCGGACGCGCGCTCATGCCCCGAAGGCTAACCGAATGAGATTCCCCACGGCCAAGCCGCCGCTCCCCGGAGGGAAAACGAAATGTCGGTAAATTTTGCTGATTGGGCCTTCAGCCACGCCCGTGACTCCACCACCATCTGAACGTGTCCTCCCTGCTCACCAGCCCCATGGTGGATCTCGACACCGGGGCAGTAATCGCCCACCCGGCCGTCGTCGACTCCGCGGGCACGCTCAAGGCGGCCCCCTTGCCCATGGTGCTGGAGCTGCCCGTCAGGGTCGTCCTGGCGGGCGCGGGTGCCCTGGCGCCCCTGCACGAGTCGCTCCGAAGAGCCCTCAGGCATCCCCGCGAGGCGATCCTGCTGCTCACTGGACCGTGCCAGGAACAGGACCGGCCGCTGCTCAAGGTCGGGCTCGACGGCCTGCGCACGATCGGCTACCTGCTCGGCTTCGCCGACGTGGGCACGAGCGGCGCGGCCCTGGACCTGGTCGCCGACACGAGCCCGTACCTGCTGGCCCTCGACCCCGAGATGGTCACCCGCATCCCGGGGGACCATCGCGCGACCGCGGTGGCTCGGTCGGTGGTGACGCTGGCCCGCGGCATCGGCGCCCACGTGCTCGCCCCCGGCGTCGAACGCGAGCCGCAGGTCGCGGTGGCCCGCGGCCTCGGCGTGCGGCTGGCGCACGGCCCGCTGCTGGCCCCCGGCCCCGACGGCAAGGTACGGGTGCCGCTCCCGGTCACCGACGAGCCGATCTCCGTCATGCTCGGACCGCGCGTCCAGGAACTGCTCATCCCGGCGGTGACGCTGCCCGCGGAGGCCAAGGCGGAGGACGCGGTCAAGGCGTTCGGGCACGAGCCGACGATCACCAGCGTGATCCTGGTGGACGAGTTCCAGCGGCCCATTGGCAGCCTCGACCGCAGCCGGTTCCTGCTGTCGTTCGCGGCCCGGTACGGGCACGCGCTGCACGGTTCGAAGCCGGCGCAGCGGCTGGCCGACCCGCCCCGCACGGTGCCGCGGACGACCCCGGCGATCGCGGCCATGCAGGCGGCGGGCCGGGACTCGGCCCGCGTCTATGACGACCTGGTGGTCACCGACGAGATGAACCGCTGCCTCGGCATCGTCCGCGTCTCCGACCTCATCAGGCAGGTCGCCGCGATCAGGAGTTGACGAACGACTCGCGTGGGGGTCCTGGGCGCGGGCGCGCGACCGGGATAGGAAGTAGCCATGCGGATGGACAGGAGAACCCTGCTCGGGGCGGGGATGCTGGCGGGGCTGGCAAGCGCGTGCACGACCAGTACGCCTGCGGTGAAGCCTGAGTTCGACCCCGGCGACTGGGCGTCCGTGCGGGCCCAGTTCGCGCTGGACCCGGCCTACGGGCAGTTCGCGGCGTTCGTGCTGGCGCCCGCCCCGGCCCCGGTCCGCGAGACGATCGCCAAGCACCGCGACGCGCTGGACGCCGACCCCGAGTACACGCCGCCCGGCGCGCAGTCGCCCGACCAGACGGTACGCGAGGCCGCGGCCCGCTATCTGGGCGCCAGGGCGGAGGAGGTCGCGCTGACCGACAGCACCACCATGGGTCTGGCCCTGCTCTACTCCGGCCTCAGGCTGCGCCCCGGCCAGGACGTGCTGACCACCGAGCACGACTTCCTCGCCACCCACGAAGGGCTGCGGCTGCTGGCCGAGCGCACGGGCGCGAAGGTGCGCAAGGTCAGGCTGTACGACGACCCCGCCCGCGCCGACGCCGGCCGGATGGTGGCGGCGATCAAGGCCGGGCTAGGCCCGCGTACCAGGGTGGTCGCGGTCACTTGGGTGCATTCCAGCACCGGCGTGCGCCTGCCCGTCCGCGCCATCGCCGACATGCTCGCCGAGGCGAACAAGGGCCGCGACGAGCACGACCGGGCGCTGCTGTGCGTGGACGGCGTGCACGGGTTCGGCGCGATGGCCGACGGCCCCGGCGACCTGGGCTGCGACTTCCTGGCCAGCGGCACGCACAAGTGGCTGTTCGGGCCGCGCGGCACCGGCATCGTGTGGGGCAGGGCCTGGGACGCGGTCTCCCCGATCATCGCCAGCTTCAGCGGAGCGTCGTTCCAGGCGTGGCAGGGCGGCGCTTCCCCGGGGGCGAGCACGGCGGAGCTGGTCACGCCGGGCGGTTTCAAGGCGTTCGAGCACCGGTGGGCGATGTCGCAGGCGTTCGGGTTCATGACGGCGATCGGCAAGGACCGGGTGCGGCGGCGCACGCAGGAGCTGGCCACCAGGCTCAAGGACGGCCTGGCCGCGATCCCGCAGGTCACGCTGGCCACGCCGCGGGCGCCCGAGCTGTCGGCGGGCCTCGTGTGCTGCTCGATCGAGGGGATGGCGCCGATGGAGGCCGTCGACCGGCTGCACGCCAGCAAGGTGATCGCGAGCGTGACGCCGTACGACCCGCCGCTGCTGCGCTTCGGCACCAGCATCGTGACCACCCCCGAGCAGGTGGACCAGGCGGTCAAGGCGGTGGCCGGGCTCCGCTGAGCCCGGGTGTCAGAGCCAGCCCTGGGCCTTGGCGCGCTGCACCGCCTCGATGCGGTTGCGGGCGTGCGTCTTCTGGATGGCCGAGGACAGGTAGTTGCGCACGGTCCCCTCCGACAGGTGCAGCTTGCCGGCGATGTCGCCGATCGTGGAGCCGTCCGCCGCCGCCTCCAGCACGTCCCGCTCCCGCGCCGACAGCGGGTTCGGCCCGGCGCTGAGGGCCGCCGCGGCGAGCCCGGGGTCGATCACCCGCTCCCCCGCGTGCACCCGCCGGATGGCCGCGGCCAGCTCCCTGGCCGGGCTGTCCTTCACCAGGAACGCCGAGGCCCCGGCCTCCATGGCGGTACGCAGGTAGCCGGGCCGCCCGAACGTGGTCAGGATCATCACCCGGCACCCGGGCACCTGCCGCGTGATGCTCGCGCAGGCCGCGAGCCCGTCCATGCCGGGCATCTCGATGTCCAGCAGCGCGATGTCGGGCCGGACCTCGGCGGCGACCGCGACCGCCTCCTCCCCGTCGGCGGCCTCGCCGGCCACCTCGATGTCGGGCTCCAGGCCCAGCAGGGATGCCAGCGCGCCGCGTACCATGCCCTGGTCCTCCGCCAGCATCACGCGGATCACGCGCACGCCTCCTTCCCGACCGGCACCAGCACCCGCAGGTGATGGCCGCCGCCCCTGGCGGGGCCCGCCTCCACCGTGCCGCCCGCACCCGCCACCCGCTCGTTGAGCCCGCTCAGCCCGCTGCCCATCGCGTAGGGCCCGTCGCCGCCCGTTCCGTTGTCCATGATCTCCAGGGTGGCGTGTCCGGCCTCGAACGTCACTCTGATCTCGCACCGGGTGGCCCGCGCGTGGCGCACGACGTTGGTGACGCCCTCGCGTACGGACCAGCCGAACAGCCCGTCGAGCAGCTCGGGCAGCGGCGTCCCCGAGACCCGCACCTCGGCCGCCACGCCCGCCGCGCGTAACACGGTCCTGGCGTTGTCGAGCTCCTCGGGCAGGCTGCGCTGGCGGTAGCCGGTGACGGCCTCCCGCACCTCCGTCAGGGCCTTCCTGGCGACGGTCTCGATGTCGGTGATCTCCCTGTGCGCCTGCGGCGAGTCCTCGGACAGCCGTCCGGCCAGCTCGCTCTTGAGCACGATCAGCGACAGGCTGTGCCCGAGCAGGTCGTGCAGGTCGCGGGCGATGCGCAGCCGCTCCTCCGTGGCCGCCAGCCGGGCCACCTCGTCCTGGGCCAGGCGCAGCTTGACGGTCAGCGCCCTGGTGTTGCGCACGCTGATGAACAGCACGCCGAGCGACACCACCTGCAGGCCCAGGACGATGATCGTGTCGGCGTCGTCGTGGTTGACCAGGCCGGCGCCGACGACGACGACCAGCTGGGCGATCACGGCCACGACGGCCCACAGGGGCGGCAGCGTGAACCCGTACAGCACGACCGTGTAGACCGGCAGGCTCAGCCAGGAGCCGCCGAAGGAGGTGGCTCCCACCACGCCGAGCACGCTGGTCACCCCGAGCAGCGGATAGCTCAGGCGGTTGTGGTCGAACATGCCCTTGTTGATCAGCACCGTCGCGAGGAAGGACGCGACGAAAGTGACGAGCAGCACCCCCGCCCACACGGCCCGGGCCCCCGTCAGGGTGCCCCCCACGATGTCGCTGATGGGGAAGACCAGGTAGACCAGGCCCACGGAGATGCCGAGCAGCCGCCGCTTGCGCGACGGCTTGCCCTCCGCGTCCCCGAAGGTGATCCTCTCGGCGAAGCTCATAGCCGTACGGTAGCCCGCCGGTAGAGGAAGACGGCAGCGCCCCCGAGCACGACCCCCCACCCGGCGACGACCAGCACGTCCGTCATGGGCAGTCCCTGGCCGGCGACGATGCTCTGGCCCAGCCTGGCGTAGTGGAACGACGGGGTGATGTCCGCGACCGTGCGCAGGGTGTCGCCGAGCACCTCGGGCGGGAACCACAGCCCGCCGGCGATCGCCAGCGCGAACATGCAGATCATCGCGGCCGGCTGGGCGGCGTCGGCCGAGAGCACGGACCCGATGGCCAGACCCAGCGCGACGAACGGCAGCACGCCGAGCCAGAGCGCGAGCAGCAGCTCCGCCCAGGTGCCGAGCGACAGCGACACGTGCTGCTGCACCACGGCGGCCAGGCTCACCAGCACCAGCGAGGGCAGCACGAGCACCATGGTGGCGCCGAGCTTGGTCACGATGATCGCCCAGCTCGGCAGCGGGGTGATCTGGAGCTGGCGCAGCCAGCCGGACTGCCGCTCGGTGGCCCACGGGACGGCCGAGCTCATCATGGACGAGGCCAGCGCCCCGTAGGCGGCCATCGACACCATCAGGATGACGCTGTACTTCACGCCGCCCGCGTCGGTCTGGTTGCCGTAGATGTTGGAGTTGATGAGGTAGAGCAGGACGGGGAAGGCGACCACGAAGATCAGGTAGCGCCGGTTGCGCAGCATCCGCATGGCCTCGGTCTTGGCGTAGTAGAGCATCAGGACTCCCTGGTGAGGGCGAGGAAGGCGGATTCGAGGTCGGCGCTGGAGAGCTTCAGCTCGCTCACGTCGAGGGTGGTGCCCCGGTAGAGCGCGGCGAGGGTGGCGTCGGTGTCGGAGGTGTGCAGGGTGGCGACGCCGCCGGCGACCTCCACGGCGGTCACCCCGGGGAGCCGGTCGAGCCCGGCCGCGGGCTGCTCGCCGAGGGCGAAGCTGACGGTGTGGCCGCCGGCCTCGGCTTTGATCTCGGCGGCGGTGCCGTCGGCGGCCAGCCGGCCCTTGGCGATGACGATCACCCGGTCGGAGTGCTCGTCGGCCTCCTCCAGGTAGTGGGTGGCGAACAGCACGGTCCTGCCGCCGGAGGCGTAGTCGTGCATGCTGGCCCAGAAGCGCAGTCGCGATTCCACGTCCATGGCCGCGGTCGGCTCGTCGAGCAGCAGGATCCTGGGCGCCCCCGCGATGGCCAGGGCGAACCTGACGCGCTGCGACTGGCCGCCGGACAGCTTGTTCGCCCGCCGGCCCGCGAGCTCGGTCAGGTCGGCCAGCTTGAGGATCTCGTCCAGGGCGAGCGGGTTCGGGTAGAGGCGGCGTACCAGGTCGATGAGCTCTTTGACGGACAGCTCGGGGATGAGCGCGCCGTTCTGGAGCATGGCGCCCATCTGGCCGGCCCGGACGGCCTCGTCGGGGGTGCGCCCGTGCACGGCGACCGTGCCCGCAGTGGGCTTGAGCAGGCCGAGCAGGAGGTTGATGGAGGTGGACTTGCCGGCGCCGTTGGGGCCGAGCAGGGCCACGGTGTTGCCTGGCTCGATCGCGAGGGAGAGGTCGTCGACGGCGAGCACGTCCCCGTAGTGCTTGCTGACGTGGTCGAACACGATGGCGTTCATGAAAAGAACGCTATGGCCGCGGCTTCCGGCCGGTTAGTGCGTTACCTCCGGCGTTGGCCGTGACATTTGTCAGGCCAACGCCGGGGCCGGACGTCACACGCGGCAGGCGTAGATGTCGGTGATCAGGATCGCCCGCGCGCCGATGTCCCAGAGCTGGTCCATCACCCGCTGGTGGCCCTGGCGGCGGACCATGACGCGCACGGCCACCCAGCCCTCGCGGTGCAGCGGGGAGACGGTGGGGCCCTCCATGCCGGGCGTGAGGGCGATGGCCTCCTCGATGCGCTCGGCCCGGATGTCGTAGTCCATCATCACGAAGTCGCGGGCGTGCACGACGCCCTGGATACGGCGGACGAGCTGCTGGACGGCGGGTGTGTCGGGCGAGCTCTGCTGCTTGATCAGCACCGCCTCCGAGCGCATGATCGGCTCGCCGAACACCTCCAGGCCGACGTTGCGCAGCGTGGTGCCCGTCTCGACGACATCGGCCACCGCGTCGGCCACACCGAGCCGGATGGCGGTCTCGACGGCGCCGTCGAGCTTGATCACGCGGGCGTCTACGCCCTCGTCGGAGAGGTACTTGTCGAGCAGGCCCGCGTAGGAGGTGGCGATGCGGCGGCCGTTGAGGTCGGCGGCCGAGGTCATCGTGCCGGCCGCGGCGGCCAGGCGGAAGGTGGAGCCGCCGAAGCCGAGCGGCATGATCTCCTCGACCGGCGCGCCGGAGTCGACCAGCATGTCACGGCCGGTGATGCCGACGTCGAGCGTGCCTTCGCCGACGTAGACGGCGATGTCGCGGGGTCGCAGGAAGAACAGCTCGCAGCCGTTGGCCTCGTCGACGACGACGAGCTCCTTGCTGTCCCTGCGGGGCCGATAACCGGCCTCCTTGAGCATGTTCTGGGCCGCCTCGCTGAGCGAGCCCTTGTTGGGTACTGCCAGACGCAGCATGTTCGGGTCCTCGATCTGTCTCGCTGTTGCTTCTCCAGGGGCTTGGTGGCGGGCGCCGGGCGCCCTAGAGATGCTTGTAGACCTGGTCGAGGCCGATGCCCTTGGCGATCATGAGCACCTGCACGTGGTAGAGGAGCTGGGAGATCTCCTCGGCGGCCCTGTCGTCTGACTCGTGCTCGGCGGCCATCCAGCTCTCGGCGGCCTCCTCGACGACCTTCTTGCCGATGGCATGGACGCCGGCGTCGAGGGCGGCCACGGTGCCCGAGCCCTCGGGCCGGGTCCTGGCCTTCTCGGACAGCTCGGCGAACAGCTCTTCGAAGGTCTTCATGGTCTCTCTCGTCGGTCGGCTGACGTGCTTGTCAAGCCTAGTCTGCGTGAGAGGGTGACGCCGCCCCGCGTCCGCCACGCGAGACGGCCTCACCAATGGGCCACCGGGGCGTTCTCAGCCGAGCGCCTCCCTGGCCCTCGCGATCCGCTCCATGGTGTGCGCGGACTCGCCGCCCTCGTGCCCGTTGTACGGGTAGACCTTGATGTCCTTCTCCCCGGCGTAGTGGTTGTAGGCGGCGAACACCGTGGACGGCGGCGTGATCCCGTCCTGCAGCCCGACCGAGAAGAGGGCGGGCGTGGCGGCGCGGGCGGCGAAGTTGACGCCGTCGAAGTAGGCCAGGGTCTCGAAGACGGGCTCGACCTTCTCCTTGAACGCCCGGCAGTAGGCGGCGATCTCGGCGTACGGACGTTCGCCGGTGATCTCCGTGGCGTGCCGGATGTGGCACATGAACGGCACGTCCAGGAAGGCGCAGGCGAGGCCGGGCACCAGCGCCGAAGCGGCCAGCGCGATCGCCCCGCCCTGGCTGGCGCCGCCGACCGCGACCGTGCCCACCCGGGGGTGGGCCCTGGCGGCCTCGACCGCGCGCACCGCGTCGGTGTAGAGCCGCCGGTAGTAGTAGGCGTCCGGGTCGTGGATGCCGCTGGTCATGACGCCGGGTGTGGTGGGGCCGGAGCCGGGATAGGGGTCGGCGGTGTCGCCGCGCCGCCACCCGCCGGCTCCCTGGCCCCGGCTGTCCATGGCGAAGACGGCGTAGCCGAGGCTGGGCCAGAGCAGCCAGTCGATCGGCAGCCCCCGTCCGCCGCCGTAGCCCTGGTACTCGACCACGCACGGCACCGGCCCGGCGGCCTGGCGCGGGACGAGCAGCCAGCCCTTGATCGGATGGCCGCCGAAGCCGGCGAAGGTGACGTCGAACACCTCGGCGGTGGTCAGCGGGGAGGCCACGGGGGTGAACTCGGGGGCGAGGTCGTGGGTGCGGGCCTCGGCGAGCGTGCGCTCCCAGAAGGCGTCGAAGTCGGCGGGCTCGGCGCGTTCGGGGAGATACTCGCGTAGCCGGGCGAGTGGCATGTCTACGAACATCGGCACTCCTGGAGGACACATCGGGGTGCCCTCACCGTAACGGTGATCGCGCCGGCGCGATCATCCGGTCGCGGGAGGGCGAGCGTTCGGCGCCAGGAGGGCCGCGGTTATCGCTGATACGGTTCAGTGAAAGTTTCAGAGAGGAGCACGGGGTGAAGAGGCCAACGATCGCCGACATCGCCAGACGGGCCGGCGTGTCCAAGGGGGCTGTCTCCTACGCGCTGAACGGCCAGCCCGGTGTCTCCGCCGAGACCAGGGCGCGCATCCAGGCGATCGCCCAGGAGATCGGCTGGCGGCCCAACGTGGCCGCGCGCTCGCTCAGCGGCGCCAGGGCCGACGCCATCGGCCTGGTCCTGTGCCGCCCGGCGCGCTTCCTCGGCGTGGAGCCGTTCTTCATGGAGCTGATCAGCGGCATCGAGGGCGAGCTGGCGGCCAGCTCGTGCGCGCTGATGCTGCAGGTGGTGGCCGACCACGAGGCCGAGATCGCGGTCTATCGGCGCTGGTGGGGCGAGGGCCGGGTGGACGGCGCGATCCTGGTCGACCTGCACACCGACGACCCCCGGATCCCGGTGGTCGAGCGGCTCGGCATGCCGGCGGTGGTGACCGGCCACCCGTCGGGCACCGGCTCGCTGCCCTCGGTGTGGTCGGACGAGGTGGCCGTGCTGCGCGAGGTGGTCGAGTATCTCGCGGCGCTCGGCCACCGGCACATCGCCAGGGTGGCCGGGCTGCCGGCGCTGCTGCACACCAGGATCAGGGACGAGGCGTTCGCGGAGCTCTGCGCCGAGTCGGGCGTGAGCGAGCATCCGGTCGTCCACACCGACTACACGGGCGAGCAGGGCGCCCGCGCGACCAGGCGGCTGCTCAGCTCCCGGGCCAGGCCCACCGCGATCGTCTACGACAACGACATCATGGCGGTGGCGGGGCTGTCGGTCGCGCAGGAGATGCGCCTGGACGTCCCCGCCGATCTGTCGATCGTGGGCTGGGACGACTCGCCGCTCTCCCAGGTGGTGCGGCCGTCGCTGACCGCGGTGACCAGGGACATCCCCGCCTGCGGCGCGCACGCCGCCCAGACCCTGCTCCGGCTGATCGGCAGCGGGGAGACGGGGAGCCTGGAGGGGCCGCCGGCGCGCCTGCTGCCCCGGGGCAGCACCGCCCCCGCGGGCCGTGACCGAACCGTTTCACGGGCGATGTAGCCACAGGTCAGCGGCTCCATAAGGGGAAACATTTCAGCAATCTCCAAGGCTGGCTATTGTAACTTACCCGTTTAAGTGGTGAGATCCCTACACCATTGAATTTGGGCGCCAGTCGTGGGGATGCCCTCGCACATCCGCACGCCCTTCGCAGGGGAGTCCCGGCGCCCATCCGACCGATAGATCGGACAGCCCCATGCGACGAACGATGGCAGCGTGCAGCGCGGTCCTGCTGACGGTCCTGAGCGCGGCCTGCGCCACGAGTGGCCAGACGCAGACCAAGCAGGCAGACCAGAACGCCCCCGCGACCCTGTCCTTCTGGTCCACGGGCGGAGACGACGAGACCGCGACCTTCCAGAAGGCGGCCGACCTCTACCACCAGAAGCATCCGAACGTGACGGTCAAGGTGCAGACCCTGTCGTGGAGCGACGCGTACGCCAAGCTGCTGGCCGCGGCCACCAGTCGCAACGGGCCCGACATCATCTCCGGCGGCATGACCTGGACCATCCAGTTCGGCACCAGGGGCGCCATGGTGGACCTGCGCAAGTACGGCGCCGACTCGCTCAAGGCGCAGGCGCTGCCCGCCCAGTGGGAGTCGGCCATCTCCCCTGACGGCTCGGTGTACGGCGTGCCGCTGGACATGTCGACCCTGGCCCTCTACTACCGCACCGATCTGCTGGAGAAGGCCAAGGTCGAGCCGCCCAAGACCTGGGAGGAGCTGACCGCGGCCATCGACAAGCTCAAGGCCGCCGGCGTGAAGAAGCCCTACAGCCAGGACTGGGGCAACCTGGACTGGATCGGCTACTTCAACTACCTCTACCAGGCGGGCGGCTCGTTCTACACCGCCGACTGCAAGCCCTCGCTCAACACCCCGGAGGCCGAGCAGGCGCTGACGTACTGGGCCGACCTGTACAAGAAGCACGGCGCGCCGACCGCCACCGTGGAGGGCTCCGACGCGCTGGACACCGGCACCGCGATGGTGGTGGCGGGCAACTGGATCGCCAAGGGCATCGACATCAACAAGCCGAAGCTGAAGGGCAAGTGGGCGATGTCCACGATCCCCGCGGGGCCCGCCGGGCCGACCGCGTTCATCGGCGGCCGGGCGATCGGCGTGACCTCCTTCAGCAAGTACGTCGAGACGGGCGCGGACTTCGTCACGTTCATGTACAGCGACGAGGCCATTGCCGCGATCTCGGACGAGGCCAGGAAGCGGAACATCTCCTACATCTCACCGCGGGCCGACAAGATCGTGAACGGCTCGGTGTTCGCGCCCGAGCAGGCTCAGGTGTTCGAGGCGTCGATCAAGACGGGCAAGGCCGCGCCGGGCTGCCCGGGCTGGGACGAGAGCGCGCCGGACGTGACCAAGCAGCTCCAGTCGGTCATCCTGGGCAAGTCGGATGCCAAGACCGCGCTGGCGGAGGCCGCCAAGGTCATGGAGCGCAACGCCGGTTAGCCGCTCGCCGGGACCGGCCTGTCCCGGTCCCGGTCCGGCCCCCCGATGACCTAGGAGTCTGACATGGCCTCCCCCATCCCCCTGCGCAGCAGGCTGCGCCGCTACGGCACCTCGTACGCGATGCTGCTGCCCTTCCTCGCGCTGTTCGCGGGCTTTCTGATCTGGCCGCTGGCCAACTCTCTCTATCTGAGCTTCACGAAGTTCGACGGGATCAACCCCGCCGCGTTCACCGGCCTGGAGAACTTCCAGCAGCTGGCCTCGGACGCCAGGTTCCGCCACGCGCTGGGCAACACGGCCCTGTACGTGGTCGCGTCGGTCGTGCTCGGCACGCTGCTGTCGCTGGGCCTCGCGCTGGCCTTCAGCGGCACCAGCTGGCTGCACCGGATCATGCGCACGGTGTTCTTCCTGCCGTCGGTGACCTCCTCCATCGCGCTCATGCTGATGTGGAAGTGGGTCCTCTACCCCAGCGACGTGGGCCTGGCCAACACCATCGTGGGCTGGTTCGGCGGCAAGGCCGTGGCCTGGCTGGCCACGCCGGGGCTGACGATCCCCATCCTGGTGGTCATGTCGGTGTGGGGCGGCATGGGCTACGGCATGGTGCTGTACGTGGCCGGCCTCGGCTCGATCCCCGAGGAGTACTACGAGGCCGCCAAGATCGACGGCGCCTCGACCTGGCACCGCTTCCGCCACATCACGTTGCCGCTGCTGCGTCCCGTCACCACGTATGTGGTGGTGACCGGCCTGATCGGCGCCTTCCAGGTGTTCGAGGCCGTCTACATCGTCTTCTCGTCGGGCGCCAACACCATCGGCGGCGTGCTCGACTCGGGCCTGATGATCGTCCCCTACCTCTACGACCAGGGATTCACCCACTTCAGGCTGGGCTACGCCTCGGCGATCGCCTGGGTGCTCTTCCTGATCATCTTCGTGCTGAGCCTCGTCAACCTGCGCGTGGGCCGCGCCATGAAGGAGCTGTGATGGCCGTCGCCCCGATGGACACGATCGCCCCCGCGCCGCAGCCGTCCCGGCACGCGGCGCCGGCGGGCGGCAACCGGCGCGCGAAGATCAACGGGCATCTGCTGCGCCTGCCGTTCTACCTGCTGGCGCTGACGATGATCGCGCCGTTCTACTGGCTGCTCATCACGGTGTTCAAGCCGCCGAGGGAGCTGGCCAGGACGCCGCCGTCGTTCGTGCCGCAGTCCCCCACGGTCGCCAACTTCTACGACACGGAGTGGAGCCCCAAGGGGATCAACCCCGGCCATCTGGCGGGCATCTTCCAGCGCTACCAGGTGGACATGGGGTTCTGGCGGTTCATGCTCAACAGCCTCGTCATCACCACCGCCATCACCGTCGGGTCGCTGCTGATCTGCTCGCTGGCCGCGTACGTGATCTCCAAGCACGACATCAAGGGCCGGCGGACGATCTTCCTGCTGATCATCGCGTCGATGATGGTGCCCTGGCAGACGACGCTGATCCCCAACTACGTGATCATGCGGAACCTGGGCTGGCTGGACAACTACGCCGCCTACATCGTGCCGGCGCTGGCCAAGGCGTTCGTGCTGTTCTTCCTGGTGCAGTTCCTGCAGTCGCTGCCGAACGAGCTGATCCAGGCGGCCAGGGTGGACGGCGCCGGGGAGTGGCGGATCTGGTGGAAGATCGTGCTGCCGCTGCTGCGGCCGGCGCTCGCCGCGATGTCGATCTTCATCGTGCTCGCGGAGTGGAACAACTTCCTCTGGCCGCTCATCATCGTCCAGAGCGACGAGATGGCGAACATACCCGTCGCACTGGCCAGGCTCAACTCCTACTACGTGGGCCCCGATCACCAAGGCGCGATCATGGCGGGCGGGCTGCTCGCGTCGGTCCCGACGATCGTCTTCTTCGTGATCTTCCAGAAGTACTTCACCCGCGGCATCGCCCTCAGCGGTCTCAAGGGCTGACCCGGTGCGCCTGGAGCAGCTCCAGGAGGTCCCGGTCCACCGGGAACCCGTCGAGTTGCTCGAAGCGCGCACCGGGCCGCCGGTGCCCGATCACCCCGAACGGCCCCTGGAACTCCCACAACGCGTATCCCCAGCCGAACGAGGCGAACACGCCGAGCACGTCGGACAGCCAGCGCAGCGCGACGTCGTTCGGCGTGTGGTCGTAGCAGCCGAACTCGCCCACGTGGACGGGCACGCCCTGCCCCGCCACCTCGCGCCACGGCGCGTAGAAGTCGCGCAGCTCGGCCCGGTCCCAGCGTCGTCCCTGGTAGTCGCAGGGGTAGGTGGGCTCGGCCAGGCCCTGTGAGCCGGGCCACCACTCGGCCCGGTAGTGGCTGACGCTCATCGGCGCGTAGCCGCGGGTGCTGTGGACCACGCCGAGGTCGGCCAGCTCCGGTACGGCCAGATGGCCGCCGCCCAGCCCGTCGATCACGATCGGCCGATCCGGGTCGGCCCGCCGGATCTCCGCCACCACGCGGCGGATCACCGTCTCGTGCGCCGCCCTGGTGAACCCCCGCTCCCCCACGGAGGGCGGCTCGTTGACGAGGTCGAACGAGAGCTCGTCGCCGGGCACTCCCCGGTAGCGGCGGGCGAAACCGGTCCAGATGGCGGCGAAGCCATCCTGCGCCTCGCGGTCGGCCCAGAGGTTGTGGTGCTCGCTCTCCCACCCGGTGATCACGTAGCCGGGGGCGCGGTGGAGGTTGAGCGAGAGGTGCAGGCCGCGCTCGCGACAGGCGTCGAGGTAGGTGTCCAGCACCTCGAGCACGCGCTCGTCGGGGTGGGCGTAGTCGAGCCCGTCGGTCCAGAAGCGGTAGTCGCACGGCATGCGGACGAAGTCGAAGCCCCACGCGGCGATCGCGTCCAGCACCCGCTCGTCCACGGATGCCGGCTTCACACCGGGGTCCTTCCAGAACATCCACTGCAGGTTGAACCCGTATCGCCTCATGCTTCCACCACCACATCGTTGACGCAGCGCAGCACCGGCACGCGGACGAGGGCCTGCTCGTCCAGGCCCGCCGTGTCGATCAGGAACTCGGCCCGCTCGCCCGGCAGCAGCGTGACGAGCTGGTCGTCGGCCTCGGCGGCCGGGTCCAGCCGGTCGGGGAAGACGGCCAGGTCGCGCAGGAGCGTGCGCGCGGTGACCGTCAGCCGCAGCCCGCCGGGGACGGCCTCGGCCGCGGTGTCGTAGCGCGGCTCGGGCAGGCGCAGGTCCCGGTCGGGCACGAAGAACCACAGCGCCCGCGCCACCGCCGGCTCGCCACCGCCCGGCGCGGCGATCGGCTCGCCCGCCCGGTCGTCCGGCCCGGTGATCGCGGCGGCGATCGGCTCGCTTGCCGGGTCGTCCGGCTCGGTGATCGCGGCGATGATCAGCTCACTCGCCGGGTCGCCCGGCTCGGCGACGGGCGCGGCCAGCGGCAGGGTGACGACCGCCCGGGGCGGCACGTCCAGCGCGAGGTCCTGCGCCGCGAGCTCGCTGCCGTCGAAGCCGTGCCGTACGGCCCGCGCCGACGCCCGCCACGGCCGCGCGCTGTCGTTGACGGCGACCAGCGCCATCCCGCCATCGCGCGGCTGCACCGTCAGCAGCCGATCGGCGTACGCCCTGCGCAGCGCGTGGAACAGCGGCTTCCTCCGCCCGTCCCCGTCCACGGCCGACCACGACGTGACCGGCCAGCAGTCGTTGAGCTGCCACACCACGCTGCCCGCGCAGTGCGGCCACAGGGCCCTGAAGTGCTCCACCCCGAGCTGGATGGCACGCGCCTGGTTGACCTGGGTGAGGTAGTGCCAGTCGTCGAAGGTCCCGGGGACCGGGAAGTGCGGCTTGAGCCCGGCGGCCAGCTTGAGGTTGCCGTCGACGGCCTTCTGGTGGTGCAGCAGGCCCCGGGAGTCGGGCAGCAGCGGCTCGTCGCTGATCGCCCGGCGGATCGTGGCGTACGCGGCGGGCCCCTGGAAGCCGAACTCGGCGGCCATGCGCGGCCGGTAGTCGCGGTAGACGGTGTAGTCGCGTTCGTTCCACACGTCCCAGATGTGCATGGTGCCGCGGGCCGGGTCGTTGGGCGGCAGATCCATGGAGCCCGAGTAGGGGCTGCCCGGCCAGTACGGGCGGGTCGGGTCCAGCTCGGCCACGACGCGCGGCAGCGTCTCCAGGTAGAAGCCGCCTCCCCAGCTGCGCCCCTGGAGCGGCTCCTGCCAGCCCCAGTCGGCGTAGCCCTCGATGTTCTCGTTGTTGCCGCACCACAGGACCAGGCTCGGGTGCGCGCTCAGCCTGGCGACCTGCTCGCGCGCCTCCGCCTCCACCTCGGCCCCGATCGGGTCCTCCTCGGGGTAGGCGGCGCAGGCGAACGGGAAGTCCTGCCAGACCATCAGCCCGAGCCGGTCACACAGGTCGTAGAAGTCCTCGCTCTCGTACAGGCCGCCGCCCCACACGCGGACGAGGTTGACGTTCGTCTCGCAGGCCTGGGCGAGCCGGGCGGCGTAGCGGTCGCGGCCCACCCTGGTGGGGAAGCAGTCGTCGGGGATCCAGTTGACCCCTCTGACGAACACCTCGACCCCATTGACGGCCAGGGTGAACGCGCCGTCCTCGGTACGCAGCCGCACCTCGCGCAGCCCGATCCGGCGGCGCCACACGTCCTCGCCGGCCGTCACCTCGAGCTCGTAGAGCGGCTGCTCGCCGTACCCGCGCGGCCACCACAGCTCCGGGTCGGGCACCTCCAGCGTGAGCACGGCCTCGTCGCCGTCCTCGGGGATCACGGCGCGGGCCGTCACCCCCTTGATCGCCGCGCTCACCTCGGCGGCGCCCGTCTTCTCCACCCGGACGTGGACGTCCACCCTGGCCGTCCCGTCCTCGACGGTCACCAGCGGCCGGACCTCGGCGATCCTGGCCCCGCTCCACTCGTGCAGCCCGATCGGCCGCCAGATGCCCGCCGTGATCAGCGTCGGGCCCCAGTCCCAGCCGAAGTTGCAGGCCATCTTCCTGATGAAGTTGTAGGGCTGGGTGTAGGCGCCCGGCCGGTGGCCGAGCTCCTCCCGCAGCCGCTCGGCGTATTCGAGCGCCGACCCGAACGTGACCGTCAGCCGGTTGCTCCCGGTCCGCAGCGCGTGGCGAACGTCGAACCGGTACGAGCGGTGCATGTTCGCGGACTCGCCCACCCGCACGCCGTTGAGCTCGACGGCCGCCACGGTGTCGAGCCCCTGGCACACGAGGTCGACGTGCTCGTGCCCGGTGCCGTCCCACGAGAACTCCGTCTCGTAACGCCACTCGGTGCGCCCGATCCAGGCCAGGTGGGTCTCGTTGTCGTCGAGGTAGGGATCGGGGATCAGCCCCGCGGCGAGCAGGTCGGTGTGCACGCAACCTGGGACGGTGGCCGGGGCCCGCACGTCGCCGCTCGCGGAGCGGACGGTCCAGGCTTCATGAAGGGGGCGGAACGGGCTCATCAACCCTCCGAGCTCGAGCAGCGGGAATGGCAATCGCATCACTAAACCCGTTTAGTTTCAATGTTTCCGGCCATTAACTGAACGGGTTCACGTACGGGCGCGGTGCTGCCTCTGCTGACCATGCGCGGGTTGGCCTGCCGCGCGTCGGCCACCTCGCGGCCCTGCACCAGATCGAGCAGGGCGCGGGCGGCGTGGGCGCCGCAGGCGGCGATGTCCCTGCTGACCGCCGTCAGGTGCGGCCGGGCCAGCAGGCACAGGGCGGAGTCGTCCCAGGCCACGACGGACAGCTCGCCGGGCACCGAGATCCCGGCCTCGCGGGCGGCGGCGGTGCCCGCGACCGCCATCACGTCGTTGTCGTACACGATGGCGGTGGGCCGGTCCGGCCCGCGCAGGAGGTCGAGCGTGGCGCGCTCGCCGCTCTCGCCGCCGTAGTCGGCGTACACGGTGACGCTCTCGACGCCCAGCCGGGCGGCGGCGGCCCGCATGGCGGCGGTCCTGACGCCGGTGTGCATGAGCTCCTCGGGGCCCGCGACCCTGGCGATCCTGCGGTGCCCCAGCCCGGCCAGGTGCTCGATCACGGCGGCGAGCGCGCCGCCGTCGTCGATCCACACGGCGGGCAGCCGCCCGGTCCCGCCGGGGCCGCCGATGACCACGGCGGGCAGCCGCAGCTCCTCCAGCACGGCGATCCTGGCGTCCTCGACCCGCAGGTCCACGACGAACACCCCGGCGACCCGGTGCTGCGCCCACCATTTGCGGTAGATCGAGATCTCGGCCTCGTGCTCCTCGGTCATCTGCAGCAGCAGCCCCACGGACGCGGCCGACAGCGTGGCCTCGATGCCGGAGATCAGCTGCATGAAGAACGGCTCCAGCCCCAGCGTGCGCGCCGGGCGGTCCACGACCAGGCCCAGCACGTCCGGCCGGCCGTCGAACAGGGCCCGCGCCAGGCTGTTGGGCTGCCAGCCCAGCTCGGCGGCGATGGCCTGGATGCGGCGGCGCGTCTCGCTGGAGACGCCGGGACGGCCGTTCAGCGCGAACGACACGGCCCCTTTCGAGACGCCGGCCCTGCGCGCGATGTCGTCGATCGTGGGTCGCTTCATCGGCCGCCCCTTGGATTTACCGGTTCATATATGTCGCCAAGCGCGACTCTACGGCAAATGACACCGCCCGCCGTACCCCTTGCGGGGTCCGGCGGGCGGGTGGGAGATGAAGCTGCGGGTCAGCGCTCGAAGCGACGGCCCGAGTTACGGCTGTAGCCGCCGCCGTTGCCGCGCTCGTCCGAACGGCCGCCGCCCGAGCGGTAGCCGTCGCGCGGGCCGCGCTCGTCCGAACGGCCACCACCGGAGCGGTAACCGTCGCGCGGGCCGCGCTCGTCGGAGCGGGGGCCACGATCGCGGTCGGCCGAGAACGGGCGGCTGCGGTCGGAGGCGTAGCGTCCGCCGCGGTCGTCCGAACGGTAGCCACCGCCACCGCGCTGGCCGCGGTCGTCCTGGCGGAACGGCCGGTCGTCCGAGCGGTAGCCGCCGCGCGGCCCGCTGTCACGGCGCCGGTCGTCCCCGAAGGTCCGCGGCTCCTGCGAGCGCCCGAAGGGCCGCTCACCCTCGGCGTGCGGCCGGGAACGACGGTCCTCGCCGGAGTTGAAGGGCCGCTCGCCGTCCTGGTGACGGCGCGGGCGACGGTCGTCACCGGAGTTGAAGGAACGCTCGCCGTCCTGGTGACGGCGCGGGCGACGGTCATCGCCCGACCCGAACGAACGCTCGCCGTCCTCGTGACGCCGGGGGCGGCGGTCGCCGTCGAAGTCGCGGCGGGGGCGGCGGCCGTTGCGGCGCTCGCCCTGACCGCCGCCGCCCTCACGGCGGGGGCGCAGGGGCTTGCGCACGTCCGGCTCCCAGACCGGGATGGCCTCGCCGCTCGGCATGCGGGCGCCGGTCACCTCGGCCACCCGCGGGTGGCCGGGCGTAGCCTTCAGGCGGAACGGGTGGATGCCGGCCCGCCGGGTGAGCGCGTCGGTGGAGCGACGCTCGCTGGGCAGCACCAGCGTGACCACGGTGCCCTTCTCACCGGCGCGGGCGGTGCGGCCACCCCGGTGCAGGTAGCTCTTGTGGTCCTGGGGCGGGTCCACGTGCAGCACCAGGCTGATGTTGTCGACGTGGATGCCGCGCGCCGCGACGTCGGTGCAGACGAGCACGTTGATGGCGCCCTCGCGGAACTCGGCGAGGATGCGGGTGCGCTGGTTCTGGCGCTTGCCGCCGTGCAGGCCGCCCGACTTGACGCCGACCCTGGCCAGCTGCTTGCAGAGCCGGTCGACGCCGTGCTGGGTGCGGACGAAGATGATCGTACGGCCCTCACGGTTGGCGATCTCGGCGATGACGTCGAACTTCTCGTCGCGCGTGACCTGCATCACGTGGTGCTCCATGGTGTCGACCGGCGAGGTCGCGGGGGCCACGGAGTGGGTGATCGGGTTCTTGAGGAAGCGCTGCACCAGCTTGTCGACGTCGCCGTCGAGCGTGGCGGAGAACAGCAGCCGCTGCCCGTCGGCCGGGGTCTGCGCGAGCAGGTCGGTGACGACGGGGAAGAAGCCGAGGTCGCACATGTGGTCGGCCTCGTCCAGGACGCTGACCTCGACGTCGGCGAGCGAGCACTCACCCTGCCGGATGAGGTCGCCGAGCCGGCCGGGCGTGGCGATGACGATGTCGACGCCGCGCCGCAGCGCCTCGATCTGCTTGCCCATGGACATGCCGCCCACGACGACCTTCATGCGCAGGCCCAGGCCGCGGCCGAGCGGCTCCAGCGCGTCGTGCACCTGGAGCGCGAGCTCACGGGTGGGCACGAGGATCATCGCGCGGGGGTGGCCGGGGGCCGGCCGCACGCCCGCGAGGCGGGCCATGGTGGGCAGTCCGAACGCGAGCGTCTTGCCGGAGCCGGTCTGGCCGCGGCCGAGCACGTCGTTGCCGGCGAGCACGTCGGGAATGGTCGCGCTCTGGATGGGGAACGGGCTGTCGATGCCCTGCTTGGCCAGCCCGGTGATGAGCGGCTTGGGCAGGCCGAGCAGCTCGAACTCCGACGGCCTCGGGTCGGCGTCTCTGCCAGAGGCCGAGGCCGTCTGGCCGGAAGGGGCCGGCGAGTCGGAGCCCGCCGCACCGGCGGTCTCGTCGAACGCGGGCATGACAGCGTCAAGCATGGTCACGAAAGTCGTGCCTTTCAGTCGAAGTGGCACGTCACTTCTGCGAAAGGACGAGCCGGGACGTGCGGCGCACGCCGCACAGGGGTTCTGGTCACCCGCCGTACGGGCGGGTCAAATCATTTAAGGGGGGAACACACCGGGCACCGGCCGCAGGCGATGCAGACGCGCGATGAGACGTCAGGTGCGTTTGGTACCAACGCCGGGATGCTATCTGAAATTCCCCGGACGGGCCCGGACCTTCCGCAACCCTCTATGGCACGCTGAAACGGCTGACGAGTCAACATCAGCCGTTTCAGCAGAAAAGATCAGACATTGAATCCTAGCATACGGAGCTGATCGCGCCCTTCGTCGGTGATCTTGTCCGGGCCCCACGGCGGCAGCCAGACCCAGTTGATCTTGACGTCGGACACCATGCCGTCGAGCGCCGAGTGGGCCTGGTCCTCGATGACGTCGGTCAGCGGGCAGGCCGCGCTGGTCAGCGTCATGTCGATGGTCGCCACGGGCCGCGCGCCGTCGGCGGGGTCGAGGTTGAGCCCGTAGATGAGGCCCAGGTCGACCACGTTGATGCCGAGCTCGGGGTCCACGACGTCCTTGAGCGCCTCCATGACCTCTTCGACGGTGGTCTCGCCGTCGAAGTCGGTCGGAGTCTCCACCGGCTTACTCATCGGGCACTCCTCACTACCGCATCCTTGTAGGCCATCCACGAAAGCAGCGCGCATTTGACGCGCGCCGGGAACTTGGCCACGCCCGCGAACGCGACCGCGTCGCCGAGCACCTCTTCGTCCGCCTCGACCTGTCCCCTGCCCTGCATGAGCCTGGTGAACTCGTCGACCACGGAGAGCGTCTCCTCGACCGTCGAGCCGGTGGCGAGCTCGTGCAGCACCGAGGCGGCGGCCTGGCTGATCGAACAGCCCTGTCCGTCGTAGGAGACGTCCAGGACCTTGCCCCCGTCGCCCACCTTCACCCTGAGCGTGATCTCGTCGCCGCACGTGGGGTTCACGTGGTGAACCTCGGCGTCGTACGGCTCACGCAGCCCCCGCCCCTGCGGGTGTTTGTAGTGCTCCAGGATCAGCTCCTGGTACATCGACTCGCCGATCATGGCTATGCGAACACCTTCTGAACGTGATGGAGGCCGCGGACCAGAGCGTCGATCTCGCCCGTGGTGTTGTACAGGTAGAACGACGCCCGCGTGGTCGCCGGTATTCCAAAGCGTAGGTGCAGGGGACGCGCGCAGTGGTGACCGACGCGTACGGCGACGCCGAACTGGTCGTCGAGGATCTGGCCGACGTCGTGCGGGTGGATGCCCGCCAGCGTGAACGACACCGTGCCGCCCCGCTGCTCCAGCGAGTCGGGCCCGATGAGGCGCAGGGTGGGCACCTCGCGCAGGGCGTCGAGCGCGTAGGCCGTCAGCGTACGCTCGTGCGCCTCGATGGCCTCCATGCCGACCTCGGTGAGGTAGTCGACGGCCGCGCCCAGCCCGATGGCCTCGACGATCGGCGGCGTGCCGGCCTCGAACTTGTGCGGCACCGGCGCGTACGTCGAGTGGTCCATCCAGACCGCCTCGATCATCTCGCCGCCGCCCAGGAACGGGGGCATGGCGTCGAGCAGCTCGGCCTTGCCCCACAGGACGCCGATGCCCGACGGGCCGACCATCTTGTGGCCGGTGAAGGCCACGAAGTCGGCGCCCAGCTCGGTGACATCGACCGGGTGGTGCGGCACGGACTGCGACGCGTCCAGCATGATCAGCGCGCCGACCTCGTGCGCCCGCCTGGCCACCTCGGCGACCGGGTTGACGGTGCCGAGCACGTTGGACTGGTGGGCGATCGAGACGATCTTCGTCCGTTCGGTGATCACGGACGGGTCGTAGTCGAGCCGTCCCTCGTCGGTGACGCCGAACCACTTCAGCGTCGCACCGGTGCGCTGCGCGAGCAGCTGCCACGGCACGATGTTGGAGTGGTGCTCCATCTCGGAGATGACGATCTCGTCGCCGGCCCCGAGCGTGAAGCGCGGATCGGTGTTGATGGGGTTGCCGAAGGCGTACGCGACGAGGTTGAGCGCCTCGGAGGCGTTCTTGGTGAAGATCACCTCGTCGCGCGACGGCGCCCCGACGAACGCGGCGACTCTGTCGCGGGCGCCCTCGTAGGCGTCGGTCGATTCGGCGCCGAGCACGTGCATGGCCCGTCCGACGTTGCTGTAGTGCAGCGCGAAGTGGTCACGCATGGTCTCGATGACCTGGTTGGGCTTCTGTGAGGAGTTGCCCGAGTCGAGATAGACGAGCGGGCGCCCGTCGGGCAGCTCGCGGGAGAAGACCGGGAAATCCTTCCTGATCTTCTCCACGTCAAAGCTGAGCTGTGTCATGCAGATGCCTTCGTGTACTGCTCGTAGCCCTCGGCCTCGAGCTTCTCGGCCAGCTCGGGGCCGCCCTCCTCGACGATCCGGCCGGCCGCGAAGACGTGGACGAAGTCCGGCTTCACGTAGCGCAGGATGCGGGTGTAGTGCGTGATCAGCAGCACGCCGGTCTCGCCGGAGGCGCGGAAGCGGTTGATGCCCTCCGACACCACGCGCAGCGCGTCGACGTCGAGGCCGGAGTCGGTCTCGTCGAGCACCGCGATCTTCGGCTTGAGCAGCTCGAGCTGGAGGATCTCGTGGCGCTTCTTCTCACCGCCGGAGAAGCCCTCGTTGAGGTTGCGCTGGGCGAAGGCGGCGTCGATGGACAGCGCGTCCATGCCGTTCTTGAGGTCCTTGGCGAACTCGCGCAGCTTCGGCGCCTCGCCGCGGACCGCGGTGACGGCCGAGCGCAGGAAGTTCGAGACCGACACGCCGGGGACCTCGACCGGGTACTGCATGGCCAGGAACAGGCCAGCGCGGGCCCGCTCGTCGACCGACAGCTCCAGCAGGTCCACGCCGTCGAGCAGCACCTGGCCGCCGGTGATCGTGTATTTCGGGTGGCCGGCGATCGCGTAGGCGAGCGTCGACTTGCCCGAGCCGTTGGGGCCCATGATGGCGTGGGTCTCGCCGGAGTTGACGGTCAGGTTGACGCCGCGCAGGATTTCTTTGTCCTCGACGGCGACGTGGAGGTCGCGGATCTCAAGGGTGGACATTGTTGTTATGACTCCTTCGAGAGCGAGACGAGCACGTCATCGCCGTCGATCTTGACTGTGTAGACGTTCACGGGCTGGGTGGCGGGCGGGCCGGTGGGCTTGCCGGAGCGCACGTCGAAGCACGAGCCGTGCAGCCAGCACTCCAGGGTGCCGTCGTAGACCTCGCCCTCGCTGAGCTTCACCTCGGCGTGGGAGCAGACGTCGCGCAGGGCGAACACCTCGCCGCCCTTGCGCACGAGCGCCACCGGCGTCTCGTCGACCTCCACCCCGATGACTCCCCCGTCGGGGATGTCGTCGAGCTTGCAGACCTTCTCGAACGAACTCATCTCGCGAGCTCCGCCTCCAGCGCGCTCAGCACGCGCTCGCGGATCTCCTCGACCTCGATCTTCTCGACGAGCTGGCCGAGGAAGCCCCTGATGACCAGGCGGCGGGCCTCGTCGTAGGGGATGCCGCGGGCCTGGAGGTAGAAGATGTGCTCGTCGTCGAGCCGGCCGGAGGCGGAGGCGTGCCCCGCCCCGGCGACCTCGCCGGTGAGGATCTCCAGGTTGGGCACCGAGTCGGCGCGGGCGCCGTCGGTCAGGATGAGGTTGCGGTTGAGCTCGTAGGTGTCGGTGCCCTCGGCCTCGACCCTGATGATCACGTCGCCGATCCAGACGGCGTGCGCGTCCTCGCCCTGCAGGGCGCCGCGGTAGTCGACGTTGCTCTTGCAGTTGGGCTGCGAGTGGTCGACCAGCAGGCGGTGCTCCAGGTGCTGCCCGGCGTCCACGAAGTAGACGCCCGACATGTCGGCGTCGCCGCCGGGAGCGGTGTAGGACACGTTGGGCGACAGGCGTACGAGGTCGCCGCCGAGCGTCACCACGAAGCTGCGGAACGTCGCGTCCTTGGCCAGCTGCGCGTGGTGGTGGGAGACGTGGACCGCGTCGTCGTCCCAGTCCTGCAGGCTGACGACCCTGAGCGAGGCCCCGTCGCCGACGACGAACTCGATGTTGTCGGCGTAGACCGCGCTGCCCTTGTGGTCGAGCACGATCACGGCCTCGGCCAGCGGCTCCACCTTGACCACGATGTGGCCGTACGCGGCGCCGTCACCGGAGCCGGTGAGCGTGAGCACGGTCGGCTTGGAGGTGACGGCCTCGCGCGGCACCGTGATGACGGTGGCCTTCTCGAAGCTGTTCCACGCCTGGGCGCTGACCCGGTCGGTGGGCACGAAGGCCTTGCCGACCCGGGCGTCGTCGCGGCCGACCGTCTCGACCGTGACCTCGGGCGCCGCGTCGACGTCCGCCCGGACGTGACCGACGGCCTCGGCCTTGCCGCTGTGCAGGCCCTTGAGGCGGGAGAGCGGCGTGAAGCGCCACGCCTCCTCGCGCCCGGTCGGGACCTCGAAGTCGCCCAGCTCGTAGGACGCCTTCTCGTGCAAGGTCGACAAGGGCTTCTCGTTCAGGCCCATCAGCCGACGGCTCCTTCCATCTGCAGCTCGATCAGCCGGTTGAGCTCGAGCGCGTATTCCATGGGCAGCTCACGCGCGATCGGCTCCACGAAGCCGCGCACGATCATCGCCATCGCCTCGTCCTCGTCGAGCCCGCGGCTCATGAGGTAGAAGAGCTGGTCCTCGCTGACCTTGGAGACCGTGGCCTCGTGGCCCATCTTGACGTCGTCCTCGCGGACGTCGACGTAGGGGTAGGTGTCGGAGCGGCTGATCTGGTCGACCAGCAGGGCGTCGCACTTGACGGTGCTGGCGCTGCCGTGGGCGCCCTCCTCGATCTGCACGAGACCCCGGTAGGAGGTGCGGCCGCCGCCGCGCGCCACCGACTTGGAGATGACGCTGGAGCTGGTGTTGGGCGCCAGGTGCACCATCTTGGAGCCGGCGTCCTGGTGCTGGCCCTCGCCCGCGAACGCGACGCTCAGCGTCTCGCCCTTGGCGTGCTCGCCCATCAGGTAGACGGCCGGGTACTTCATCGTGACCTTGGAGCCGATGTTGCCGTCGATCCACTCCATGGTCGCGCCCTCGTAGGCCACGGCGCGCTTGGTGACCAGGTTGTAGACGTTGTTCGACCAGTTCTGGATGGTCGTGTAACGGCAGCGGGCGTTCTTCTTCACGATGATCTCGACGACCGCGCTGTGCAGCGAGTCGGAGGAGTAGATCGGCGCGGTGCAGCCCTCGACGTAATGGACGTAGCTGTTCTCGTCCACGATGATCAGGGTCCGCTCGAACTGGCCCATGTTCTCGGTGTTGATCCGGAAGTAGGCCTGCAGCGGGATCTCGACCTCGATGTTCGGCGGCACGTAGATGAACGAGCCACCGGACCACACGGCGCTGTTGAGGGCGGCGAACTTGTTGTCGCCCACCGGGATGACCGAGCCGAAGTATTCCTGGAAGATCTCCGGGTGCTCCTTCAGGCCCGTGTCGGTGTCGAGGAAGATGACGCCCTTCTCCTCGAGGTCCTCACGGATCTTGTGGTAGACGACCTCGGACTCGTACTGGGCGGCGACACCGGCGATGAGGCGCTGCTTCTCCGCCTCGGGGATGCCGAGCTTGTCGTAGGTGTTCTTGATGTCGGCGGGCAGCTCGTCCCAGGAAGCGGCCTGCTTCTCGGTGGAGCGCACGAAGTACTTGATGTTGTCGAAGTCGATGCCGGTGAGGTCAGAGCCCCAGGTGGGCAGCGGCTTGCGGTCGAACAGGCGGAGGCCCTTCAGGCGAAGGTCGAGCATCCACTCCGGCTCGTTCTTCAGAGCGGAGATGTTGCGGACGACCTCCTCGGACAGGCCGCGCTTGGCCGCCGCCCCGGCGGCATCCGGGTCGGCCCAGCCGAACTTGTAATTCCCGAGGCCTTCCAGCTCCGGGCGGTCGGTGACAGTCACCTTCCGGTCTCCTTGCTCTTGTCTCTATGTGCGGATTCACCCAGCGACTGTGGGCTCACATGTGTCGTGCAGACCCCGTCGCCGTGGGCGATCGTGGCCAGGCGCTGCACCGGGGTGCCGAGCAGCTGCGCGAACGCCTCTGTCTCGGCCTCGCACAGCTGCGGGAACTCCGCAGCCGCGTGGGCCACCGGGCAGTGGTGCTGGCAGAGCTGGTCGCCGCCCGACTTGGCCTTGCTGGCCGAGGCGGCATACCCCTCCGCCGACAGCGCCTGCGCCAGCACTTGTACGCGCTGGTCCGCCGGCACCGTCCGCATGACCGGCTCCAGCCGCTTGAGCAGGCTCGAGACCTGCAGACGGGCGAAGTCGGCCACCGCTTCCTCTCCCATGCGCTCGGCCAGGAAGCGCAGCGCGCTCCCGGCGAGGTCGTCATAGGCGTGCTCGAAAGCACTGCGCCCCGCGTCGGTGATCGCGAACAGCTTGGCGGGGCGTCCGCGCCCGCGCTGCCCGCGCGGCCCGACCGTGCGAGGCTCTATCATCCCGTCAGCCAGCAGCGCGTCCAGGTGGCGGCGGACGGCGGCGGAGGTGAGCCCCAGCCGCTCGCCCAGCGCGGCGGCCGCGACGGGACCATGCTCAAGGATCAGCCGGGCGACGCGGGCACGCGTGCTCCGCTCGCTTCCTGGCTCGATCCCCGGCATGTTTTTCACAACATCAGTGTGCCGTAATTCCTTCCCGGTTCACAAACGGATCTGAGCAGCCCGGGAATGGAATTTCTCACGCAGGGTAGCCTTACCTAACTCTTCCGCAGGAAGGCGAAGGTCAAGCTTGCGCAAAGGATGAGGCCCAGCATCACGCAGGCCATCGGCACGGCGCTGGTGGCGCCCGCGAGACCGACCAGCGGGGCCGCGGCGGCACCGAGCGCGAACTGCAGCACGCCGAGCAGGGCCGAGGCGCTGCCGGCGATCTGCGCGGGCTGGCTGGCCAGGGCCAGCGCGCCGGTGGCCGGCATGACCAGGCCCTGGCCGAGCATGATGACGAACAGCCCGCCCACGATGCCCCACAGGCCGAGCCCGGTGAGCGCGGCGGTCAGCAGCAGCGAGGCGCCGGTCAGGGCGACGGCGAGCCCGGTGATCACGAGGGTCACCGGCGGCACCCGTCCCGACAGCCGGCCGCCGAGCTGGGCCATGGCGGTCAGGCCGAAGGCGTTGAGCCCGAAGATGAGCGAGTACTGCTGCGGCGTGGCGCCGTACACCTCCTGGAGCACGAACGGCGAGCCGGAGATGTAGCCGAACATGGCCGCGAACGCCAGGCCCGCGGTCAGCGCGGTGCCCATGAACGTCCGGTCGCGCAGGAGCCTGCCGAACGTGCCGACCGTGTGCTTGAGGCCGCCGCTCTCGCGCTCGGCCGCGGGCAGCGTCTCGCGCACGCCTCCCAGGACGGCCAGCAGCAGCACGATCCCGGCGACGCTGAGCGCCACGAAAACGCCGCGCCACGAGGTGAACTCCAGCAGCTGCGCGCCGGCGATGGGCGCCAGGATCGGCGCCAGGCCGCTGACCAGCATGAGCGTGGCGAAGATGCGGGCGATGGCGGCGCCGTCGTACAGGTCGCGGACGACCGCCCGCACGATCACCAGGGCCGCGCCGCCCAGCACGCCCTGCAGCAGGCGGAAGGCGATGAGCATAGGCACCGACGGCGCGAACGCGCACAGCAGCGAGGCGACCATGAAGCCGGCCACGCCCACGATCAGCGGTGTCCTGCGGCCGCGCACGTCGCTGACCGGACCGGCGATCACCTGGCCGATGGACACGCCGATGAGGCAGGCGGTGAGGGTGAGCTGGACCTGCGCCGGCGCGCTGAGCATCTCGGAGGTGATGGCGGGCAGCGCCGGGAGGTACATGTCGATGGACAGGGGCCCGATCGCCGACAAGGCGCCCAGGATCACCAACAGCAGCCCGCGGCTGCTCCTCCTCCGCTCGATCCCGATGGTGGACGTGGACGTGGCTTCGGCCGCCACGGACATGCGTGATCCCCTCTCCCTCGCAGGCCTTTGGCCCACGAGGGCCGAGAGATCAAACCAGGATCCGGTCCTCCGAATTCCCGGTCATCAGATATTTCGCGCGATTTCGTGAAGCTGGATGACAGAGAACACCGCTCCCTGGGGATCGGTGAGCATCGAGAACCGGCCGGGCGGCGCCTCCATCCCCCGCACCAGCACGCTCGCGCCGGCTCCCTCGGCCGCGGCCGTCGTGGCTTCGACGTCGGCGACCGCGAAGTACGTCATCCAGAACGACGGCGTCGCCGCCGGGTAGTCGGAGAACATCTCCACCATGCCCGCGACGGCCCGCTCCCCCGTATGCCACTCGGTGTACTTGATCCCGTCCATCTCCTGCAGCCGCGGCATCCAGCCGAAGACGGCCGGGTAGAAGCTCTCGGCGGCCGACGGGTCGCGCGTGACCAGCTCGTTCCAGCAGAACGAGACGGGCTCGTTGACCAATTGCGCGCCGTGGTGGTTGCCCGCCTGCCAGGCGGCCGCGTACGAGCCGTCAGGGGCCTGGAAGACCGTCATGACGCCTTCGTCGAAGACCGCCGTCGGCTCCATGGTGACGGCGCCGCCGGCGTTCCTGACGCGCTCGGCGAGCGCGGCGGCGTCGTCGGTGGCGACGAACATGTTCCAGAACGAGGGCGACCCCGCGCCCATGACCGGCCCCAGCCCCGCGACCTGCCTGCCCTGGTAAAGGAACATCCCGTAGCCACCGGCCTCGGGGTCGTCGATCATGTCGGCCTGCCAGCCGAAGACCTCACTGTAAAACCGGGCGGAAGCTTCGACGTCGGTGCTGGACAGGTCCACCCAGCACGGGACTCCCGGGTCGTACCCACTGCGTTGCGCCATTGCGCCCTCCTGCTACATGGAGCTTGTCGTCAGACTTTCACCTCTGTTGGCGCCTTTCTGGGAAATGGCCGGGTCAAGACATGTCCAAATCCGGCCAACCCCACCTGCGGCTCGAACCGCCTGCCCCAGTCCCTAAACTCGTGGCCATGGAGTCCCCAGCCGTCGAGATCATCGGCCTGGTCAAACGCTACGGCGGCATCACGGCCGTGGACGGCCTCACGCTGCGCGCCGAGCGGGGCGCGGTGACCGCCGTGCTCGGGCCCAACGGCGCGGGCAAGACGTCCACGGTGGAGATCTGCGAGGGGTTCCGCAGGGCCGACGCGGGCACCGTCCGCGTGCTCGGCCTGACGCCCACGCTGCCCGAGCTGCGGCCGCGGGTGGGGGTCATGCTGCAGTCGGGCGGCGTGCCGCCCGCCATGCGCTGCGCCGAATGGCTGCGCCTGGTCTCGCGCTTCTACGCCCGTCCCCTCGACGCGGGGGCGCTGCTGACGCGGCTGGGGCTGGCCGATCACGTTCGCACCCCCTACCGGCGGTTGTCGGGCGGGCAGCAGCAGCGGCTTTCGCTGGCCGCGGCCGTCGTCGGGCGGCCCGAGCTGGTCTTCCTCGACGAGCCGACGGCCGGGCTCGACCCGCAGGCCCGGCACGCCTGCTGGGAGCTGGTGGGCGAGCTGCGCGGGGCGGGCGTGTCGGTGGTGCTGACCACGCACCACATGGACGAGGCCGAGCGGCTGGCGGACCAGGTCGTGATCATCGACAAGGGCCGGGTGGTGGCCGAGGGCAGCCCGGCCTCGCTGACGGGCGCCGAGCGGCAGCTGCGTTTCCGGGCCCGGCCGGGGCTGGCGCTGGAGGAGCTGCTCAACGCGCTCCCCACGGGCAGCGCGGCCAAGGAGTCGCCCGCCGGGCACTACATCATCGAGGGTCAGGTGGGTCCCGAGCTGCTGGCCACGGTGACCGCCTGGTGCGCGGCCGAGGGCGTCACGGCCGACGATCTGCGCATCGAGCGCCGCACGCTGGAGGACGTCTTCCTGGAGCTGACGGGCAGGGAGCTGCGATGACCGGATCGGAGCGCGCGCCCGCCGGGCAGATCGCGCTGGACTTCACGCCCGCGCCCGGGGCGGCGCCGTTCCCGCGCATGGTCCTCGCCCAGGCGGGCGCGGAGATCCGGGCGATGCTGCGCAACGGCGAGCAGCTGCTGCTCACCATGATCATCCCGGTGCTGCTGCTGACCGGGTTCTCGCTGGCGCCGCTGATCGACATCGGCGGCGGCAGGCGCATCGACTTCCTGGCGCCCGGCGTGCTGGCGCTGGCCGTCATGTCCACGGCCTTCACCGGCCAGGCCATCGCGACCGGCTTCGAGCGCCGCTACGGCGTGCTGAAGCGGCTGGGCGCGACCCCGCTGTCCAGGGCCGGGCTCATGCTCGCCAAGACGTCCGCCGTGGTGGCCGTGGAGGTCATCCAGGCCGTGGTGATCGTGTGCGTCGGCCTGGCGCTGGGGTGGCGGCCGCACGGGTCGTTCCTGAGCGCGGCGCTGCTCATCGTGCTGGGCACGGCGGCGTTCAGCGGGCTGGGGCTGCTCATGGCCGGCACCCTGCGCGCGGAGGCCACCCTGGCCGCCGCCAACCTCGTCTACCTGCTGCTGCTGGGGGCCGGCGGGGTGATCTTCCCGCTGTCGAAGTTCCCCGAGGGCATGCGCCAGGTCCTGGAGCTGCTGCCCATCTCGGCCCTGACCGGCGGCCTGCGCGCGGTCCTCGCCCACGGCGCCGCACTGCCCCTCGGCCCGCTGGCCGTGCTGGCCGTGTGGGCGGTGCTGTCGCTGGGGCTGGTCTCGCGCACGTTCCGCTGGGAGTAGCCCGGCTCACCCGGTCCGGGGCAGCTCGCCGTGCAGGGTGCCGTAACGACGCCTGGTGAGCGCGGCCGCGGCCGTCAGCGGGATCGCGGCGGCGGCCGCCAGGCCGAACAGCAGGGCGTAGCGGCCGTGCTCGGCCAGCGGGCCGGCCGCCCACGACGCGACCGCGCTGCCCACGAAGAGCGCGCAGGCGAAGAAGGCGATCGTCGTCCCCCTGGCCTCGGGCACCACTGACGTCGCCCACGTCTGCAGCGAGGAGTGCAGGAAGGACCAGCCGCCGCCGAGCAGCAGCGCCGTGACCGCCACGGTGGCCATGTCCACGTGCACGGCGACGATGGCGAACCCGGCGCAGAGCTGCGCCCCGCCCACCGTCATCAGCACGGGAGTGGGCCAGCGCCCCGACAGCCGCCTGACGAGCTTCGTGAACAACCACAGGCCCAGCCCGTACGCGGTGATGGCGAGCCCGGCCACGGCGGCGGCGTACCCCGCGTGCTCCAGGGCGGTGGCCAGGAACGGCATGGCGCCGAGCATGATCGCGCCCTCGACGAACGCGAGCCGAACACCAGCAGCGCCCAGCCGTGCCCGAGCACCGCGCCCAGGTACCGGCCGACAGCGAACCCCCGGCCGTGCGGGAGGGAGCGGGACGGCTCCGGCAGCGAGCGCAGCGCGAGCGCGCAGGCCAGGGCGCAGGCGGCGGGCACGGTGAACGCCACCCGCCAGTCCACCAGGCCCGCGAGCACCCCGCTCAGCCCGGTGGCCAGGGCCGTGCCGAGGGCGGCGGCGCCCATCAGATCGGTCAGCGCGCGTTGCCGGGTCGACGGCTCCACGGTGTCGCCCACGTACGTCAGCCCGGTCGGGATCACCGCGCCGAAGCAGGCGCCCGTCACGATCCTGGCCACCACCAGCGCCCCCAGGACCGGCATCAGCGCCGAGGCCAGCCCCGCCAGCGCCGCGCCGAACAGCGTCCCGCGCATCACCCGCACCCGGCCGAACCGGTCGGACAGCAGCCCCCACAGCGGCTGGGTGAGCCCGTAGGCGAGGTAGTAGCCGCTGGCGGCCGCGACGGCGGCGGACAGCGAGACCTTCAGGTCCACCGCGATCAGCACGAGCATGGGGCTCACGGCGAAGCGGTCGAAGCTGCTGACGAACGAGGCCGCGGACAGGGCCAGCGGCGGCCGGGCGAGACTCGTGGGGGACTTCATACGATCAATGATCCAAGAGCCATCCAGAACACCCTATGTCGGGTCATGTCGCAGGCCACGAGTACGCTCTGACCGTCATCCCCTGAAGCCCGTGAGGAGTCCTGTGACCGCGTTCGCCCTCGACGATCCCTTCGATCGCGGTTCCGGCCTGCCCAGGCCGGGAAACCTGCTGCGCACGGCCGCCGACTCGATCCCGCCGTCCGGGCTCGTGCTGCTGGCCATCGTCTCGGTGCAGCTGGGCGCCGGGTTCGCGAAGGAGCTGTTCGCGACGCTGCCGCCGAGCGCGGTGGTGTTCCTGCGGATCACGGCCGGGGCGCTGATCATGGGGGCGCTCGTCCGGCCCCGGCTGAAGGGCCTGTCCTGGCGCGACTGGGCGGTGGGGATCGGGTTCGGGGTGACGCTCGCCCTCATGAACCTCACGTTCTACGAGGCCCTGTCGCGGCTGCCGATGGGGATCGCGGTGGCCATCGAGTTCCTGGGGCCGCTGGGGGTGGCCGTGGCGGCCTCGCGGCGCAGGATCGACCTGCTGTGGATCGGCCTGGCGGGCGCGGGCGTGGTGCTGCTCGCGCCATGGGGGCAGTCGGCGTCGGTGAGCTGGCTCGGCATCGGGTTCGCGATGCTGGCGGCCGTCGGCTGGGCCGGGTACATCCTGCTGTCGGCGGCGGCCGGGCAGCGATTCCCCGGGACGAGCGGGCTGTCGTTCGCGATGATCGTGTCGGCCCTGGTGGTCGCCCCCATCGGCATCGCGACGGGCGGGGCGGAGCTGTTGCAGCCGGAGCTGCTGCTGATCGGGCTCGGCGTGGGGCTGCTGTCGTCGGTGATCCCGTACTCGCTCGAACTCCAGGCGCTGCGGCGGATGCCCAAGCACGTGTTCGGCATCCTCATGAGCCTGGAGCCGGCCGTGGCGGCGCTGATCGGCGTGATGCTGCTGAACGAGGTCCTGCACGCGCAGCAGTGGGCGGCGATCGTCTGCATCGTGGCCGCCAGCCTGGGCTCGACCCGGCGGCGCAAGGTCTGACGCGGGAGCTGTGGCGGGCCGCCGCGCGCCCGTGGGATGGGGTCTCGGGCGCGCGGCGGAGGGCTCGGCTTTGGTGGGCGGGGTAGGCCGAGCCCATGGAAGGTCAGCGGAGTGCGGGTGTCCGCGTGACCAGGCATGCGCCACCCACCGGAATCGGTGGTGGCCGGTCCGCTTGGGACCTGGACGACGGGGCCGCCGGCGGACGCTTGGGGCGTCGCTCTTTCGACCCGAGATGAGAGTACCGCCATCCCGGTCCGCGCGATCCCCGAATGTCAGAACTTAGTGGGCGAAAAACGGACGAGTCCACCCACCAGCGGCTTCTCAGTGCTCGGCCCAGATCCCCCGCACGTGACCGATGTGCTCCTTCATGAGGTGTTCGACGGCCTGGCGGTCGCCGCTCTTGAGCGCGTCGAGCAGCGCCAGGTGCTCCCTGGCCGACTCGCCCAGCACGTCGCGCTCCCGCAGCTGGGACAGGCCGTAGAGCCTGGCCCTGTTGCGCAGGTCGCGCACCACCTCGACCAGGTGGGCGTTGCCCGCCAGGGTCAGCAGCTCGACGTGGAAACGCAGGTCGGCGTCCACGTAAGCGAGCAGGTCACCGCGTTCGGCGGCCGAGACGATCTCCTCGGCGACGGGCCTGAGCCGCTCGAGCTCCGCCTCCCGCGCGCCGCCGGCCAGCCGCGCGACGGTGGGCACCTCGATCAGCTGGCGGATCTCGGTGAGCTCGTCGAGGTCGCGGTCGGACAGCTCGGTCACCCGGAAGCCCTTGTTGCGCACCGCCTCGACCAGGCCCTCCTTGGCGAGGTCGAGCATGGCCTCGCGCACCGGCGTGGCCGAGACGCCGAACTGGGCGGCCAGCACCGGCGCGGAGTAGACCACTCCCGGCCGCATCTCGCCGGTGATCAGCGCGGCACGCAGCGCGTGCGCGACCTGCTCGCGCAGGCTCTGCCGCTCCCCCACCATCGGCAGGTCGAGCCGGTCCTCGGCAGCCATCCGCATCCCTTTCTACTTCCACGCCTCGTACGCGGCGGCCGCGACCACGAGGTCCTCCCAGGCCATGCCCGTGCTCTTGAACACGCGCGGCCCCGTGCCGGCGACCACCCGACCGGCGACGAGGTCGGCGAGGTTGCCCGCGAGATGACCAGCGGTGATCGTGCCCTCGCGGATCGGGATGAGCAGATCGCCCGCCTCCTCCAGGGCGGCCGCCCTGGCCTCGACGACCACGGTGGCGCGGGCGATGAGGTCGCCGTCGAGCTCGCGGGCGCCGGGCTCGTGCGACCCGACCGCGACGACGGTGCCGCCGTCGCGGGCGAGCTTACCCGGGAACAGCGGTTCTCTCGCTGTCGTGCAGCACGCGACGACGTCGGCCTCGGCAAGTGCCTCCGCCGCGTCGGACCGCCGCAGGGCGCGGGCATCCAGGCCGAGCGCGCGGCAGCGGCCGGCGAGCGCCTCCGCGCGGTCCTGGTCGCGCCCGACCACGGTCACGTCCTCGATGGGCCGCACCTCCCGCAGCGCGAGCACGTGCCCCCACGCCTGCGGGCCGCTCCCGAACACCACCAGCCGCCGGGCGTCCCCGTCCGCCAGGTGGCTGACGGCGAGCGCCGAGACGGCGGGGGTGCGCAGGGAGGTGAGCGCGATCCCGTCCAGGGCCGCGAGCGGGGTCAGGGTGTCGCCGTCGAACAGCAGGTACGTCCCCTGGATCCGGGGCAGCTCGCGATCGGGGTTGCCGGGCGCGATGGTGACGGCCTTCACCCCCGCGTACCGTCCGGCCGCGGCGGGCATGAGCAGGAGCTGCCCGGCCGGCAGGTCCACGATCGGCCGCTGCGGCGTGGCCTCGGGGTCGAGGCCGGCGCGCAGGGCGTCCTCCAGGATCCCTACGGCGCGCCCCATCGGCACCAGCCGCTCCATCGTGGCGGCGTCGAGATATGGCAGTCCGGTCATCGCAGCGTGAACCCCACACCCATCGGATCGTCGGAATCGAGCTCGAAGACGTGCCGCCCGGTCCGGTAGGCCATGCCTTCGATCTCCGGGACGACCCCCTCGTCGCGTACCTCGGCCACGCGCGCCAGGAAGGTGCTCCCGACGACGCTGTCATGGATCAGGGGCGCGCGCAGCCCCGAGTCGTGCAGCAGCGCCATCCGCGCCGCCGTGCCCGACCCGCAGGGCGAGCGGTCCACCTCCCCGTCGGCGAACACCGTCACGTTCCGCTGGTGCGCGGCCCCGTCCCGGTCCGGCAGCTCGTCGTAGAAGATCACGCCGTAGACGCCGGACAGCCGGTCGTCGGACGGGTGCCGGGCGGCCGGATGGTCCGCCAGGTCCGCCTTGATGCGGCGGGCGTGGCCGATGAGCGCCGTCAGGTTCGCGGGCTCCACGGACAGGCCCACCGCCGCGGCGGGCAGCGACGCGTAGATCGCGCCGCCGTACGAGACGTCGACCTTGGTCCTGGCGGCGGCCACGTCCCGCGCCACCACGAACGACGGCACGCTGACGAACGTCACCCCGGTCACCTTGCCCCCGGAGCAGCGCACCCGCGCCGTGACGCGCCCCGACGGCACGTCGACGACCACGTCGGTCTCCCCGTCGGGGTCGGCGGCCACCAGCCCCTCGTGCACGGCGTAGGCGCCGAGCGCGATGGTGCCGTGGCCGCAGGCGGTGGAGAACCCGTCCTTGTGCCAGAACAGCGCCCCGAACGCGGCCCCCGGGTTGTCCGGCGGGACGAGGAAGCAGCCGTACATGTCGGCGTGGCCGCGCGGCTCCTGGCACAGCAGCCGCCGCACGTCGTCGAAGCGGGGGTCGGCGGCGGCGGAGGAGCGGCGCGAGAGCACGTCCGCCCCGGGGACCTCGGGCACGCCGCCGGTCACGATCCGGAACGGCTCCCCGCCCGTGTGGTAGTCGGTCGTCGTGATCGTGGTCCCGGCCAGGCCGGAACCACGATCGTCACGTTCGCTCACAGCTCGAACCCGGCGGGGAACGGGTCGCGCGGGTCCAGGAAGTATTGGGCGGTGCCGGTGACCCAGGCGCGGCCGGTGATCGAGGGCACGACGGCCGGCTCGCCGCCCACGGTGGTCTCCTCCAGCAGCCGCCCGATGAACCGGGTCCCGATGAACGACTCGTTCACGAAGTCCCGGCCGAGCGGCAGCTCCCCCCTGGCGTACAGCTGCGCCATCCGCGCGCTGGTGCCGGTGCCGCACGGCGAGCGGTCGAACCAGCCCGGGTGGATGGCCATCGCGTGCCGCGAGTGGTGGGCGTCCGAGCCGGGGGCGGCGAAGTAGACGTGGTGACAGCCGCGGATGCGGTCGTCCTCGCGGTGGACGGGCTCGTCGGCCGCGTTGATCGCCTCCATGGTGGCCAGGCCGGCGGCGATGATCTCGTTCTTGGCCCTGCGGTCGAAGGGCAGGCCGTAGGAGTCGAGGTCGACGACGGCGTAGAAGTTGCCGCCGTACGCGAGGTCGTACGGGATCTCCCCGAACCCGGGCACCTTCACGACGGCGTCCAGCCGGTCGCTGTAGGAGGGCACGTTGCGCAGCGTCACCGCCATGGCCTGGCCGTCCTCGACGGCCACGTCCACCTCGACGAGCCCGGCGGGCACCTCCAGGCGCACGGTGGTGACCGGCTCCACGACCTCGACCATGCCCGTCTCGACGAGCACGGTGGCCACGCCGATGGTGCCGTGCCCGCACATCGGCAGCAGCCCCGACACTTCGATGAACAGCACGCCGTAGTCCGCGTCCGGCCTGGTGGGCGGCTGCAGGATGGCGCCGCTCATGGCGGAGTGGCCGCGCGGCTCGGTCATCAGCAGGGTGCGGATGTGGTCGAGGTTGTCACGGAAGTAGACGCGCCGCTCGGCCATGCTCGCGCCCGGGATCACGCCTATCCCGCCGGTGATGACGCGGGTGGGCATGCCCTCGGTGTGGGAGTCGACGGCGTGGAAAACGCGTTTTGTCCTCATCGCAGCCCTTCTGCCAGTGCCTTCTCGGTCGCCGCTCGCACGATAGCGGCCTGCTCGTCCGTCAACGGCTGCCTGGGCTGCCTGCACGGCCCGCCGTGGCGGCCCGCGAGGTCCATGGACAGCTTGATGGCCTGGACGAACTCCGTCTTGGAGTCCCAGCGCAGCAGGGGGTGCAGGGTCCGGTAAAGAGGCAGCGCGGTCTCCAGGTCGCCGGCGACGGCGGCGCGGTAGAGCGCGGCGTTGGAGACGGGCAGCGCGTTGGGGTAGCCGGCGATCCAGCCGACGGCCCCGGCCACGGCGAGCTCGAGCAGCACGTCGTCGGAGCCGATCAGCAGGTCCAGCTCGGGGGCCAGCTCGGCCAGCTCGTACGCGCGCCGCACGTCCCCGCTGAACTCCTTGATCGCCACGATCAGCCCCTCCTCGTGCAGCTTGGCCAGCAGCGCGGGAGTCAGGTCCACCTTGGTGTCGTACGGGTTGTTGTAGGCCACGACCGGCAGGCCCACCTTGGCGACCTCGCGGTAGTGCGCGATGACGGCCCGTTCGTCGGCGCGGTAGGAGTTGGGCGGCAGCAGGAGCAGCGAACCGCAGCCGGCCTCGGCCGCCTGCTCGGCCCACCGGCGCGACTCCGCGGCGCCGTACGCGCCCACTCCGGCCATCACCCGGCGCCCGCCCACGGCCTGGACGGCGGTCTCGACCACCTTGGCCCGCTCCTCCGCGGTGAGCGTCTGGTACTCGCCCAGCGAACCGTTGACCGCGACGCCGTCGCAGTCGTTCTCGACCAGCCAGCGGCAGTGGTCGGCGTAGCCGTCGTAGTCGACGGAGAGGTCGTCGCGCAGGGGCAGCGCGGTGGCCACCATGATGCCGTGCCAGGCTTTGGTGCGGTTGTCCATGGGAAAGTCCTCCATGTCAGGGTCAGTGGGTGGGGGGAACGTCGGGAAGATCGGAATCGTCGGGAAGCTCGGCGAGGGCGCCGAGGGTGACGGGCTGGGCGATGGGGCGGCGGGGCGGCCGCTGCGGCTCCCCGGCCAAGCAGGAGACGGCGTAGCCGCAGATGCGGCCCTGGCACCAGCCCATGCCGGGCCTGGCCAGCAGCTTGATCGAGCGCGCGTCGGTGGCGCCGAGGTCCTGGGCCTCGCGTACGCGGGCCAGCGGCACCTCCTCGCAGCGGCACACCAGCGTGTCGTCGCGCAGCCAGCCCTGCCAGCCGGGTTTGACGGGGTACGCCCGCTGCAGCGCCTCTCCGAAGGCCCGCCCGCGCTCCCGGCGCCGCAGCAGCAGCCCCGAATCGGCCTGTGAGGAGCGCGAGTCGGCCACCACGGCGCGGCCGGCGATGCGGCCCTCCGTCTCGGACAGGAGCCAGCCGCCCACGCCCGTGGGCTCTCCGGCGGCCCAGACCCCGGGGACGGAGGTGCGCTGGGCGGCGTCCACGTCGAGCACGGGGCTGCCGTCCACGTCGTTCCGGGTGGCGCAGCCGAGCTGGGTGGCCAGTTCGATCTGCGGCACGAACCCGTACCCGACGGCCACCGTGTCGCACGCGACGACGCGGGTGGAGAGAACGTTCCAGTCCTGGTCGAGGCGGGCCACGGTGACGGCCTCCACCTCGCGCTCCCCGTGCGCCGCGACCACCGCCTGGCGCGTCCGGTACGGCACGCGGTGCCTGGCCAGGCTCGCGGCGTACCCGGCGGCCTCCCCGGCCTTGGCCAGGGCCAGCAGCGGATGCCTGGCCAGCCCGAGCCCGCCGTTCGCCTCCAGCACCCCGAGCACCCGCGCCCCCGCCGCGGCCAGCCCGGTGGCCACGGGCAGCAGGAACGGGCCGGTGCCGGAGACGACGATCCGCCTGCCCGCCACGACGCCGTTGCCCTTGAGCAGCGCCTGCGCGCCGCCGGCGGTCAGGACGCCGGGCAGGTCCCACCCGGGGAACGGCAGCGGCCGGTCGTGCGCGCCGGTCGCGATCAGCAGCCGCCGCGCCCGCAGGACGACCTGCCGCTCCGTGGCGTCCGCGCCACGCGTGACGCAGTGCACGACCAGGTCCCCGTCCGGCTCGCGGGTGACGCTCCACACCTGGTGGCGCGGCAGCACCTCGGCGCGGGCGTCCAGGGCCCGCGCCTGCCGCAGGAACCGGTCCAGGCCGGGCGCGGGCTTGGGGTCGGCGGCGTGGCGGAAGTACTGGCCGCCGAGTCGTACGGAGGAGTCCAGGAGCGCCACCCGCAGTCCGGCCAGCGCCGCCGTGAGCGCGCCGGCCACCCCCGCGGGCCCGCCGCCGATCACCACCAGGTCGTACGTCATGACGTCGTCACCTCGTCACCGGGCGCGGCCTCCACCAGGCAGGCCCGCTCAGGGGCCCGCCCGTTGACCGAGATCAGGCAGTCGAAGCAGACCCCGATCCCGCAGAACAGCCCGCGGGGCCGCCCGCCGAAGCGGGTGCTGCGCCACGACCGCACCCCGGCCGCGTGCAGCGCCGCCCCGATCGTCTGCCCGGGCACGACGGGTACCGGACGCCCGTCGATCGTGATGTGGAACGTCAAGAGGACTCCTCCGCGAAGCGATCCGGCCGGAAGGGCCGCAGGTCCAGGTCGGTCGGGGAGCCGGTGAGCACCTGCGCGAGCAGGTGGCCGGTCGCCGGGGCGAGCCCGATGCCCGCCCCCTCGTGCCCGCAGGCGTGATAGAGCCCGGGAACACGCGGGTCGGCGCCGATGACGGGCAGGTGGTCGGGGCAGTACGGCCGGAACCCGCAGTACGACCTGATGGCCCGCACCTCGCGCAGCGCGGGGAACAGCGCCACGGCCTGCTCGGCCAGGCGGGCGAGCACCGGCACCGACGTCGTCCGGTCGAACCCGACCCGCTCCCTGCTGGCCCCGATGAGCACGGTGCCCGCGGGCGTGCCCTCCACGACCGCCGACGTCTCCAGGGCCTCCGAGTCGCTGGCCACGTTCGTGACGTAGGCGGCGGTGTAGACCTTGTGCCTGATCAGCGGCTCCGGCAGGGGCTCGGTGACGAGGATGAACCCGCGCCTGGGCAGGATCGGCAGATCGACCCCCGCCAGCGCGGCCACCTCGCCGCCCCAGGTGCCCGCCGCGTTGATCACCGCGTCGCCGAGCACGTCACCCTGGGAGGTGCGCACACCCGCGATGCGGTCCCCCTTCCGCACGAACCCGGTCACCGCCGCCCCGAGGCGCAGCCGCAGCGTTCCGTGGCCGAAGCTCTCCGCGCCGTGCCTGAGCAGGCGCGCGGCGGCCAGCATGGGCTGCACCTGGGCGTCCTCGGGGTAGTACACCCCGCCGGCCAGGCCCTCGGCCAGGTGCGGCTCGTAGTCGCGCAGGGATTCGCCGGCCACCAGGGTGTGCTCCACGTCCTGCTTGGCGGCCAGTTCGGCGAGCTGCCGCCGGACCTCGGGGGTCTCGGCGACCACCAGGCCGCCCTTGGGCTCGAACTCGAAGCCGCCGAGGTCCGCGAGCGAGCGCCAGAGCCGGTTGGACAGCAGGGCCAGCTCCAGCTCGGGGCCCGGCTCCTTGTCGGACACCAGCACGTTGCCCTCGCCGGAGCCGGTCGTGCCGCCCGCCACGGGGCCACGATCGACCACGGTCACGTCGAGACCGGCGCGCGCGGCGTAGTAGGCGCATGCGGCGCCCACGACTCCGGCGCCGACCACGATGACGTCGGACATCCATCACCTCCCAGGTCTGTAATATGTCACATACCCCGCTCTCTTGAGAAGGCCTTTTCCACCGGACGGACGACACCGCCGCCCCCTGCCCCCGCCGCTACCCACCGACGGCATATCACCACCTCACCGCACCCGGCCCAGCTCCCTTCGCGGAGGGGTGGCCCACGCGCCCCGCCGCCCGCCCACCACCCGCGCGGATGCGCTTTGAGTGAGGCCCGTGGGAGGAGCGTGGGCGGTCGAGCGGAGGGGGCGTGCGTGGTCAGGGGTGGGGTGACCGGTGGGGGGACCGGGTGGGTGGGCCCGTACCATCGATGGCGTGAAGCTACCCACGGACCACCCCAACCGCCACGTGCGCCGCCTGTTCTCCTTCTGGGCGCCCACGACGCAGTCGATGCGGGCCTGGGCGATGGCGTCCGTGGTGGTCAACGCGGGCATCGCGGTGACGGGCGCGGGCGTGCGCGTCACCGGTTCCGGGCTGGGCTGCCCGACCTGGCCCAAGTGCACGCCGGACAGCTTCATCCCGGTCGCGCACCCCGAGGTGTCGATGCTCAACATGCTCGTCGAGTTCGGCAACCGGCTGCTGACGTTCCTGGTGCTGGCGGTGGCTGTGGCGTGCGTGCTGTCGGCGTTCCGGCTGGCGCCGCGCAGGCGCTCGCTGATGACGCTGGCGCTGCTGCAGCCGGCGGGCGTCCTGGCCCAGGCGCTGTGGGGCGGCCTGGTGGTCAGCACGATGCTCAATCCGTTCACGGTGGGCATGCACTTCCTCATCTCCATCGGCCTGATCGCCGCCTGCTGGATGCTGTACGCCCGGGCGGGCGAGGGCGACGGCCCGGCGCTACGGGTGGCCCACCGCGACATCCGCAGGCTCGGCTACGCGCTGCTCGCGGCCGTGTTCGCGCTGCTGGTGGTCGGGGTCGGGGTGAGCGGCACGGGCCCGCACTCGGGCGACGAGATGGCCTCCCGCTTCGACCTCGACATCGAGGCGGTGGCCCGGCTGCACGCCGACGTCGCGTACATCGTGGTGGGGCTGACGTTCGCGGTGCTGTTCGCCCTGCACGTGAGCAAGGCGCCGCGGCCCGCCCGGCGGGCGGCGCTGGCGCTGCTGGCCGTGGAGCTGGGTCAGGGTGTGATCGGCTACACGCAGTACTTCCTGGCCGTGCCCGCCGCGCTGGTGCTGCTGCACGTGCTCGGCTCCACGCTGGTCTGGATCGCCGCGCTCAGGGTGGTCACCTCGCTGCGCACCCGCTCCCCGCAGACCGCCCCCGCCGACCACTCCCCCGCCGAAGCCGCCGGAGCACCCGCCGCCGTCTGAGTGGATATGCCAGGGTATGAGGGGATCGGTCCGCCACTCCCCCGCCCCCTGGAGGGTGAGATTTGTTACTGAAAGTCCGCCCCACTCGGAAGGCCCTGCGGCGCGCGTACCAGGGTCTGGTGCTGGTCAGCGTGCTCTCCCTGGCGCCCATGACGTGGGCCTGGCTCGGCAGCTCGACGCACCGGGTGACGGCCGTGGGCGACGCCTGGCTCGGGCGGGTGCCGGTGGCGCAGGCCGCGCTGGTGCTGGGCGCGGGCCTGTACGGCACGCAGCCCACCCCGATGCTGGCCCACCGGCTGGACATCGCCGCCGAGCTCTACCGGGCCGGCAAGGTACGGGCCCTGCTGCTGTCGGGCGACAACAGCCGCAAGGAGTACGACGAGCCGACGGCCATGCGCGACTACCTGCTCCGCAGGGGCGTGCCGGAGCGGGTGATGGTGCTGGACTACGCGGGGTTCGACACGTGGGACTCGTGCGTGCGGGCGCGCAAGGTGTTCGGGGCGCGGCAGGTGACGGTCGTGACGCAGGAGTTCCACCTGCCCAGGGCCGTGACGCTGTGCCGGACGGCCGGGCTGGAGGCGTTCGGGGTGGGTGACGACTCGACCAGGGAGTTCGCCGCGCCCACGTACGCCTACGCCACCCGCGAGCTGCTCGCCACCGCCAAGGCGTTCGCCGACGCGATGGTGCTCCACTCCGACCCGGTCTATCCGGGCCCGCGCGAGGTCTCCCTGACGAACATCCTGGCTCAGCCCGGCGCGCCGGGGGCGTAGCCGGGCGGCGGGGTGCCCCGCGCGGCCGACCTGGCGTGCGCCGTCGGCACCGGGAAGTCCGCCCGGGCCGTGCTCATGCACTCCAGCAGCGCCCGCTGCTCCTCGTGGAAGCCCTGCTCGTCGACCATGTGGCGGGCCGCCCGCTCGTGCAGCAGGCCCAGCTCGGTGGCGGCCAGCTGGTAGTCGCGCATGGCGCGCAGCCCGCGCTTGCCGCCGTGGGCCTTGGCCCACTGCCTGGCCTGGCGCCGCCTGGGGAACGTCGACAGCATGTAGATGTCGGCCTGGGTGACCAGCTTGGTCGGCTCGTACGGCGGCAGGTAACGCTGGATGAGGGCCACGATGCGCCGCCGGTCCTTGAACACCACGCCGATGAGCACGATCAGCACGGCCAGCAGCGCCAGGTAGGCCACCACGAGCCCGGGGAAGCCGCCGTAGGAGGCCAGGCCGTTCCACAGGCCGTGCAGGATCATCGCGCCCGACCAGCCCGCCAGGATGTAGAAGACCCGCTCGGGGCCTTCGCGCCGGGCGGCGTAGGCCACGGCGACGCCGATCATGGAGCTGAACAGCGGGTGGGCCAGCGGCGACAGGATGCCGCGCAGCACCACGGTGACCGCCAGCCCCTTGACGCCGGAGTTGGACAGCGCGGCGAGGTAGTAGCTGACGTTCTCGCTCATGGCGAAGCCGAGCCCGACCATGCTGGCGTAGATGATGCCGTCGGTGGGGCCGTCGAGCTCGGCCCTGCGGAACCTGAGCAGCCCGAGCAGCACCAGCCCCTTCATCGTCTCCTCCACCACGGGAGCGCCGAAGGTGGCCGCGACGTTGCGGGCGCCGGCCTCCGACAGCTTGGCGGTGTCGATGATGTAGTGCAGGTTGAGGTAGTTGATCAGGCCGGCGACCAGCACCGCGACGCCCGCGCCCCACGCGAAGGCGAAGATCAGGTTGCTGCGCGGCTCCGGCTCCATCCGGTCGAGCGCCAGCACGGCCGCCAGCAGCAGCGGAACCGGCGCGAGCGCCAGCGCGAGCGCGATGAAGAACTGCACCGGAGCGCCGTTGAGCACGTCGAAGGAGAACGAGACCAGAGCGCAGACTCCGGTGAGGACGAGCCCGATGATCAACGCGAACGACGGGCGGTCCTTCAACACCCAGCGTGGATCACGGGTCGCCATACGGTGACTTTAACGGATCAGAGGGCCGGGGTCCGTGCCGGTCAAGACAGCCTCACCGTCCGGACACGCGGCCGCACGCCGTCAGGCCAGCAGCGGGTCGATGGCCACGGCCAGGAACAGCAGCGCCAGGTAGGCGTTGGACCAGTGGAAGAAGCGCATGGGGCGCAGGTCGACGCCGGTCTTGCCGGCGTTGAGCCGGGCCAGCAGGCGGTGGACCTCCCACAGGCACATGGCGCCGAGGACGGCGGCCACGATCGGGTAGAACAGCGTGGTGCCGGCCACCGGCCACAGCGCCAGCGAGCACAGCACGGTCGCCCACGTGTAGGCGATCGACTCCAGGATCACGCGCCGCTCGGTGGCCACGACGGGCAGCATGGGCACCTTGGCCGCCGCGTAGTCCTCCTTGTAGCGCATGGCCAGCGTCCAGGTGTGCGGCGGCGTCCAGAAGAACACCACCCCGAACAGCACCAGCGGCGCCCAGTCGAGCCGCTCGGTGATGCCGGCCCAGCCGATCATCACCGGCATGCACCCCGCGATGCCGCCCCACACGATGTTCTGGGCCGTGCGGCGCTTCAGGATCATCGAGTAGACCAGCACGTAGAACAGGATCGCCCCGGTGGACAGCATCGCGGCCAGCCAGTTGGTGGTCACCCAGAGGCCGACCAGGGACAGCACGCCGAGCACGATCCCGAAGACCAGCGCCCCCCGCGGCGACACCTGGTGCCTGGCCAGCGGCCTGCGGCGGGTGCGGCGCATCTTCTGGTCGATGTCGCGATCCACATAGCAGTTGAGCGCGTTGGCACTGCCCGCCGATAGGGTGCCGAACACCATGACCGAGATCGACGTCCACAGCGGCGGCAGGCCGCCCGCCGCCAGGAACATCACCGGCAGCGTCGTGATCAGCAGCAGCTCGATGATCCGCGGCTTGGTGAGCGCGATGTAGGCCTTGACGATCATGCCGATCGAGCGCGGCCCCTCCACCTGCGGAGATCGGGCCGTCGCCTGCCTGTTGGTCAGCACCGTCAAGGCGCTTCCAGCCTGTGCGGAGTCAACGCGTAACCTCTGATTAGAGCGGATCCATGGGTGGGCGCCGTGACGCCCCTGCGAACAAACAAACTGTAGTCGCAGGGGCGGCCGGTCCGGCCAATGGGGGGCTTGCGCCGCACATGGACACGTGCGGGTGGGATGGGAATCGTTCGCCAGCTCCACTCGGTTAGGGTCCCGTGTGGGCGGGATAGCCAATCAATGACTACTAGATTCCGGAGATCGAGCACTTGAGCACCGAACTCGTGCCAGCCCTCGAATGGACCGACCTGGACAAGCAGGCGGTCGACGTCGTTCGAGCCCTGGCGATGGACGCAGTGGAGAAGGCGGGCTCGGGTCACCCCGGCACCGCCATGAGCCTGGCTCCCGCCGCATACCTGCTGTTCCAGCGTGTGATGCGTCACGACCCGACCGATCCCAAGTGGGCCGGGCGCGACCGTTTCGTGCTGTCGTGCGGCCACTCGAGCCTGACGCTCTACATCCAGCTCTACCTGTCCGGCTACGGCCTCACGCTCGACGACCTGCGCCGGCTGCGCCAGTGGGACAGCCTCACGCCCGGTCACCCCGAGTACGGCCACACGGCGGGCGTCGAGACCACCACCGGCCCGCTCGGCCAGGGCCTGGGCAACGCGGTCGGCATGGCGATGGCGGCCCGCCGCGAGCGCGGCCTGTTCGACCCCGACACCGAGGCCGGCGGCTCGCCGTTCGACCACCACATCTGGTGCGTGGTCAGCGACGGCGACATCGAGGAGGGCATCAGCCACGAGGCCAGCTCCATCGCCGGCCACCAGAAGCTGGGCAACCTCATCGTCGTGTGGGACGACAACCAGATCTCCATCGAGGACGACACGCTGATCGCCAAGTCCGAGGACGTGGTCAAGCGTTACGAGGCCTACGGCTGGCACACCCAGAGCGTCGACTGGACCGAGACCGGCGAGTACGCCGAGGACGTCCAGGCGCTCTACGACGCGCTGCAGGCGGCCAAGGCGGAGACCGACCGGCCGTCGTTCATCCGGCTGCGCACGATCATCGGCTGGCCGGCCCCCAACAAGAAGAACACCGGCAAGATCCACGGCTCGGCCCTGGGCGAGGCGGAGGTCGCCGCCACCAAGGAAGTCCTCGGCATGGACCCGGCCAAGACGTTCGACGTCCCGGCCGCAGTGCTGGAGCACGCCCGCGGCGTCGCCCAGCGCGGCCGCGCCGAGCACGCCGAGTGGGAGAAGGGCTACGCCGAGTGGCGGCTGGCCAACCCCGAGCGCGCCGAGGAGTTCGACCGCATCTCCCAGCGCGAGCTGCCCAACGGCTGGGCCAGGGCGCTGCCGTCGTTCGAGACGGGCGCGTCGATCTCGACCCGCAAGGCCTCCGGCGACGTGCTCAGCGCGCTGGCGCCGGTGCTGCCGGAGCTGTGGGGCGGCTCGGCCGACCTGGCGGAGTCGAACAACACCACGATGAAGGGTGAGCCGTCCTTCATCCCCGAGGAGTTCCAGACCAAGGAGTTCCCCGGCAACCGCTACGGCCGCACGCTGCACTTCGGCATCCGCGAGCACGCCATGGGCGCCATCCTCAACGGCATCGCCCTGCACGGCGGCACCCGCCCGTACGGCGGCACCTTCCTGGTCTTCTCCGACTACATGCGCCCCTCGGTGCGCCTGGCCGCGCTGATGAAGCTGCCGGTCACGTACGTGTGGACGCACGACTCCATCGGCCTCGGCGAGGACGGCCCCACCCACCAGCCGATCGAGCACCTGTGGTCGCTGCGCGCGATCCCCGGACTCGACGTGGTGCGCCCGGCCGACGCCAACGAGACGGCGTACGCCTGGAAGACCGTGCTCAAGCACACCGACCGGCCCGCCGCTCTGGCTCTGACCAGGCAGAACCTGCCGGTCGTCGAGGGCACCAGCGCCGAGGGCGTGGCCCACGGCGGTTACATCCTGCGCGAGGCCTCCGACGGCCAGCCCAAGGTCATCCTCATCGCCACCGGCAGCGAGGTGGAGATCGCGCTGGCGGGCCGCGAACTGCTGGAGGGCAAGGGCATCCCGACGCGGGTCGTGTCGATGCCGTGTGTCGAATGGTTCAAGGGGCAGGACATCGCATATAGGCAGACGGTTCTGCCTTCGTCGATCCGGGCTCGCGTCGCGGTCGAGGCCGGCATCGCGCTCGGCTGGCACGAGTTCGTCGGCGAATGCGGCGAAGTGGTCGGTCTCGAACACTTCGGTGCCTCCGCCCCGTACAAGACTTTGTACGAGCTGTTCGGGCTGACGGCGGAGCGCGTGGCGGCGGCGGCACATGCGAGCCTGGCCAAGCTTGGTCAGGAAAAGGGCGAGACGACGGGAAACTGAAGAAGAGATGAGCGAGATCCTCAAGAACCTGTCCGGCCAGGGCGTTGCCATCTGGCTCGACGACATCAGCCGTGAGCGACTGCGCACGGGCAACCTGGAGCAGCTGATCCGCGAGAAGAGCGTCGTCGGGGTGACCTCCAACCCGACGATCTTCGCCAACGCGCTCAGCAAGGGCGACGCCTACGCCTCCCAGCTCCACGACCTCGCCGTACGCGGCGTGGACGTGGGCGAGGCCGTGCGCGCCATCACCACCTACGACATCCGCTGGGCCGCCGACGTGCTGCGCCCCGTCTTCGACGCCACGGGCGGCGTGGACGGCCGCGTGTCGCTGGAGGTGGACCCGCGCCTGGCCCGCGAGACCGAGAAGACGGTCGCCGAGGCCCGGGCGCTGTGGTGGATGGTCGACAGGCCCAACCTGTTCATCAAGATCCCGGCCACGGTCGAGGGTCTGCCCGCGATCACGCAGGCGCTCTCGGAGGGCATCAGCGTCAACGTCACGCTGATCTTCTCCCTCGAGCGCTACCGCGCGGTCATGGACGCCTGGCTCGCCGGCCTCGAGGCGGCGCAGGCCAAGGGCCTCAACCTCGCCACGATCGAGTCGGTGGCCTCGTTCTTCGTCAGCCGCGTCGACACCGAGATCGACAAGCGGCTCGACAAGGTGGGCAAGCCGGAGCTGAAGGGCAAGGCGGGCATCGCCAACGCGCGCCTGGCCTACGCGGCGTACGAGGACGTGATGAACTCCGAGCGCTGGCAGCGCCTGCGCTCGGCGGGCGCCCGTCCGCAGCGGCCGCTGTGGGCCTCGACCGGCGTCAAGAACCCCGACTACTCCGACACCATGTACGTCGACCAGCTCGTCGCCCCCGGCACCGTCAACACGATGCCGGAGAAGACGCTCGACGCCACGGCCGACCACGCCAACGTCACCGGCGACACGGTCCGGCCCTTCTACGAGCAGGCCTGGAACACCATGGCCGCGCTCAAGGAGGCCGGCATCGACTACGACGACGTGGTGAAGGTGCTGGAGGACGAGGGCGTCGAGAAGTTCGAGGCGTCCTGGAACGAGTTGCTCGAGAGCGTCACCAAGAACCTGGTTCCGTGATGGAGGTGCTCTACCGCGAGGAGGGGGTGGCCTCGGCCGCTTCCTCCGTCGCGGGGCGCCTCGTCGCCGACGGCGTGCCCGCGCGGCTCGCCGCCGGCGACCCCACGCTGTGGGGTGAGGACGCCGAGCGGGAGGCGGCGGTCAGGCTCGGCTGGCTGACCCTGCCCCGCTACTCTCGCGAGCTGCTGCCCGTGCTGGGCGGGCTCGTCGAGCGGGCCCGCGCCGCGGGCCTGACCAACGTGGTGCTGGCCGGGATGGGCGGCTCGTCGCTGGCGGCGGAGGTCATCTGCGCGACCGCCGACGTGCCGCTCACCGTGCTGGACACGACCGACCCGGGGCAGGTGCGGCGCGCGCTGAGCGAGCAGCTCGACGCCACGGTGGTGGTCGTGGCCGGCAAGAGCGGCTCGACCGTGGAGACCGACTCCCTGCTGCGGATCTACGAGCGGCTGTTCACCGACGCGGGCCTGGCCCCCTCCGGCCGCGTCGTGGTCGTCACCGACCCGGGCTCGCCGCTGGAGAAGCGGGCCGTGGAGGCCGGTTACGCGCTGGTGCTCGCCCAGCCGGACGTCGGCGGCCGTTTCTCGGCGCTGTCGGCGTTCGGGCTGGTGCCCAGCGCGCTGGCGGGCGCCGACGTGGCGCGGCTGCTGGACGAGGCCGGGGAGGTGCTGCCGCTGCTGTCGCGCGACACCGGCAACCCCGGGCTCGACCTGGGTGCCGCGCTCGGCGGCGCGGCGCTGGCCGGGCGCGACAAGCTGCTGCTGGAGGACCAGCTCTCGGCCATCACCGGGCTGCCCGACTGGATCGAGCAGCTCGTGGCCGAGTCCACCGGCAAGCAGGGCAGGGGGATGCTGCCCGTCGTGGGCGCCGACCCCAACGAGAGCGGCGACGAGCTGGTCGTCGCCATCGAGACCGACGTCGGGGACGTGCGCGTGGACGGGCCGCTGGGCGCGCAGTTCCTGGTCTGGGAGTACGCCACCGCCCTCGCGGGGCTGCTCCTGGAGATCAACCCGTTCGACCAGCCGAACGTGGCCGAGTCGAAGGCGAACACCGCGGCGCTGCTGGCCCTGCCCGACCTGCCGACCGGCGCGCCGTCGTTCGTGGACGGGCCCGTCGAGGTGTACGGCGCGGCCACGGCCCGGGACCTGCCCGGGCTGTTCGCCGAGTTGCTGAACGCGATACCGGCGGACGGCTATCTGTCGATCATGGCCTTTCTGGACCGGATGGCGGCCTTCGACGCCCCGGTGCCCGACGGGGCCGACTTCGAGCAGATGACCGACGCCTGGATGATGGCCGACCCGGCGACGCTGCGGGCGCTGCTCGCGCTGCGCACGAACCGGCCGGTGACGTTCGGGTGGGGCCCGCGCCTGCTGCACTCGACGGGGCAATACCACAAGGGCGGGCCGCAGAACGGGGTGTTCCTGCAGATCACCGGGGCGGTGGCCGAGGACGTGACGGTCCCCGGCCGGCCGTACACGCTGGGGCGGCTCCAGCTGGCCCAGGCGCTCGGCGACCTGGGGGCCCTCGAGACCCGCGGACGGCCCGCCGTACGACTGCATTTGACCGATCGCGCGGCGGGTGTCGCGCGTTTGCTCGCAGCAGCACAGGAGGCTTGACATGACTGACCCGGCAGCACCCGTGGAGGAGGCCGTCGCGGCCGCCGTCGCGGGCACCGCCACCACCGAGGAGGTGGCCGCCGCCAACCCGCTGCGCGATCCGCGCGACAAGCGGCTGCCGCGGGTTGCGGGACCGTGCGTGATGGTGTTGTTCGGCGTGACGGGTGACCTGGCCAAACGCAAGCTGTTGCCGGCGATTTACGACCTGGGCAACCGGGGGCTGCTGCCGCCCGGCTTCTCGCTGGTCGGCTTCGCCCGGCGCGATTGGAAAGACCAGGATTTCGCCCAGTTGACGCACGACGCCGTCAAGGCGCACGCCAGGACGCCCTTCCGCGAGGAGGTCTGGAAGCAGATCCGCGAGGGCATCCACTTCGTGCCCGGCGAGTTCTCCGACGACGGGGCGTTCGACGCGCTGGCCATGGCGCTGGCGGAGATCGACGAGACCCGGGGCACGGGCGGAAACTACGCGTTCTACCTGTCGGTGCCGCCGAAGTTCTTCCCCGTGGTGGTGGAGCAGCTCAAGCGGACCGGGCTGGCCGACGCGCCCGACGGGTCGTGGCGCCGCGTGGTCATCGAGAAGCCGTTCGGGCACGACCTCAAGTCGGCCCACGAGCTGAACGAGATCACCAACTCGGCCTTCCCGGAGAGCTCGATCTTCCGGATCGACCACTACCTGGGCAAGGAGACCGTCCAGAACATCATGGCGCTGCGGTTCGCCAACAACCTCTACGAGCCCATCTGGAACCGCGGCTTCGTCGACCACGTGCAGATCACCATGGCCGAGGACATCGGCATCGGCGGGCGCGCGGGCTACTACGACGGCATCGGCGCGGCCCGCGACGTGATCCAGAACCACCTGCTCCAGCTCCTCGCGCTGGTCGCCATGGAGGACCCGACCTCGTTCGATGCCTCGGCGCTGCGGCGGGAGAAGGAGAAGGTGCTCAAGGCCGTGCGGCTGCCGGCCAACCTGGCGCTGAACACGGCGCGGGGCCAGTACTCCGCCGGCTGGCAGGGCGGCGAGAAGGTCGTCGGCTACCTGCAGGAGGAGGGCATCTCGCCCGAGTCCACGACCGAGACGTACGCGGCCGTCAAGCTGGAGATCGCCAACCGCCGCTGGGCGGGCGTGCCGTTCTACCTGCGCACCGGCAAGCGGCTGGGCCGCCGGGTGACGGAGGTGGCCGTGGTGTTCCAGCGGGCGCCGCACCTGCCGTTCAGCAAGGACGACACCGAGATCCTGGGCCAGAACGCGCTGGTGGTGCGGGTCCAGCCGGACGAGGGCATCACCGTGCGGTTCGGCTCGAAGGTGCCGGGGACCGCCATGGAGGTCCGGGACGTCTCCATGGACTTCGCCTACGGCGAGTCGTTCCTGGAGTCGTCTCCGGAGGCGTACGAGCGGCTGCTGCTCGACGTGATGATCGGCGACCCGCCGCTCTTTCCGCACCAGCGGGAGGTCGAGCTGTCGTGGACGATCCTCGACCCGATCGAGGAGTTCTGGGCCACGCAGGGCCAGCCCGAGCCCTACGAGTCCGGTTCGTGGGGGCCGCCGTCGGCCGACGCGATGATGGCCCGCGACGGCCGCGTGTGGAGGAGACTCTAGTGATCGAGCGTAGCGAGAGAACCATCGGACACAGCACCACAGTCGCGAGTCCGACGAAGGAGGACTCGTGACCACGTTCATGCTGTCGGACACGACGGCTGGGAAGATCTCGGCGCAGTTCACGCATCTGCGCCACCAGATGGGCGCGCCCGCCATCGGCATGGTGCTGACGCTCGTGGTGGTCTGCGAGGAGCGCCACCAGTACGACGCGCTGCGCGCGGCCACCGACGCGGCCCGCGAGCACCCGTCGCGCATCATCGTCGTGATCAACCGTGAGGCCGACGAGCCGATCAGGCTGGACGCGGAGCTGCGCATCGGCGAGTCCACGCCGGGCGAGGTCGTGGTCCTGCGCCTGTACGGCGAGCTGACCCAGCACGCCGACTCCGTGGTCAGCCCGCTCCTGCTGCCCGACACGCCCGTCGTGGTGTGGTGGCCGGGCGCGGCGCCCGACGTCCCGGCCAAGGACGCGGTCGGCGCCCTCGCGCAGCGCCGGATCACCGACGCCAGGGGTTTCGACGACGGCGGCGTCAAGTCGCTGGTGACCAGGGCCAAGGGATACTCCCGCGGCGACACCGACCTGTCCTGGGCCCGGCTGACGCCGTGGCGCAGCCTGCTGGCGGCCGCGTTCGACCAGCCGGTGGGCAAGGTCCGCAAGGGCGTGGTGGAGGCCTCTCCCGGCAACCCGAGCGCGCCGCTGCTGGCCGCCTGGCTGTCGGACCGGCTCGGCGCCCCGATCAAGGTCGTCGACTCCTCCGGCCCCGGGCTGACGGCCGTGCGCCTGCAGCTCAACGACGGCGACCTGGCCGTGGTGCGGCACGACGCCCGCCTGGCCACGCTGTCGCGGCCGGGCCAGCCCGACCGGAACGTGGCCCTGGCCCGGCGCCAGACCGCCGAGCTGATGGCGGAAGAGCTGCGCAGGCTCGACCCCGACGAGATCTACGAGGCCGCGGTCAAGCGGTTCGCACGCACGTACAAGGGATGACGTGGGACCGCAGTGGCTGAGAAAGTAGTACCTGTGAGCGTTCCCAGCGTGGTCGTCCATCGCGACGCCGATGTCCTGGCCAATGCCGTGGCGGCACGGATCATCACCCGCCTGGTCGACGTGCAGTCGGCCAAGGGGTCGGCCTCGATCGTGCTCACGGGCGGCACGGTCGGCATCGCCACGCTGGCGGCGATCGCCGCGACCCCCGCCCGCGACGCCGTCGACTGGCGCCGGCTGGACATCTGGTGGGGCGACGAGCGCTTCGTGCCCTCCGGCGACAAGGAACGCAACGAGACCGGCGCCCGGGAGGCCCTGCTCGACCACGTGGACGTCAACCCGGAGCGGGTCCACGTCATGCTCGGCCCCGACTCGGGCCTGACGGCCGAGGAGTCGGCCGAGTCCTACGCGGCCGAGCTGCGCAGGGCGGCCCGGCCGGAGGACCACGGTCCCGTGCCCGGCTTCGACGTGATGCTGCTCGGCATGGGGCCCGACGCGCACGTGGCGTCGCTGTTCCCGGGCATGCCCGCGCTGTACGACACGCGCCCGGTGGTGGCCGTCCACGGCGCGCCGAAACCGCCGCCGACCCGCATCTCGCTGACGCTGCCCGCCATCCAGTCCTCGCGCGAGGTCTGGGTGGTGGCGGCCGGTGAGGAGAAGTCGGGCGCCGTCCGGCTGGCGCTGTCGGAGTCGGGGCACGTCCAGGTGCCCGCTTCGGGTGCCAGAGGGCGGGCGCGCACGCTGTTCCTGCTGGACCGGGCGGCGGCGAGCAAGATCCCGCCGGAGCTCGGGCGCATCTCGTCCCCCTGAGGCCGTGATTCCGGACCCAGATTCCGGACCCAGATTTCGGGCCCTGATTCCGGACAGGGCGGGGGCCGCGCGGTTCCCGCCCTGTGTCGTCCCTACCCGGCCAGCTGGTCGATCTCCTCGATCAGCGCCTGCTTGCGCTCCTCGGCCAGGTACGACGCCCGCACGCCGTTCCTGGCCAGCTGGGCCAGCTCGGACTTGCCGAAGCCGAAGGCGCGGGCCGCAGCCCGGTACTCGTCGGCCAGCGTCGTGGCGAACATGGGCGGGTCGTCGCTGTTCAGCGTCACGTACAGGCCCTCCTCCAGCATCCGCGGCAGCGGGTGCCCGGCGAGGTCGGCGACCTGGCCGGTGCAGACGTTCGAGGTGGGGCAGACGTCCAGCGGGAGCTGGGTGTCGCGCAGGTGTGCGACCAGGCGCGGGTCGGCGAGGCAGTTGATGCCGTGACCGATGCGTTCGGCGCCGTAGCCCTCGATGACCTCCCAGATCGTCTCGGGGCCGGACATCTCGCCGCCGTGCGGGACGCTGTGGAGGCCGGCGGCGCGGGCCGCCGAGAACGCCGATCGGTACGCGTCCCGATATTTCGGGCGCTCCTGCTCGATGCCGCCGATCCCGAAACCTACCAGCGCGGCGGGAGGTTCCTGGAGCGCGTGCTCCACGGTCACCTTGGCGGCCTCCTCGCCGTACTCGCCGGGGATGTCGAAGATGTACGCCATCTCCACCCCGTGATCGGCCAGCGAACGGGCGGCGGCCAGGTCAAGTGCCTCCGTCACCTCGCGCATGGGCATGCCGACGATGTGGTGGGCGTACGGCGTCACCTGGAGCTCCACGTAATGGGCGCCCTGCGGGGCCAGGTCGCGGGCCAGGCCGAGGACGAGGGTCGCCACGTCCTCGGGCTCCCTGACGAGCGCGTTGACGGCCCGGTACACCTGGGCGAAGTGCGGGAAGTCGCGGAAGGTGTAGAAGCGGCGCAGCTCCTCCTCGCTGGTGGGGACCGTGCTGCCGGGGTGGCGGCGGGCGAGTTCGAGCACGGTGGGGACCGAGGCCGAGCCGATCAGGTGCACGTGGAGCTCGACCTTGGGGAGCCCGTCGATGAAGGCGTCGATGGTGGCGTCGGTGGCGTCGATGGTCATGGCGACGACCATACGAGCGATATTTCCCGAAAAAATAGCCTTCATGGGGAAATCTCACAGAAGAATGTCAGGATCGGCGGCTGGGATAGGGTTGAAGGCGTGACCAACGCCGAAGCGTACGATCGCGGCTTCGCCCACCTGAGCTCCCACACCGTCGGCCCCCTCCTCGACCGGGCGTGCGCGCCCCGCCTGCTCGACATCGGCTGCGGCACCGGCGTGGTCACCTCCGCGGCGCTCGCGTTAGGCGCCGAGGTCACGGCCGTGGACGCCGATCCCGGCATGCTCGAGCTGACCGCGCGCCGCCACCCGTACGCGACGATCCGCCAGGCCACACTCCCCGAGCTCCCCTTCAACGACGGGGAATTTGACGCCATAGCCGGAAATTTCGTCATCAATCATGTGCCCGACACGGCCAGGGCCCTCAAGGAGCTCCACCGCGTGCTGCGTCCCGGCGGCACCATCGCGCTGACCTGGTGGAAGTCCGACGAGATGACCGCCACCAACGTCTTCGCCGACGCCATCGCCGCCGCCGGCGTCCCCTACGAGCCGCCGGCCCGGCCGTTCACCGGCAACGACACGCCGCGGCGCTTCACCGAGCTGCTGGAGGCGGCGGGGTTCGAGGCGGCGGCGGTCGATCCGGTGCGCTGGCACCACCGGGTCGATGTGGCCACCTGGTGGGACGACATCGTGCAGGCGGGCGGCCCGCGCTTCGCGATGATCGCCAGACAGCCGCCGGAGACCTTCGAGCGGATCAGGGCCTGCTACACCCGGCTGGCGGCCCCGTACGAGCGGGAGGGCTTCCCCGTGTGCGCCTACCTGGCGCACGCCGCCCGGTCAGGCCTTTGACCAGGCGGTCACCAGCGGCATCAGCACCCCGTCGACGGACTCCGCGACGAACTCGGGGCCGAAAGGCGGCCCCGTGAAGATCATCCGATGCCACACCAGCGCCTCCGCCAGCGCGAAGAGCCGCCCGGGGTCGACCCGCCCGGCCAGTTCTCCGCGTTTCACGGCCCGCTCCAGCGGTTCGCGCACGGCGTCGAAGTCTCTCGCGTGCAGGTGCTCGCGCAGCGTGCGTGCCAGCTCCTGGTGGGACAGCAGCGTCGAGGACAGGCCGATGATGAGACTGTGCTTGCGCTCCACCGTCTCGCACAGGCCGCGGAAGACGGCGGCCAGGTCGCCGCGGAGCGACCCGGTGTCGGCACCCTCCGGCGTGTCCATGTCGAATCGCCGGCAGATGACGTCCACCACCAGCTCGGGCTTGCCCGCCCAGCGCCGGTAGATGGTGGCCTTGCTGGCCCTGGCCCGCTTGGCGATCTGGTCGACCGACATCCGGTCGTAGCCGACCTCCGACAGCAGCTCCAACGTGGCGTCGAGAATGGCCCGTTCACGCTCGGGGTCGAGTGGAGCCACGTACACGTCCTTCTAGCTGTAGGCGATTTCCTTGAATCGTACGCCCGTCAGCTCGGCCGATACGTCCCAGAGCCTTCTGGCGAGCTCTTCCGACCTGGCCGTCTCCGACGGCGTGAGGAGCTTGAGCTTGGGACCGACGAACTCGCCGCCCCGGATGTCGGGAGAGGTCGCGGCGTAGAGGGAGGGCATCGCACCGGCCTCCGCCGACTGGAGGAACACCCCCACAAGGGGCTGTAGCGGCCCTATCTTGACGATGTTCGTGGCGGTCGCACCTGGATGGCTCGCGGCGCTCGTGAGGGCCACACCGGCCCTCTCAGCACGTCGCTGGAGCTCCAGGGTGAAGAGCAGATTGGCGAGCTTGGAGCGTCCATACGAGCTCATCCGGCGGTACCCGCGCTTCAGGTCGAGGTTGTCGAAGTCGATCTTGCCCCACACGTGCGCGTCGCTGGAGACCGTGACCACGCGGGCGCCGGGGGCCTCGAGCAGGCGGGGCAGCAGCAGGCCGGTGAGCGCGTAATGGCCCAGGTGGTTGGTGCCGAACTGCATCTCGAAGCCGTCCTTGGTCTCCCGCCGGGAGATCAGGCCGATGCCCGCGTTGTTGATCAGCAGGTCCACCTGGTCGACACCCTCGGCGAAACGCCTCACCGAGGCCAGGTCCGCCAGATCGAGCCGGCCGTACTCGACCTGGCCGCCGGGCACCGCCCGCAGGATGTCCGCCACGGTCGCCTCGCCCTTCTCGGGCGAGCGCGCGGCGACGATGACGCGGGCGCCGTGCCTGGCCAGCTCCAGCGCGGTGGGCCGGCCGATACCGCTGTTGGCGCCGGTCACGATGGCGGTCCTGCCGGTCAGGTCGGGGATGGAGTCGGGGGTCCAGCCAGTCATCGCCACTCCTCGGGTCTGGGCGCATGAATCGCTACTGTGGCTCGTTGGTGTACGAAACCGTTTCGTACACCACCACCCTAGCCCAATCTCTGCCGCGCGTGCCGCTCCTCGCGCCGGGCGACTTCCAGCCGCTGCCCGCTCTCGGTGAGCCTCTTGCGGGCCTTGGCCAGCTTCCGCTCCAGCAGCGCCACCCGCTCGGCGCGCTCGTCGTGCTCCCGCACGGCGGACTCCAGCGCCGCCTGCCACTCCCGGTGCGCGGCCTCGGCCTCCTCGCGTTCCCTGGCCCTCCTGGCCTCGGCCTCCTCGCGCTTCTGCGCCTCGTCCTCGGGGGACGGCCGCCTGGCGGGCCGCTCGCGCGGGACGGGGGCGGGGGCGAAGCCGCTGTAGCTGAGCGGCTTGACCAGGCAGCCCCGGCGCACCTGCGCGGCCGCGCCGGCGTCCACGATGGCGGACTCCAGCGTCTGGTCCACCTCGGCGGCCGCCGCGGGCGACAGGCCGCCCGCCTGCCTGACGAGCCTGCCCACCTTGCCCATGACGCCTGCGCGGCGCCGGGTCAGCTCGGCCAGCGCGTCGGCGTCCTGCTCCTGCCAGGCCGCGCGCAGCCGCTCTCCCACGTCGAGCAGTTCGGCGAGCTCGTCGGGGCGCTCGCGGACGACCCGGTTCACGGCCCAGGCGGACACCGTGGGCTTGCGGAGCTTCGCTATCTCGCGGGCGAGCCCCGCCTCACCCGCGTCCTTGGCCGCGCGGGCCTCGGCCTCGCGCGCGGCGGTGAACTCGGACGGCGGCAGCGCGTAGAGCCGGCCGGCCACCTCGTCAAGATCCACACAGGACAAATACCCCACATCCGCTGGTTTGTAGCGCATAGTGGAGGCAGTGGCAGTCGAACGGAGGCCCCCGTGTTCGAACGCTTCACCGACCGTGCGCGACGGGTCGTCGTCCTCGCCCAGGAGGAGGCGCGGATGATGAGCCACAACTACATCGGCACGGAGCACATCCTGCTCGGCCTGATCCACGAGGGCGAGGGTCTGGCCTCGCTGGTGCTCGACGGCTGTGGCGTGGAGCTCGACCACGTACGCGCCTTCGTCGAACGCGAGGTGGGCCACGGCACCAAGTCGCCCAGCGGGCACATCCCCTTCACACCGCGCGCCAAGAAGGTCCTGGAACTGTCACTGCGCGAGGCCCTGCAGCTGCGCCACAACTACATCGGCACCGAGCACATCCTGCTCGGCCTGATCAGGGAGGGAGAGGGGCTGGCGGCCCAGGCGCTCGTGGACGCGGGCGCGGACCTGGCGGACGTACGGCAGCGGCTGCTCGACCGCGTGGGCCGCGGCTCCAAGGAGCGACCCACCGAGATGTTCTTCGCCGGCGGCTCCGTGCTGGGCGAGCGGCTCACCCGCATCGAGGAGAGCCTGGAGCGCATCGAACGCCACCTGGGCATCCGGCCGCAGGCCGACAAGCGGCCGGAAGAGCCGCCGGGCGAAGAGGGCCTAGGCTGAGACCATCGTGCCGACCGGCAGCCTGCCCTCCATCACCCCGGGGTCCTCGGTGTAGCCGAGCGTGGCGCCCAAGGAGATCAGCAGCCTGCGCATCCTGGCGTTGTCGGACAGCATGGTGGCCTTGACCTCGGCGTACCCCAGGTCGCGGGCGCTCCGCACGAGCATCCTGGCCATCGCCGTGCCCAGGCCACGCCCCTGCCAGCGGTCCTCGACCAGGAAGGCCATCTCCGCGATGCCCGGGTCGGGGGTGAACATGAGGTTGGCCATCGCCACGACCTGCCCGTCGTGCCCGGCGACCAGCGAGAATCCCCTGCTCCTGTCGCACAGCCGGTCGAACGTGCGCGCCGGCAGCGCGGGCATCGAGGTGAAGTAGCGGAACCGGCGCGACTCGGGCGAGCACCTGTCGTGCAGGTCGCGCACGGCCTCGCGGTAGATCGAGGTGAGCGGCCGGACCGTGACCTCGACGCCGTCGGAGAGCTTGATCGCGCGCTCGGCGGCGCTCGTCTCCGCGGGCTGGGCGAGCCTGGCGAAGGAGGCCGCCCTGGCCGCCTCGGTCAGCGTGAACGGGAGCTCCGCGCGGCGCAGCCGGACCGCCCGCCTGGGGGCCACGGGGACGACGAGCTGGGTCGGGTCGGGAAGATCACTCACCGCTTCACCATAGATCCACCTGGCGTCGTCCGCGCGCAGCAGCTCGGCCAGGAGCTCGGGCAGCCGCCACGGCATGGAACGCAGCCTGGAGGCCAGCAGCAGCGCCCTGGTGGGCTCGTCGGTCAGCTCGTGGGCGGTGGCGGGGACCACCTGGACGCGGCGGCCGCCGGCCGCCTCCAGCGCCTCGCGCACCGTCTCGGGGTTGGCGGGGATGTCGGCGACGAACTCGTCGACGGTGCCGTCCGCGTCGGACTGCACGCTCAGGCCGAGGATGTTGCCGCCCCTGGCCGCCAGGGCCGCGGCGAGTGAGGCCAGCCGGCCGGGTCGCTCGTCCACCGTGGTGCGGATGCGCAAGAATCCCATGGCTTTGAGCATGCCTGGCAGCTGTTACACGACCGCTAACGATGTGTTTCATCGCGTATTTCATCGCTAGATCGTGCGATTTATCCCCATATTTCCCTCTATCGCCCCCTCCGCACCCCCACCTCTGCAACCCACCTCCGCACCCTCGACCTCCGCGCGCCCGCCGCGATGCGACAACGCGCCATGGCCACCTGGGCGGCCCCCGGACTGGGCCTCGTCAGGAGGCGGAGGTCGCACCACCGCACGGCCCGACGCCGACCGCTCCATCGCGCTCGTAGCCGTCGACCGGCCGAAGATCCGGCCGTCCCGCACGGTGGGGGCGCCGATCGGGAAGGGCGCCCCGTTCGAGCGGTGAGACCCGGCCGCTCCCCGAGCGCGGCGAGGACGCCGTCACGGGCCCGTCAGCAGCCCGGGGGCCGCCCCGCTTGTCGCAGGTCACCGGGCCGGGCGGGAAGATGTACGGCGGGCTCGGAGCGCGCGAGCCGGATCCACCACAGAAAGGAACCCCATGAACATCCTCTTCCGAGGGGGCCGCGTCTTCACGCCGGGCGGCGTGCGGGACGAGGCCGTGCTGGTGAGCGACGGCGTGATCGCCGCGGTGGGTCCGGAGGGCGAGCTCGCCCGCCAGGCGCCGTCCCACGAGACGGTGGATCTGGAGGGTGGCCTGCTGGTGCCCGGCTTCACGGATGCGCACATGCACCCGGTCCAGGCGGGCCTCGAACGGTCAAAGTGCGACTTGTCAGAAGATTTCGGCCTTGACGCCTACATAGCCGTGATAGCCGACTATGCCGCGAAAAATCCGGCTAAAGAGTGGATCGATGGCGGCGGCTGGGACATGGCGGCGTTCCCCGGCGGCCTCCCCCATCGCGACCAGCTCGACTTCCTCGACCGCCCCGCGTACCTCATCCAGCGCGACCACCACGCCGCCTGGGTCAACACCCGGGCCCTCCAGCTGGCCGGCATCACCAAGGACACGCCGGACCCCGCCGACGGCCGCATAGAGCGCGACGCCGCGGGCGAGCCCACCGGCGTGCTGCACGAGGGCGCGATGGACCTCGTCGGCCTGCTCACCCCGCGCCCGACCGCCCAGGACCTGGACGACGCGCTGGAGGACGCGCAGCGGCACCTGTTCTCGCTGGGCATCACCGGCTGGCAGGACGCCATCGTGGGCTCCTACGCGGGCTCCCAGGACCAACTGCCCACCTACCTGTCCGCCGCCCGCTCAGGCAGGCTCAGGGCGCGTGTGGTGGGCGCCCTGTGGTGGGACAGGACGCGCGGCCTGGACCAGATCGAGGAGCTGGTCGAACGCCGTGCCGCCGCCGAGGGCCTCGACCGGTTCAGGGCCACCTCGGTCAAGATCATGCAGGACGGCATCACGGAGAACTTCACGGCGGCCACCCTGGAGCCGTACTGCCTCTGCGGCGGCACGGGCCTGTCGTACGTGGACCCGTACAAGCTCAAGGAGTACGTCGCCGAGCTGGACCGGCTCGGCTTCCAGGTGCACTTCCACGCCATCGGCGAGCGGGCCGTGCGCGAGGCCCTGGACAGCTTCGAGGGCACCGACCCCGCCAACCGCCACCACATCGCCCACCTGCAGATCATCGAGCCGTCGGACGTGCCGCGCTTCGCCGCCCTGGGCGTCACGGCCAACCTGCAGCCGCTGTGGGCCACGCACCACGCCCAGATGGACGAGCTGACCCTGCCGTACCTCGGGGAGCCGCGCTCGTCGTGGCAGTACCCGTTCGCGGACCTGCTCGCGCACGGCACCCGCTTCTGCGCGGGCAGCGACTGGCCGGTCTCCAACGCCGACCCGCTGCAGGGCATGCACGTCGCGGTCAACCGCACGGAGCCCGGCGGCTCGGTGCATGCCGGCTACCCGACCGCGCAGACCCCGTTCCTGCCCGGCCAGCGCATCGACCTGGCCGCCGCCATGACCGCGTACACGGCGGGCTCAGCCTGGATCAACCGCTCCCCGGCCGGTGCCGTCGAGCCGGGCCGCCCGGCCGACCTGGTGGTCCTGGACCGCGACCCGTTCGAGCTCGCGCCGGGCGAGATCTGGACGGCGCGGGCGCGCCTGACGTTCGTGGACGGCGACCCCGTCCACGAAAGCTGAGTCCACGAGGACCGCTGAGCGGCCGCGGAAACGGCGAAAGGGCCTCGGAGAACCGAGACCCTTTCGCCGAACCCAGCCACTACCAGGGGGACTTGTTGTTCCTCAGGCGCTCCAGTGCCTCCTCGAGGATCGCCTTGCCGTCCTTGTCGCTCCTGCGCTCCTTCACATAGGCAAGATGCGTCTTGTACGGCTCGTTCTTCGGTGGGGCAGGCGGGGCCGACTCGTCCTGTCCGGCAGGGAGGCCGCAACGTGGGCAGTCCCAATGTTCGGGAACCGCCGCGTCGCTGGCGAAACTGGGGCGCGTCTCGTGCATGTTGGCGCACCAGAACGAGACCCGCACTCTCGGAGCTGCCTCGCCGCGCTCGGCCTCCCCCATAGGGCCGGCGCCGACTCGGCTGCCACGGATCGCGTTGCCACTACCCACGGATGAACTCCTCGCTCGATCGCCCCGCGCGCAGGCACGGGGGGAGAATCACTGTCACGCGTTAACTTGTTTGCTCAGGGCTTCATGAGAAGGCCGAGAGCGATGATGCAGACGAACCAGATCGTGCCGGTGATGATCGTCAGCCGGTCGAGGTTGCGCTCCACCACCGAGGAACCACCGAAGTTCGACGAGAAACCGCCGCCGAACATGTCAGACAAGCCGCCACCCTTGCCCTTGTGGAGCAGCACGAGCAGGATCATGAGACCGCTCGCCAGGATGAGGGCGATGGAGATTCCGATTTCCACGGTATGCCTGTTCCTTCAATGCTTTGTTACGCGTGACGATTCAGACTTGCCTTCTGAGGGTACGGCCTGTTGTCAAGTCGCACCCCCAGAACGACTCAGTTAGCCTGGCATATCGGAGAAACGGCAGATCTTCGCGAACTCCCCGGCGTCGATGCTGGCACCGCCCACGAGCGCGCCATCGACATCGGGTTGAGCCATGATCCCCGCGATATTGCCCGACTTGACCGAGCCTCCGTAAAGGATACGGATCCCGGCGGCCACTTCGGAGTCGTAGAGCTCCGCGAGTCTGACTCGCAGCGCGCCACAAACCTCCTGGGCGTCCTCCGGGGTGGCCACCTCACCGGTGCCGATCGCCCACACCGGTTCGTAGGCCACCACTATCGATTTTGCCTGCTCGGCGCTGATTTTGCGCAGCGCGCCGTCGAGTTGTCCAAGACTGTGCGCGATGTGGCCGCCCTCTTGACGTACCGACAGGCCCTCCCCGACGCACAGGATCGGGGTGAGCGAGTGCCGGTAGGCGGCCTGCACCTTGGCGTTGACCAGGTCGTCGTCCTCGTGGTGGTACTGCCGCCGCTCCGAGTGGCCGATCACCACATAGGTGCAGCCGAGCTTGGCCAGCATGGCGCCCGAGATCTCACCGGTGTAGGCGCCGCCCTCGTGCTGCGACAGGTCCTGGGCGCCGTACACGATCCTCAGCTTGTCGCCGTCGACCAGCGTCTGCACGCTGCGCAGGTCGGTGTACGGTGGCAGGACGGCGACCTCGGCCTTGTCGAAGTCCTTGTCGTTGAGTGCGAAGGCCAGCTTCTGGACCAGCGCGATGGCCTCGAGGTGGTTGAGGTTCATCTTCCAGTTGCCGGCGATGAGCGGCTTGCGCGTGCTCATGAGTAGCTCAGTCCTCCAGGGCCGCGAGTCCGGGGAGGGCCTTGCCCTCAAGGTATTCGAGACTGGCCCCGCCACCGGTGGAGATGTGCGAGAAACCGTCCTCGGGGAGATCCAGCTTCCGCACGGCCGCCGCCGAGTCGCCGCCGCCCACCACGGTGAAGGCCCCTTCGGCGCTGGTACGGGCGATCAGCGCCTCGGCCACCGCCCTGGTGCCGCCGGAGAACGCGTCGAACTCGAACACGCCCATGGGGCCGTTCCAGAAGACGGTCCTGGCGTCGGCCAGCTTCGAGGCGAACAGCTCGCGCGTCCTGGGCCCGATGTCGAGCCCCTCCCGGTCCGCCGGGATCTCGGTGGCCGCGACCACGTCGTGCTCGGCGTCCGGCCCGAACGTGACCGCCGCCAGCACGTCGACCGGCAGCACGAGGTCGACGCCGCGCTCGGCGGCCGTGTTGAGGAAGCCGCGCACCTGGTCGAGCTGGTCCTCCTGGAGCAGCGACTTGCCGACCTCGTAGCCCTGGGCCTTGAGGAACGTGTACGCCATCCCGCCGCCGATCAGCAGCCGGTCGACCTTGGTCAGCAGGTTGGCGATGACACCGAGCTTGTCGGAGACCTTGGCGCCGCCCAGCACCACCACATAGGGCCGCTCGGGGCTCTCGGTCAGCTTCTTCAGCACCTCGACCTCGGCCACGACCAGCCCGCCCGCCGCGTGCGGCAGCAGCCTGGGCACGTCGTAGACGCTGGCGTGCTTGCGGTGCACCGCGCCGAACCCGTCGCCCACGTAGAGCTCGGCCAGCCCCGCCAGCTTCCCGGCGAACGCGGCCCGCTCGGCGTCGTCCTTGGACTCCTCGCCCGGCTCGTAGCGCAGGTTCTCCAGCAGCGCGACCTCGCCGCCCTGGAGCGTCTCAACCGTGCCATGGGCGCTGTCGCCGACCACGTCGGTCGCGAACGCCACCTCCTGGCCGAGCAGCTCGCCCAGCCGCCTGGCCACCGGCCTGAGCGAGTATTTCGGGTCGGCCTTGCCCTTGGGCCTGCCCAGATGGGCACAGACGACGACCTTGGCGCCCCGTTCCACCAGCGCCTTGATCGTCGGCACCGACGCCCGGATGCGGCCGTCGTCGGTGATCGTCTCCCCGTCGAGGGGGACGTTGAGGTCGACGCGCACAAGCACGCGCCGCCCCTTCACGTCGAGCTCGTCGAGCGTGCGCATGCTCATGCTCCTGTTCATTGCCTCCGCTCCGCGGAGGCGGGCTCGGTCGCTTCGAGCCGTCGCCTGCTTATGGCTTCCGCTCCGCGGAGGCGGGCTCGGTCGCTTCGAGCCGTCGCCTTCCCTCGTCGCTCCGGTCGCTTCGCTCCCTGCGCTCCTCAGTCCAGGCGACGGCGCTCCCTCGCGAACACATGGGCCCCACCCCACGGCGGCGGCTTGTTCGCTCTGAGCCGTTGCCCTCCCTCACCGGGCAAGGCAACGGCGTTCCCCCACGGACTCGGTGGGTCAGAGGTCGCGGCCGACCAGCTCGATCAGGTCGGCGAGGCGGTTGGAGTAGCCCCACTCGTTGTCGTACCAGCCGACGACCTTGACCTGGTTGCCGATGACCTTGGTCAGGCCGGCGTCGAAGATGCAGGAGTGCGGGTCGGTGACGATGTCGGAGGAGACGATCTGGTCCTCGGTGTAGCTGAGGATGCCCTTGAGCGGCCCCTCGGCGGCGGCCTTGACCGCGGCGTTGACCTCCTCGACGGTGACCTCGCGGCTGACGTCGACGGTGAGGTCGGTGGCCGAGCCGGTGGGGATCGGCACGCGCATGGCGAAGCCGTCGAGCTTGCCCTTGAGCTCCGGCAGCACCAGGCCGATGGCCTTGGCGGCGCCGGTGGAGGTGGGCACCACGTTGAGCGCGGCGGCGCGGGCGCGGCGCAGGTCGCCGTGCGGGCCGTCCTGGAGGTTCTGGTCCTGCGTGTACGCGTGGATGGTGGTCATCAGACCCTTCTCGATGGTGAAGGTGTCGTGAATGACCTTGGCCATCGGCGCCAGGCAGTTGGTCGTGCAGGAGGCGTTGGAGATGATCGTGTGGCTGGACGGGTCGTAGCTCTTCTCGTTGACGCCCATCACGATCGTGACGTCCTCGTTCTTCGCCGGAGCGGAGATGATGACCTTCTTCGCGCCGTTCTCGGCGTGCACCTTGGCCTTCGTGGCGTCGGTGAACAGGCCCGTCGACTCCACGACCACGTCCACACCGAGGTCGCCCCAGGGCAGCTTGCCCGGGTCGCGCTCGGCGAAGACCTTGATCGCCTTGCCGTCGACCGCGATCTCGTCGCTCGTGGCCTTCACCTCGTAAGGCAGGCGGCCCAGGATGCTGTCGTACTTCAGCAGGTGGGCGAGCGTCGCGTTGTCGGTCAGGTCGTTGACCGCGACGATCTCGATGTCCTTGCCGCTGGCGGCGACAGCGCGCCAGAAGTTGCGACCGATGCGGCCGAAGCCGTTGACGCCTACGCGGATGCTCACGGGAACCGATCTCCTCGAAACCAGGTGGCGGGCTGAAACCTCAACCACGAACCCTATCGGACCTAAATTGGTTTAGACCACTGCAGGTCCCCGCATGTGAATCAGCGTTCCGGAGGCACGTTTTGCGAGGTTCGAGTAAAGTGCCCGACTCATCGATGTAAATTCGTGCATTCTCTGGGGGCTGAGATGTCACACAAGCGGTCCGGCCTGCTGCCCGGACTCATTGTAGGCGTACTATCTGCGCTGGTCAGCGCGGCAGTGCTGGGGGCGGCCGTGCTGTTCCAGACCCGCCTGCCCGCCGCCGTGATCGCCTTCGGCAACGGCCATCCGCTGTCGCTGGCCTCGTCTCTCGTGGTCGCCCTGATCGTCGCCCTGGCGATGGGCGCGGTACGGCCCCGCAGCATCCTCCTGATCCCCGTGGCCGCGCTGTACGCGGGCGGCGCCATGGCCGCGGGTCAGATCGCCGGCTCGTCGATCATGATCGGCTCCACCCTGCACACCCCGCCCGCCGAGCGCGGCCCCGCCGACCTGTCCGACATCACGCTGGACAACTTCTCCGCCGGCCTCCCCTACGCGCCCGCGCTCTACCGGGATCCGCTCTCGGTGTCGTGGGCGGCCTGGCTCTACATCGCCGTGGCCGCCCTCGCCGCGCTGCTCCTGCTGACTTTGCGCGTGGTACGGGTCCGCCGCGCCCAGAGGGCCCAGGCGGCCGAGGCGGAGTCGGAGTCGGCGGAGCCGGAGTACCGCGCCCCGTTCGAGCCCGCCCAGGCCCCCACCCCGAAGCCGACAACGGACCTGTTCACCCCCCGCAACCCCACCAAGGACTGACCACCCCCACCCCACCAGCCCCGGGCCCCACCCCCGCCCCACTGACAGGCACACCGCGACCGTCCGCCGGCCCACCGCCAGGGCACACCCAGCCACTCCGCACCCCGCCGACCGGCGCTCCGCGCTCCCGACCGCTCGTCAGCCCACCCACCGGAAGCCGGCTCACCGGGCGCCGACCCACCCAAGTGCCCAGCCGGCGCCCAACCCGGCGCCAACCAGCCAAGTGCTCCAACCAGCCGGTGGACGGCCTACGCACCCCGACCAGCCGCCAGCCCAGCCACCGGCACCTAACGAGCCGGCACGTCGCTTCTGGGCCCTCCTGCGCCGCGCACAGCCACCGCGAATCCACGGCTCACGAGCCACCGGCACCCGGACCACCAACGCTGCAGCCACTGGTCGCACACCAGGCACTCCAGCCACCAGCCGTCCACGCAACGCACCAGCCATCGGCCCCCGGCCAAGCCGACCACGGAGCCGGCCCAGAATGCGCGTCGTCACGGCGCGCAACCCGTGAGCCTTCACGACCGGCCATGACAGACGGCCACCCACGTCGGCGCGTGCGGCCCACCGTGCGCAGCCGTAAAGGATGGGCCAGACCGGTGCTCATCCGTAAGAGACGGGCTTGAAGCGCACACCGCGGCAGGTGACCGGGCCCCCACCAGGCACAGCCGCGGCATCTGGAGATCTAAAAAGTCACGGGGCCAGCATGTCGACGGTGAGGTTGGCCTCGGTGTTGGGGATGCCCATGTCGGAGGCGCGCTTGTCGGCCATGGCCAGCAGCCGCCGGATCCGCCCCGCGATGGCGTCCTTGGTCAACGGCGGGTCGGCGATCTGCCCCAGCTCCTCCAGAGACGCCTGCTTGTGCTCCACCCGCAGCCGCCCCGCCACCACCAGATGATCGGGCGCCTCGTCCCCGAGGATCTCCAGAGCGCGCTGCACCCGCGCCCCCGCCGCCACCGCCGCCCGCGCCGACCGCCGCAGGTTGGCGTCGTCGAAGTTGGCCAGCCGGTTGGCGGTGGCCCGGACCTCGCGGCGCATCCGGCGCTCCTCCCAGGCCAGCACGCTGTCGTGCGCCCCAAGGCGGGTGAGCAGCGCGCTGATGGCGTCGCCGTCGCGCACCACGACGCGGTCGACGCCGCGCACCTCGCGCGCCTTGGCGTGGATCTTGAGCCGCCGCGCCGAGCCCACCAGGGCGAGCGCCGCCTCCGGACCCGGGCAGGTGACCTCGAGCGACATCGAACGCCCCGGCTCGGTGAGGGAGCCGTGCGCGAGGAACGCGCCCCGCCAGGCGGCCTCGGCGTCGCAGGCGGCCCCCGCCACCACCTGGCGGGGCAGGCCGCGCACCGGGCGGCCGTGGTTGTCGATGAGGCCCGTCTGGCGCGCGAGCGCCTCGCCGTCGCGGTAGACCCGCACGACGTAGCGCGAGCCCTTGCGCAGGCCGGCAGGCGCGAGCACCAGCACCTCGGCCTTGTGCCCGAACACCTCGCCGATGTCCTTGATCAGTCGCCGTGCGGTGGCGTTCGTGTCGAGCTCGGCCTCGATCACGATCCGTCCGCCCACCAGGTGCAGGCCGCTGGCGAATCGCAGCAGCGTGGAAACCTCCGCCTTGCGGCAGCACGGCTTCAGCACCGGCAGGCGGCTCAGTTCGTCTTTCACCACACCTGTCATGGCCATGCGTTAGTCCTCTCCCCCATCAGACCGGCTCTCAGCAGTCTCTCGCACCTTCGCGCCACGCCGACCAGGATCAACGCTTCTGGAGGAAAATCTCGTCCAGGACGGAGGCAAGACGTCGTGGGTCATGCCTCGGCGAGCCGTCCGCGGCGGCCACGTCGGCCATCACGAGCCGTGCGCCGAGCGCCGCCGCGGCCTTGTCCAGCGCGCCGGGGTCGTCCACCACTCCGGTGTCGGCGAGCACGACGTCGATCGACAGGTCGGGAGCGTGCTGCCTGAGCACCTCCAGGTGTTGCTGGGAGGAGAAATCGTCCGTCTCACCCGGCTGGGGCGCCAGGTTGAGGGTCACGAGCCGCTTGGCCTTGGTCGAGTGCAGGGCCCTGGCCAGCTCGGGCACCTTGAGATGCGGCAGCACGCTGGTGAACCACGATCCCGGCCCGAACACCACCCAGTCGGCCTCCTGCACCGCCTCGACCGCCTCGGGCCGCGCGGGCGGGTCCTCGGGCACGAGCGAGATCGCCTGCACCCGTCCGGGCGTCAGCGCGCACGCCACCTGCCCGCGCACGGTCGATCTGACGCCGTCGAGCTCCACCTCGGCCACGATGTCGAGCGGCACCGACGCCATCGGCAGCACCCGGCCGTGCGCGCCCAGCAGGCGTCCGACCCAGTCGAGCCCGGCCACGGGGTCGCCGAGCAGCTCCCACAGGGCCACGATGAGCAGGTTGCCGACGGCGTGCCCGTGCAGCTCGCCCTCGCTGCGGAAGCGGTGCTGCACCACCTCGCTCCAGGTGCTGCCCCACTCGTCGTCGCCGCACAGCGCGGCCAGCGCCATCCGCAGGTCGCCGGGGGGCAGCACGCCGAGCTCGCGCCGCAGCCGCCCGCTGGACCCGCCGTCGTCGGCGACGGTGACCACGGCGGTCAACCGGTCGGTCACCATCCGTAATGCGGACAGAGACGCGTAAAGTCCGTGCCCGCCGCCCAGCGCCACGACGTGCGGCCCGAACCCCGAGAACGTCCGCGTGTACGTCCCGCGCTCCGGCACCGGGTTGCCCGCGGCCGGCCGCGCGAGCCGCACCGGGCACACCTCACCCTCCGAGGCCAGGTCCGGGTTCTCGTCACGCCCCACACCGGCCCCCTCGGAACCCGTACTCTCAGCACGCCCTTCGGAGCCTGGACCCACCGCGTCCGAGCGGGTCACAGCGCCGGGAAGATCACCGTCCGCCGACCGCGGTGAACCTGCTGCTGCGAAGCCTTCATCGGTCACTCCCGCCCCACATCCCGATGGCTCACCTGGACCTCCATCCCGCGGTCGCGCAGGCGGGCGCCGACCTGTTCGGCCATGGCCACGCTACGGTGCTTGCCGCCCGTGCAGCCCACCGCGAGCGTCGCGTAACTCTTGCCCTCGCGCGCGTATCCGGCCGCGATCACCTGCAGGACCTCCTCGTACGCGTCGAGGAACTCCTTGGCCCCCGGCTGCCCGAGGACGTAGTCGCGCACGGGCGCGTCGAGCCCGTTCATCGGCCGCAGGTCCGGCACCCAGTGCGGATTGGGCAGGAACCGGCAGTCGACCACCAGGTCGGCGTCCACCGGCAGCCCGTACTTGAACCCGAAGGACACGACGTTGAGCCGCAGCCCCGGCCGGTCCTCACCGCCGAAGTACGCGACGATCTTGTTGCGCAGGTCGTGGACGTTGTGCGACGAGGTGTCGATCACCAGGTCGGCGTTGGCCCTGACCTCCCGCAGGATCCCCCGCTCCCGGGTGATCCCGTCGACCAGGCGCCCCTCTCCCTGGAGGGGATGTGGCCTGCGGACGTTCTCGAACCTGCGCACCAGCTCCTCGTCGCTGGCCTCCAGGAACACCACCCGCACCCGCACGCCGCGCCCCTCGAGCTCCTCGATGGCCGCGTTGAGGTCGGTGGTGAAGGCCAGGCTGCGCACGTCGACGACGGCCGCCACCTTGTCGGCCGCCAGCTTGACCTTGCCCGCCTCCTCCGCCATCGCGAACAGCAGCCCGGGCGGCAGGTTGTCGATGACGAACCAGCCCAGGTCCTCGAGCGCTTTGGCGGCTGTGCTGCGCCCCGCCCCGGACATGCCGGTGACGATGACGAACGCCGGCTCGGTGCTCATTGCCTCTCTCCGTCCCGCACGCCCTGCCCGGGCGCGCCACCATGGCGGAGGCACCCGGACACGCCGTGGCATCCTGGCGAGATCATGGTGACTCTCCCTTCAGTGTCGACACGATGACCTCGGCGATGGACGGGCCGATGCCGGGAACCTCGCACATTTCCGCGGCAGTGGCCTCGCGTAGCTTCTTCACGGAGCCGAAGTGTTTGAGCAGCGCCTGCCTGCGCGCCGGCCCGAGGCCGGGCACGCCGTCGAGCGCGCTCTCCTTCACCGTCTTGGACCTCTTGGAACGATGGTAGGTGATGGCGAACCTGTGTGCCTCGTCCCGCACGCGTTGCAGCAGGTAGAGACCCTCGCTTGAACGAGGCATGATCACCGGCTGGTCATCGCCGGGCAACCACACCTCCTCCAGCCGCTTGGCCAGCCCGCACACGGACACGTCGTCGATGCCGAGCTCGTCGAGCGCCCGCTGCGCGGCGGCCGCCTGGGGACCCGCGCCGTCGACGACGACGAGGTTGGGCGGATAGGCGAACTTGCGCGGTTTGCCGGTCTCAGGGTCGATAGGGCCGTGGCCGGTGTCGTCGTCGGCGACCAGCTCGCCGGTGGCCGAGCGTTCCTCCAGGTAGCGGCGGAAGCGGCGCATGATCACCTCGTAGATCGAGGCGACGTCGCCCTCCTTGGTCTTGACGGCGAAGCGCCGGTATTCGCTCTTGCGCGCCAGCCCGTCCTCGAAGACGACCATCGACGCCACGACGTTCTCGCCCTGCAGGTGGGAGACGTCGTAGCACTCGACGCGCAGCGGCGCCTGGTCGAGGTCGAGCGCGTCGGCGATCTCCTGCAGCGCCTTGCTGCGGGTGGTCAGATCGCTGGCGCGGCGGATCTTGTGCTGCGCCAGAGACTCCTTGGCGTTGCGCTCGACGGTCTCCATCAGCGACTTCTTGTCGCCGCGCTGCGGCACGCGCACCTCGACACGGGCCCGGCGCTGCTCGGTCAGCAGCTCGGCGACCGCGTCGTTGTCGGGCGGCAGCGCGGGCACGAGCACCTCGCGCGGCATCGAGTCGGGGCTCGCCTCGGCATACATCTGGAGCAGGAACTGCTCGACCAGCTCGCCGGGGGAGGTCTCCTCGACCTTGTCGACCACCCAGCCGCGCTGGCCGCGGATGCGGCCGCCGCGCACGTAGAAGACCTGAACGGCGGCTTCGAGCGGATCCTCGGCCAGCGCGATCACGTCGGCGTCGGTGCCCTCGCCGAGCACCACGGCCTGCTTCTCCAGCGCCCGCTGCAACGCCTGGATGTCGTCGCGCAGCCGCGCGGCGCGCTCGTACTCCTGCTCGCCGGCGGCCTCGCGCATCTCCTTCTCGAGACGCTTGATGAAGCGGCTGGTGTTGCCCGCCATGAAGTCGCAGAAGTCCTCGGCCAGCTCGCGGTGCTCCTCCGGGGTGACCCGGCCGACGCACGGCGCCGAGCACTTGTCGATGTAGCCGAGCAGGCACGGGCGGCCGATCTGGCCGGCCCGCTTGAACACCCCCGCCGTGCACGTGCGCACCGGGAAGACCCGTAGCAGCAGGTCGACGGTCTCGCGGATGGCCCACGCGTGCGAATAGGGGCCGAAGTAGCGCGTGCCCTTGCGCTTGGCCCCGCGCATGACCTGCACGCGCGGGAAGTCCTCGCCCATGGTGACCGCGAGGTAGGGGTACGACTTGTCGTCGCGGTATTTCACGTTGAAGCGCGGGTCGAACTCCTTGATCCAGGAGTATTCGAGCTGCAGCGCCTCGACCTCGGTGCCGACGACGGTCCAGTCGACGTCGGCGGCCGTGGTCAGCATCGTCTGGGTCCGCGGGTGCAGCGCGGAGAAGTCGGCGAAGTACGAATTGAGCCGCTGGCGCAGGCTCTTGGCCTTGCCGACGTAGATCACCCGGCCGTGCGCGTCCCTGAACCGGTAGACCCCCGGGGAATCGGGGATCGAACCCGGCTTGGGCCGGAAACTCAAGGGGGTGCCCGCTGATCTCGCCACATTCAAAGACTAGTAGCCCCCACCGACAAGGTTGCCCGCCGCGCCTTCCCACCAGGCGCGGCGGGCCCTCCCTGAAAAGGGGCCCGCCTACGCGAGCGTGATCTGGTCGCCCTCGACCTTGATCTGCTGCGCGGGCAGCGGCTTGTCGGCCGGTCCGTCCTTGACCGAGCCGTCCGCGATGGCGAACTTGCTGTTATGACACGGGCAGACGATCACCCCGTCCGAGACGCTGCCGACCGTGCACCCGTTGTGCGTGCACACGGCGCTGAACGCCTTGAACTCGCCCGAAGTGGGCTGCGTCACCACGATCTTCTGGTCCTTGAAGATCGTCCCGCCGCCGACGGGGATGTCGGCGGTCTTGGCCAGCGCCCCACCGGCTTGCGGCGCGCCGGACTGCGGGGCGCTCGACTCGGAGGCGGTGCCGGCGGACTGTGCGGTATCAGTGCCGCCGCCGCAGGCGGTGAGCGCCAGCGCGAGGCCGCCCGCACCGACGCTCGCGAACACTGCACGGCGACTCTGAAGGTCATCTCCCATGCGCTCACCCAACCGCACCTAGGTGAGAAATTCATGAGACGCGATCTACGCGAGCTTGATCTTGTCTCCGTCCACGGTGATCTTCTTCTCCTCAAGCGGCTCGCTCGCGGGCCCGTCCTTGACGGAGCCGTCGCTGATGTTGAACTTGCTGCCGTGACAAGGGCAGTTGATCGTCTTGTTCGCGACGGTGGCGACCGTGCAGCCCGCGTGGGTGCAGACCGCCGTGAACGCCTTGAACTCCCCGGCAGTCGGCTGCGTGACCACGATCTTCTCGTTCTCGAAGACCTTCCCACCGCCTTCGGGGATATCGGCCGTGTCAGCCAGCGCCTTGCCGCCGCCGCTCTTCGCCTCGGCCTTTTTCTTCTTCGGCGACGACGACTCCTCGGCGGGCTCCTCCGCCGGCGGCTCCGCACTCGCCTCCGTCGTCGGCGAGCCGTAGCTCGCACACGCCGTCAGAACCGCCGCGAGCCCGGCGCCGCCGGCGCCGAGCATCATCGCCCGGCGAGTCGTTTCCGTCATGGTGTGTTCCTCCCAGATTGGCTTTCACTTCAGGTACGGCCAGCGCCCTCGCGCCGGTTCAGCGTGCCCGAGCCCAATCCGGTTCTCTACGCATAAGTACGTGTTCAGCAGGCCACTTCACGCCGCCACTTCACCCGCCACTTCAGGCGCCGCTTCAGGCGACCACGATGCCGTCACCCTCGACCCTGACCTTGTAGGACGTCAACGGGGCGCTCGCGGGCCCCTTGGTGGCCTTGCCACTGTCGGCGGCGAACTCGCTGCCGTGGCAGGCACACCTGATGACGTTCTCCTTTGGGGTGCTGACCGCGCAGCCCTTGTGCGTGCAGATCGAACTGAACGCCATGAAGACCCCCTGCGTGGGCTGGGTCACCACGACCTGCAGGTCCTCGATCACCTTGCCCCCGCCCACGGGCACGTCGGCGACCTTGGCGATGACCTTGCCCTTGAGACTCGGCTGGGCCTTGGCATCTCCCCCGCCACACCCCGCCAACGCCAGCGCACACGCCGCGACCCCGGCCGCCCCCAGCACCTTGCGCCGCCCGAACCCCGCTTCAGAGCCCACTTCAGGCCCCGTTTCAGGCACGGCTGCGCCCCGCTCCGTAACCGTCATGAACTGCCGACCCTCCGCGTCGCCGCTGACCCCCTGCAGGTCAAGCCGTTACCATCACCCAACCTTATTGCCGCCACCCCTCGGTCCCCCCGCCGGGTAGCCCCCCACCCCCACCGCCCAGCCGGCCACCCCACCCCGCCACAGCCACCACCGCTCCGCACGGCCGCCGGCACCTCACCGCCCCCCAACCATCGACCCCGACGACCGACCCAGCCGCTTCCAGCCACCCCCACCGACGAAAAGGCCCGGCAACCCCCAGCGAGGCGGCCAGCAGCCCCCAGCCATCGGCGCCAGCAAGGCAGCCCAACAGCCCCACCCGCTTACACCGGCAGGCAGCCTCGCAGCCCCACAACCACCCCCACCAGCGAAACAGCCCAGCGACCCCACAACCGTCGGCATCCCGGCAATCGGTTGCCGAAGCGAGAACTCGACTACCGCCCGGCGTGATCGACGGTCAGCGGGTGGTAGGCCGACGGTCAGCGCCGACGCCCACCCTGCCCATATGACTCTCACGACAGAACGCCCGACCACACCCCCCGTCCGACCCCGTTGGTGGCGGCGTCCCTGGGTGGCCCCTCTGGCGGTGGTGGCGATCGCGTTCGTCGCCTTCTCGCTGCCGCCCTACCTGTCCATGAACCCGGCCCAGTCCCGCGTGCCCGCCCCCGACTTCTTCCCACCTCACTTCGCGGTGCTGTCCCTGCACGTGATCTTCGGCTCGACCGCGATGATCACGTGCTGCCTGCAGATCTGGCCGTGGTTCCGCCAGCGCTATCCCCGCGCGCACCGCCGGATCGGCCGCGTGTACGTCTTCGGCGGCTGCCTGCCCAGCGGCGTGCTGGGCCTGATCGTGTCGGTGACCACGCCGTACTTCGGCCCGGTGACGGCGGCCAGCGGCGTTGTACTCGCAACCCTCTGGGTGGCCTGCACGCTGGCGGGCTGGCGGATGGCCAGGCAGCGCAGGTTCGTCGACCACCGCCGGTGGATGGTCCGCAGCTTCGCCCTGACCCTGTCCATCATCACGAACCGCCTCTGGGGCGTCGTGTTCACCATCGCCCTGTCGCCCGAACTGGAGACAACCTTCCATGGCGACGAGACGCTGCTGGCGAGCATGGTAAGCGCGCTGAGCGCGTGGCTGGGCTGGGTGCTGCCGCTGCTGTTCGCCGAGTGGTGGCTGGAGCGCGGCGACGCCGCCAAGCGCCGCGCCCGCGCCGCCGCCGCAAACCGCCAAGCAGCCTGAACGCACACTTCGCCCCGCTACCACCCCGCGCACAGAACCAACGTCGCCCCGCCACTACCCGCGCACAAGCTACGAACGTCCCCCCACTACCACCCCGCGCGCAAACTACGAACGTCCCCCCCACTACCACCCGGCGCGCAACTACGGACACCGCCCAGCGCCACCGCGCACAACTACGAACGCTGCCCACGCCACCGCGCATGAGCACCCACGTCCGCCCAACACCCGCTCGTGTGGACACCGCATCTCTCCGGCATCACCACTTCGCGCGTAAGCACGAATATCGCCAGGCACCAGCACTGCGTGCCTAACCTCATCCAGCACGACCACCCCACGTGGGCGCTGTCCCCCACCAGCAACGCCCGCGCGGACACCCCGCGTCCGACCGGCCGTCCCGGTGCGCCCCGGACCGCTGCGCCCGCACCGGGGTGCCGCAGCGGTCCGCACCGGAGCCGCCCGCCACCCGGGCACTCCAATCAGCCACCCCGCCAGGTCTGCCGCCCGCACGAGGACACCCCCGTGCGGGACTCAGAAGGAGAGAATCTTCCGCAGGAAGCGGCCCGTGTGGCTCTCGTCCACCAGCGCCACCTCCTCAGGCGTCCCGCTGGCGACCAGCGTCCCGCCCCGGGACCCACCCTCAGGCCCCATGTCGATGATCCAGTCAGCAGTCTTGATCACATCGAGGTTGTGCTCGATCACGATCACCGTGTTACCGCCGTCGACCAGCCTTCCGAGCACCCCCAGCAGTCGCCGGATGTCCTCGAAGTGCAGCCCTGTCGTCGGCTCGTCCAGGACGTAGATCGTCCGTCCCGTCTGCCGCCGCTGGAGCTCCGAGGCGAGCTTGACGCGCTGCGCCTCGCCACCGGACAGCGTGGTCGCGGGCTGCCCGAGCCGTACGTAGCCCAGACCCACGTCGTTGAGCGTCTGCAGGTGGCGCTTGATCGCCGGGATCGCCTCGAAGAAGCCCAGGGCCTCCTCGATCGGCATGTCGAGCACCTCGGAGATCGTCTTGCCCTTGTAATGGACCTCCAGCGTCTCCCTGTTGTAGCGGGCGCCGTGGCAGACCTCGCAGGGGACGTAGACGTCCGGCAGGAAGTTCATCTCGATCTTGATGGTGCCGTCGCCCGCGCACGCCTCGCAGCGCCCGCCCTTGACGTTGAAGCTGAAGCGCCCGGGCTGGTAGCCGCGCACCTTCGCCTCGGCCGTGGCCGCGAACAGCTTGCGGACGTGGTCGAACACGCCCGTGTACGTGGCCGGGTTGGAACGCGGCGTGCGCCCGATCGGCGACTGGTCGACGTGGACGACCTTGTCCACGTGGTCCATGCCGTTGATCCGCGAGTGCCGCCCCGGCACCGTGCGGGCGCCGTTGAGCTCCTTGGCCAGCGCGTTGTAGAGGATGTCGTTGACCAGCGTCGACTTGCCGGACCCCGACACGCCCGTGACCGCCGTGAACACGCCCAGCGGGAAGTCGATGTCGACACCCTTGAGGTTGTGCTCGCGCGCCCCCTTGACCGTGATCTGCCGCTTCCTGTCGCGCTTGCGGCGCTTGGCCGGGATCGCGATGCTCTTGCGGCCGGACAGGTACTGGCCGGTCAGCGACTCCTCGCTGCTCAGGAGGTCCTGGACGGTGCCGGACACGACGACCTGGCCGCCGTGCTCGCCGGCGCCGGGGCCGATGTCGACCACCCAGTCGGCCGCCGCGATCGTGTCCTCGTCGTGCTCGACCACGATCAGCGTGTTGCCCATGTCGCGCAGCCGGACGAGGGTGTCGAGCAGCCGCATGTTGTCACGCTGGTGCAGGCCGATGGACGGCTCGTCGAGCACGTACAGGACGCCGACCAGGCCGGAGCCGATCTGCGTGGCCAGCCTGATGCGCTGGGCCTCGCCGCCCGCCAGGGTGGCGGCGGCGCGGTCCATGGTCAGGTAGTCGAGGCCGACGTCGAGCAGGAAGCCCATGCGGGCGTTGATCTCCTTGACCACCCGCTCGGCGATGTGCATGTCGCGGTCGGACAGCTTGAGGCCTGCCAGGAACTTCGCGCACTCGCCGATCGACATGGCCGCGACCTCGGCGATCGACTTGTCGGCGACGGTGACCGCCAGCGTGACCGGCTTGAGCCTGGCTCCCTTGCAGGCCGGGCACGGGATCTCCCGCATGTAGCCCTCGAACCGCTCGCGGGTCGAGTCGCTCTCCGCCTCGGCGTGCCGGCGCTGCACCCACGGGATGACGCCGTCATAGGTGGTGTAGTAGGAGCGCTGGCGGCCGTAGCGGTTGCTGTAGCGTACGTGGACCTGCTCGTCGTGGCCGTACAGCAGCGACTTCTGCGCCTTCTTCGGCAGCTTCTCCCACGGCGTCTCGAGGGTGAACCCGACCGTGTGGCCGAGCGCCTCGATCAGCCTGACGAAGTATTCGCTCGTGTGGCCGCCGGACCAGGGGTGGAGCGCGCCGTCGCCGAGCGTGCGCTCGGGGTCGGGCACCACCAGGTCGGGGTCCACCTCCATCTTCGTGCCGAGGCCCGTGCACTCGGGGCAGGCGCCGAACGGGGAGTTGAACGAGAACGAGCGCGGCTCCAGCTCCTCGAACGACAGGTCGTCGTAGGGGCAGTAAAGGTGCTCGGAGTAGAACCGCTCCCGGTTGGGGTCGTCCTCCGGCAGGTCGACGAACTCGAGCGTGATCGTGCCGCCGGACAGCTGCAGCGCGGTCTCGACCGAGTCGTTGAGCCGGCGCCGCGCCGACTCCTTGACCGACAGGCGGTCGACGATGACCTCGATGTCGTGCTTCTCGTACTTCTTCAGCTTCGGCGGCTCTTCCAGCCGCACGACCGTGCCGTCGACCCTGGCCCTGGCGAAACCCTTGGTCTGCAACTCGCGGAACAGCTCGGCGTATTCGCCCTTGCGGCCCCTGATGACCGGCGCGAGCACCTGGAAGCGGGTGCCCTCCTCCAGGTCCATCACGCGATCGACGATCTGCTCGGGCGTCTGCCTGGCGATCGGCCGCGCGCACACCGGGCAGTGCGGCTTGCCGATGCGCGCCCACAGCAGCCTCAGATAGTCGTAGACCTCGGTGATCGTGCCGACGGTCGAGCGCGGGTTCTTACTGGTGGCCTTCTGGTCGATCGACACCGCGGGCGACAGGCCCTCGATGAAGTCGACGTCGGGCTTGTCCATCTGGCCGAGGAACTGGCGGGCGTACGCCGACAGCGACTCGACGTAGCGCCGCTGGCCCTCAGCGAAGATCGTGTCGAAGGCCAGGCTCGACTTCCCGGAGCCGGACAGGCCGGTGAAGACGATCAGCGAGTCTCGCGGCAGGTCGAGCGAGACGTCCTTGAGGTTGTGTTCTCGTGCACCACGCACGATCAGGCGGTCTGCCACGGCGATCCCGGAGGTCAAGAGGCGGATAGGTCCACGGGGGATGGTAGACGGAGGCTCCGACAATTTCGGCGGACCGTTGCCCGGCCCCCGAAAATCCGTCCCTCACAGGTTACGGCCATCTCCCACCCCGGCAGGAGCCCTTCCACATTCAACCAGCTGACCTGCGGCTTTATGCCGGGCGCCAGCCCACGCCCCCAACTGATGAAATATCCAGACATGACCGTCCTACTCGCGCTGCAGGCCGAGCTGGCCTCGGCCACCAGCCGGCTGCTCGCCACGGCCGCGTCCCTGTCCGACGCCGACCTCGCCGAGCCCTCCCTCCTGCCCGGCTGGACCAGAGGACACGTGCTCGCCCACGTCGCGCAGAACGCCGACTCCCACCTCAACCTCCTGACCTGGGCGAAGACGGGCGTCAAAGTCCCACAGTACGCCTCCTACGAGGCCAGAACCGCCGCGATCGAGGCCGCTTCCACCTACCCAGCCGCCCGGCACCTGGCCGACCTCGAGGAAGGCGCGGCCCGCCTGGCCGCCGCCGTCCGCGACCTGCCCCAGGACCGCTGGTCGGCCCGGGTGGAGGGCATGCGCCCGCCCGAGCACCCCGCCTGGTACCTCCTGGTACGCCGCCTGCGCGAGATCGGCCTCCACCACGTGGACCTGGCCGCCGGGTACGGCCCCGCCGACTGGCCCGCACCGTTCGTCCTGCGCGAACTCCACGACTGCCGCGCCTGCTGGCCGCACGCCCGCGGCACGGTGAGCGAGATCATGCTCAAGAACCCGTCGGGCGAGATCACCGCCAGGTGGCCCGGCCTCGGCCCCTGCCCCGCGGTCGAGGGCGCGCCGGCCGACATGCTGGCCTGGCTGACCGGCCGGTCGAGGGGTGAGGGCGTTACCCTGGTGCCAGTGGGGCAGTCGTTCACGCCCGCGGGCGAGGGCCTTCCGGAGCCGCCGCCGTGGCTGACGATGCCGGCCCCCGCTGATCTGCCCACGACACCCCCGAAGGACTACCCATGACCTACACAGGTGACGTCCAGGTCGGCGGCCCCGCCGACGTGCGCGAGCTGCCCGCGCTCACGATCTACAAGCTCGCCGTCGGCCCGTTCGACAACAACGCGTACCTGCTGCGTTGCTCGGAGACCGGCGACGGGCTGCTGATCGACGCGGCCGCCGACGCCGATCGGCTGCTCGCCCTGATCTCCGACCGGCCGGTCGGAGAGATCGTCACGACCCACCAGCACGGCGACCACTGGCAGGCTCTTGAGCAGCTGACCAAGGTCACCGGCGCCGAGGTGATCGCCCACCCGCTCGACGCGCCCGCCCTGCCCGTGCCGGTGGACCGCACGGTCGAGCACGGCGACACGATCACCGTCGGCGCCGTCACGCTGGAGGTCATCCACCTGCGCGGCCACACGCCGGGCTCGATCGCCCTGCTGTACGACGGCGGCGAGGCGGGACACCACTTGTTCACGGGCGACTCGCTGTTCCCCGGCGGCGTCGGCAACACCCAGAAGGACCCGCAGCGCTTCACCCAGCTCTACAACGACGTGGTGGAGCGCATCTTCGACCGCCTCCCCGACGAGACCTGGGTCTACCCGGGCCATGGCAAGGACACCACCCTCGCCACCGAACGCCCGTCCCTCCCCGAATGGAAGTCTCGCGGCTGGTGATCTAAGCGCCATTTGGGCGGGCCGCGCTGTTGGGGACGGACTTGCGCGGCCTGCCGCTTGGGGACGACCGCCTGAGAGCAAGCAACGCCTCTTCCGCGAGGGCGCCGCGCTCTCGATGCCGCCGTGGTCAGACTCACCACGGAATCGGCCCAGAACGCGCGTCGTCACGGCGAGCAACCCGTGAGCCTTCACGACCGGCCATGACAGACGGCCACAGACGTCGGCGCGTGCGGCCCACCGTGCGCAGCCGTAAAGGATGGGCCTGAAGACCGGCGCGCGGCCCACCGTGCGCAGCCGTAAAAAATGGGCCTAGGGATGGGTGGAGAGGACGTGGAGGATGCGGTCGGCGGCGAGGGCGGGGTCGTCGGCCAGGCCGACGACCTCGCCCCACGACCACCGATAGAACCATCCCTCGGACAACGGCACGCAGTCGACGGTCTCCGCCAGCAGCGCCGTGTCGGGATCGCTGATCCGCAACGCGGGCGGGTAAGGCCGGAGCGTGGCCGTCAGCCCGCGTTGCTCCAGCTCCGTGGCCAGCTTGCCGAGATAGTACGTGCGCGTGTGCTCGCGCGGCGTAGCCGACATGGCTCCATCAAAGCCGAAGTAAGACGAAAAATCCCGGTCAGTTGTTAATACGTTCGGCCTCGCGGCGCTGCTCCCGCTTGTAGACCAGCACCCGCAGAGGGATCGCCGCCACGAGCGCGATCTGCATGCTCGCGCCGATCTTGATCGGCATGTCGCCGCCCTCGGGCCAGGCCACCCAGAAGGTCAGGAACGCCACGTTCACCATGATCCAGCCCAGGACGCCCGCCAGGAGCTGGCCCTTCGGCTTGGGGTACTCGATCCGGCTGACCATCAGCCACGCCACGGCGAGCACGGCCAGCAGGGACCAGACGCTCGGCTGGAACAGCAGCACGATGGAGATCACGGTCATGGCCCCCATGGGGATGGGCAGGCCCATGAAGTCGCCGCTCTTGGTCTTGACGCAGGCGAACCTGGCCAGGCGTACGACGCCGGCCACCAGCACGGCCGCCGCCGCCCCGACCACCATCGGGAACGGCACCTCTTTGGTGAACCCGCCCCAGATCACGACCATGAACGCGGGCGCGAACCCGAAGCTGATGACGTCGGCCAGGTTGTCGAGCTCGGCGCCCATCGCGGAGGCTCGGAAACGCCGCGCCACGAGGCCGTCGAACAGGTCGCACGTCGCGCCGATGAGCAGCAGCACGATGGCGGTGGCGAAAGAGCTGGGAACGGGCGTGAAATGACCGCCGGCGACCGTCAGCTGCTGGATCGCGGAGTACGCCAGCACACACACCGCGAGGAACCCGCAGACCGCGTTGCCCAGCGAGAGGGAGTCCGCGGCGGACAGGCGGAACGCCTTGCCGACGGGACCACGAGGTTCTTCCTCATCCGCCTGCCAACTGCCGGCGTCAGCCGCGGTCAATTCTGGTCACCCCCGCAACCGTCTTCTCACCCACGGACACCGCGGGAGAGATCCCTTCGGGAAGGTAGATGTCGACGCGCGAACCGAACCTGATGAGCCCGATCCGCTCGGCCTGCGCCACCTTCGCACCGCTGCTCACGTATGGCACGATCCTGCGCGCCACCGCGCCCGCGATCTGCACCATCTCGATGTCGCCCAGCGTGGTCTCGAAATGCCACACCACGCGTTCGTTCTGGTCGCTGTCCTTGTTGAACGCCGGCAGAAACCCACCTGCCACATGCTGCACGGAGGTGACATTTCCCGCAAGAGGGGCCCGATTGACGTGTACGTTCAGCGGGCTCATGAAGATCGCGACCCTGGTGCGGCCGTCCGGCCACGGGTCGATGCTCTGCACCACGCCGTCGGCGGGCGACAGGACGCGTCCCTCGCCGGGGGTGCGGTCAGGGTCGCGGAAGAACCAGAGCATACCGCCGGTGAGTGCGCTCAGCGGCACCGCCGCGAGCGCCCAGCGCCGGTCTCGGCGCGTCAGCAGCGCGGTGGCGGCCGCCGCGGCCACCGTCGGGAGGAGCCACGGGGAGACCCCGCGTGCGAGCCTGACGCGGCTCGACTTGGCAGAATCGTCTGACACGTACAACCTTTGATGGTGACTGGATTGGGCGCTTTGCCGTGATGTTACAGAACTAGCAACTATTACACGGCACAACTACACAAGCAAAGCGCCTCGAAGCCCTTTTCGCTAGACCTGCTCCGGGTGCGGTTCCTCGCCCTTGCGCGCGTCGATGCGGGCCTTGATCAGGCTGGCCACGGTGGTGATGACCATGGTGGCGCCGATGACCGAGAGCGACACCCAGATGGGAATTTCGGGCGCCCAGGAGACATGGCTGGCGTGCAACGCCTCCAATATCAGCTTAACCCCGATGAACCCCAGGATGAACGCCAAACCATAGCTGATGTAGACCAGTCGCTGCAGCAGCCCGCCCAGCAGGAAGTAGAGCTGACGCAATCCCATCAGGGCGAACGCGTTGGCCGTGAAGACGATGAACGGGTCCTTGGTGAGCCCGAAGATCGCCGGAATCGAGTCGAGCGCGAAGAGCAGGTCGGTGCTTCCGATCGCGACCATCACGATGAGCATCGGGGTCACCATGCGCCGGCCGTCGATCTTGACGGTGACCTTGGAGCCGACGTACCCGTCGGTGGTGGGGAAGGCCCTGCGCACCCACCTCAGCACGACGTTCTCGTTGAACTCCTCTTCCTCGCCCTTGAGGTGCTGGCGGATGAGGTTGATCGCGGTGTAGACGAGGAAGGCGCCGAACACGTAGAAGAGCCAGCTGAAGCGCTCCAGGGCGGCGGCCCCGAGCGCGATGAAGATACCGCGCATCACCAGCGCGAGCAGGATGCCCACGAGCAGCACCTTGTGCTGGTATTGGCGTGGCACGGCGAATCTGCTCATGATGATGAAGAAGATGAAGAGGTTGTCGACGCTCAAGCTGTATTCGGTGATGTAGCCGGCGAAGAACTCACCGGCCTTGTCTCCTCCGACAGTGGCCCACAGGAGCACTCCGAACACAATGGCGAGGGCGACATAGAAGGTCACCCAGTATCCGGCCTGCCGCATGGAGAACTCTCGGGCTTCTCCACGGTCGACTATCCACAAGTCAATGGCGAGGACGACAAGGAGACCGCCGATCACGGCGATCCAGGCCCACACGGGTACAGTCACGTCAAGACCCTCCGGCATGCACGACTCATTGCCGGAGGTCTCTCCCGCCCGCTGAAAACCGCGGACCGGCAGCCCCGGGGGCCCCGTGGAGCGGGGCTGCACCGTGATGACGAGGCTGTCGCGAAGGGATACTCCCCTCCCTAACCCAGGCAGTATATGAGAACCGTTCGGCGCGGCCTAATCATCCTTTGGATCTTGACCACCGTAAACGGCCAGCACGCTCTCGACGGCGTCGTCATCCCCGGGCATCTCCAGCCCCCGCCGCGCGGCCGCCGCAGCCAGTGTTTCCGCAGCTCCGGGAGCTACAAGCGCCTGTACGGCCCGGCGCAGCGCCTCAACATCCCCGGGTGGAACCAAGATCCCAGCATCCCCCAAAATTTCTGGAATTCCACCCACATCGGATGCGATTGCCGGTGTTCCCGACATGAGCGCCTCGCGGAGGGTCAGCGGCTGGCCCTCCCACCGGCTCGGCATCACCAGCACGACGGCGGCCCCGAGCAGGTCGGGCACGTCGTCCCGGTTGCCCAGCAGCACCACGGGCAGTCTCTCGGCCTGGATCCTGCTCTGCAGCTCCCCGCGCAGCGGCCCGTCCCCCGCGACCACGAACAACGGCTGCTCGGACGGCCACGGCCCGGCGGCGACGTCGAGCAGCGTCTCGAGCCCCTTCTGCTGGGCCAGCCGGGCGATCGTCAGGAGCACCGGCCGGTCGCCCGCGCCCAGCTCATCCCGGACCTGCCGCGGCGTGCGTGCCGCCGGTCGGAGCCCGGGCGCGGGCACCACGGCGGCCCGCACATCGCGGGCCCCGAGCCGGGCCATGCCCACGCCGAGGTCCGGCGAGACGACGAGCACGTGATCGGCCCGCCGCGCCACGATCCGCTCCAGGACCCCGTAGACGAGCCCGACGAACCCTCCGGCGGTCAGCGCGTTGTGCAGGGTGACCACCAGTCGCGGCCCGCCCCGCTTCCCGAGGGCGGCCAGCGCCCCGGCCCGTAGCCCGTGGGCGTGCACGACGTCGGCGTCCCGGGTCAACCGCCTGATGGCGAGCGCGGTGCGCAGGTCGTTCGCGGGGTGCGGCCGGTCCGAGACGGCCACCGCCGCGAACCGCGCCCCGGCACGACCGTAGGAGAACTGCTCCTCGACGCTGCGCGGCCCGATGACGGCCACCTGATGCCCGCGCCGCGCCAGCCCTTCGACCAGCATCCGGACATACCTCCCGGTGCCGCCGGACGTGGTGCCCAGCACGAAAGCCACCCGCACAACCCGCTCCTTCCTCACCGCTCCCGGCCGCCGGGCCACGGAGCGGCCCGCTCAACCCAGCCCGCTCAACCCAGCCCTACTCAACCCAGCCCTGCTCAGCCCTCGCCCGCTCAGCCCAGCCCGCTCTCAACCCCGTCCGCCCCGGCGCAGCAGCCCGGCCACAGCTTCGGCGTCGGCCCGATCGACCAGGGCCACGACCACGGCCCCCACCACCAGCGCGGCGGCGGCGGCCAGGACGGTGGCCCACACGTTGGGCCAGATGCCGCTCGCCCCGACCAGCCCCACCACGCCGGTCCCTGCCAGGTAACCCAGGAAACCGCCCCCGGCCGCCGCGACCGCCGCCCGGGGCAGGCCCGCCACCGCCGCGCTCCCCCGGGCGCGGACCACTGAGCCGAGCAGCAGCGCACCGCCCACGCTCATGCCGACGCTCATCCCGAGCGCCAGGCCACCGATCTTCCACCCCCCGGGCAGTGCCAGCGCGAAGACCGCCTGCGCGACCGTCGCGACCACCCATGCCGCCACGGTCCCGGTGGCGACCTCCCGGCCGCGGCCGGCCGCGTAGAGGACCCGGCTCAGGTGAGCGATGAGCCCATAGCCGACCAGGCCCGGCGCGAACAGCGCGATGGCGTGGGCCAGCTCGGACGGGTCCACCTGGGTCTTGCTCCCGAGGAACACCACCGCTCCCGGCCCCGACGCGGCGGCCAGCACCCCGGCGGCCAGCCCGGACACCAGCACCACGGCCCGCGTGGTGCGCGCCGCCAGCTCGGCGAACGCCCGCGGCTCGCCGGCCTGCGCGGACAGCCGGGGGAATGCGCTGGTGGCGATGGGCACGGCCAGCACCGCGTACGGCACCAGGTAGATCGCCCACGCGTAGTTGTAGACGACGATGGCGCCGTTGCCGATCGCGTGGTTGGACAGCACCAACACCATGATCGTGGCGGCCTGCTGGGCGAGGAGCGCGGCGATCCCGGCGAAGGCGAGCCGGCGCACCTGCCCGGCCACCCCGTCGGGGAACCGCAGGGTGGGCCGCCATCTCAGCCCCAGCCGGGCCGTGGGCCCGATCACGGCAAGCCCCAGGGACAGCACCCCCAGGCTGGTCCCCAGCGACAGCGCCAGCTCGGCCGGGGTCAACAGCGGCTCAGGGTTGCTGTCGCCGCCACTGAGCGGCACGAACAGCAGGTAGGCCACGATGACCACGATGCTGGACACGAGGGGCGCGACCGCGGGCCCGGCGAAGCGCTTGTGCGCCTGCAGCACGCCGTAGAGCACGACGGCGACACCGTAAAGGGGGATCTGGGGCGCGAAGACGACCAGCATCCGGGTGGCGACCGCCGTCACCGCGCCCATGTCGCACCCTTTGATCGGGGAGCCGAAGAACAGCCCGATGACCGGCCCGGCGAACAGCGCGGTGAGCACGGCCAGCGGGACGAGCACCACGACCACCCACGTCAGCAGCGCCGAACTGATCCACCCCACCCGCTGGCCGGTCTCCCGGTCGTCGTCCGAGGCCCGGGCGGCGAGCACCGGGACGACCATCCCGGCCAGGGCCCCGCCGACGACCACCTCGAACACGATGTTGGGGATCTGGTTGGCCGTCATGTAGGCGGTCGAGAGGCAGTTGGTCCCCACCGTCTGGGCGAAGGCGTACTGCTTGGCGAACCCGGCGACGCGTGCCAGCACCGTGATGGCTCCGATGAGCATGGCGCCGCCCGCGACCCCTCGCGCCGTCACCACTGCCACCCGGCCTCCCCAGCCCCGCGCCCGATCGCGCCGACGCAGAACATCCTGGCAGGTCGTACCGACAAACGAGCGGTCACACAGGGTCGACCGGTCGGCGGCCGAGCATGTCGAGGCGGTTGAGCACGGGGTTGCCGGCGATGACCTTGGTGAAGCTGACCTTCTCCGCGGCGGCGGTCAGCGCCACCACGGTGCCCAGCAGGACATAGCGTCCCGGACGGCCCAGCTTGGTGACGGCGGCGAGCCCGAGCAGGGCGCCCAGGGAGTTGGCCCCGGCGTCGCCGAGCATGGCGCGCTCGCCCAGGTCGTCCGGCAGCAGCGCCGCGGCGGCCCCCAGCGGCACGGCGGCCAGCGCCGCGGCGGCGGGCGAGTCGCGGAAGAGGGAGGCGGCCAGCAGCGGCCCGCCGGTCAGCAGGCCCACCTTGATGGCCCGGCCGGGGCGCAGGTCGAAGAGGTTGGCGAGGTTGGCGGCGCCGGCGATGGCGGCGCCGTTGACCAGGGTGTCGACCGGTCCCTGCGAGACGAGGGCGGCGGCGCCGAGCCCGGTGGCGCCGATGCCGAGGATCTTGACGGCGCCGCTGGTGACCTCGCCCCGGGCGAGCGCGGTCAGGTGGCCCTTGAAGCCCTTGGACGACGTGGTGCCGTACAGGTCGTCGTAGGCGCCGAGCGCGCCGCTGCCCGCGCCCGCGACGAGCGCGGCCAGGCGCAACCGCCCCGGCAAGCCGGGTGTGAGCGCGGCCGCCGTGCTCGCCCCCGCCACGAACGCGGGGCCTTCGAGCAGCGTGATGGGCTCGCCGCGGTGGTTCTTGCGCGTCCAGCGGCCGCTCAGGTCGGCCGGCTTGTTGCGGGTGAACGCGGCGTACGCGACGCGGGCGGCCGCGGCGCCGATCGCGGCACCGGCGAGTGCGTAGAGGAGGCCACGGGCCTGGGTGGCAGGCATGTCAGCTCCCTGACTGGGTGGTGGGGGACGGAGTGGCGGTCGTCACCGTGGGCAGCATCGCCGAGGCGCCTCTGCCGATGCCGTACTGGCCGGCGCGCCCGTTGAGCTGCTCCCGGAGAGAGTAGACGATCGCGACCCGGCCCGCGGGCATGTCGGCGGTATCGACCGAGCTGACCCTCTTGGAGACCTCGCCGTCGTCGCGCAGGGCGGCGATCGGGTCGCCGGGCGCGGCGGGGGTCGCGACGGTCCCGGCCAGCACCGTGCCCTTGCCCGCCAGGTCGAGCCCGCCGGCCACAGAGACGAGCGCGCCCGCCTGGACCTCGGCGCTCTCGCCCTCGTACGGCTTCTCCGGCGCGAGCATGACGGCGAGCGTGGCCCGCTTGACCGGGTCGCCGTCCGTGGTGAGCAGCCCGCCCGTCTCGAAGGAGCTGACGACGTCGGCGGTGGCCGGGTTGGGAGTGTTGGCCTGTGCCTGGTCGGGGGTGACGAAGGCGGCCGACAGCAGCATGGCGGCCCGGTCCCAGGAGGTGGCCGTGGCCGGGAAGATCATGTTGGCCGGCTTGAGCTGGTTGACCAGGCCGTCCAGCACGCCGACGCCCTTGGGGTCGAAGAACTTCTCCGTCAGCGAGGCCCGCCCGGAGATCTCCGCGCCCGCCTGCGTGAGCACCTGCTGCGCGGCCTCGCGAACGGTGGTGCTGGAGCCGGGCGTCTCGACGAGGAGCACCCGCTGGCCCGTCAGGTCACCCGCCACCAGGTCCGGCGTCAGGGCGGTGATGAGCGCGTCGTTGCCGGCCTCGCGGCCCTGGAGCGCGTCGAGCTGCGTCCGCAGCTCCTCCTTCGACTTGGTGAGCTGGGCGGCCACCTCCTGCGCCGACTTGACCGCGGGCTCCTGCAGCAGCGTGGTGCCCAGCACGATTCCCACCGCGAGCGCCAGGAAGATCGCGACGATGGAGACGAGGTGGTAGCGAAAATCGATCACGAGAAAAGTCCGACCAGCCAGAAGATGAAGGCGTTCCAGGCATCTTGCAGACCGTTCAGCCAGGTCTGGCCGATCGGTGAGAGGAAGAGCGCGACGCTCATCACGATGAGCGCCGTGATCACGAGCAGGAGCAGCTGCGGGGTGGAGATGCGGCTGCGGTAGAGCCTGCTCACGCCCTTGGCGTCGATGAGCTTGCTGCCGATGATCAGCCGGGTGAGGAACGTGCTGGCCATGCCGGGGCGTCCCTTGTCGAGGAACTCCTCCAGCGTCCCGTGGGTGCCGACGGCCACGATCAGCTCGGCACCCTTGTCGTCGGCCAGGAGCATCGCGATGTCCTCGCTGGTGCCGGTGGCGGGGAAGATCACCGCCTCGCGGCCGAGCTGGTGGACGCGCTCCAGGCCCGGCGCCCTGCCGTCGCGGTAGGCGTGTACGACGAGCTCGGCGCCGCAGGTCAGGGCCTTGGTGGAGACGGAGTCGAAGTCGCCCACGATCACGTCGGGCAGGTAGCCGGCCTCCATGAGCGCGTCGGCCCCGCCGTCGACGCCGACGAGGACGGGACGGTATTCGCGGATGTAGGGGCGGAGGGTGGCGATGTCTTCTTTGTAGTGATACCCGCGCACCACGATGAGGACATGCCTGCCCTCCATCGGGGTGCGGATCTCAGGTACGCCGACTCCGTCGATGAGCAGCTTGCCCTCACCACGGACGTACTCCATGGTGTTGACGGCGAAGGCCTCGATCTGCACGGCGAGCCCGGCGCGGGCCTCGGCCATGGCCGACTCGACGGCCTCGACGGTCTGCTCACTGCCCTTGCCGACGATGTCGTCGTCGAGGTAGACCACGCCGTCGCTGACGCGTACGACGTCGCCGTCCTTGACGCGTTCGAACAGCTCCTGATTGACGTTGTCGACGAACGGCACGCCCGCTTCGAGCAGAATCTGGGGCCCCAGGTTGGGGTAGCGGCCGCTGATGCCGCAGGCGACGTTCACCACCGCCGCGGCACCGCATGCGACGAGCGCCTCCGCGCTGACCCGGTCAACGTCAACGTGGTCGATAATCGCAATTTCCCCGGGCTGGAGGCGCTTTGTCAGCCTCTTGGTCCGCCGGTCGATTCTCGCCACTGCCGTTACACCTGGAAGGTCTCCGACCTTCCGGCCGCGGAGGCCCGGCATCTTGCTTCCCGGAACCTTCATCAAGACCATCCTGCCAGAGCGAAACAGCGCAGAGGCCACGCATGACGCGGCGTGTCCGCTATGTCACCCAGGATCACCTGTCTGCCGCAGCCAGCCCCAGGAGTTCTTCCGCGTGGGCTCTGCCCAATTCGGAGTCCTCCAAGCCCGCCAACATGCGGGAGAGCTCGCGTACCCTGCCCTCGTGGTCGAGCGTGACCACGCCGCTGCGCACGACACTGCCGTCGCTCGCCTTCTCGACCACCAGATGCTGGTCGGCGAACGCGGCGACCTGCGGCAGGTGGGTGACCACAATCACCTGCGCGGTGCGGGCGAGCCTGGCCAGCCGGCGCCCGATCTCGACCGCGGCCTTGCCGCCGACCCCCGCGTCCACCTCGTCGAACACGAACGTCGGCACCGGGTCCGCCCCCGCGAACACCACCTCGATCGCGAGCATGACCCGGCTCAGCTCACCGCCGGAGGCGCCCTTGTTGAGCGGCAGCGGCGGCGCGGCGGGGTGGGCCGCCATCCGGAGCTCCACCTCGTCGCGGCCCTCGGGGCCGAACTCCTCGCTCTGGCTGAGCTGCACCACGACCCTGGCATGGGGCATGGCCAGCGCCGTCAGCTCCTCGGTCACGGCCTGACCGAACCGCTCGGCGGCGCTCTGGCGCACCCTGGTGAGCTCGGCGGCCAGGTCGGTGAGCCGGGCGGTCAGTTCCTCGTGCTCGCGGGTCAGCTCCTCGATGCGCTCGTCGTCGCCCTCCAGCTCGGCCAGCCGCGTGGCGGCCTGCTGCGCCCAGGCCAGGACGCCCGCGCTGTCCTCCGCGTATTTCCTGATCAGCCCGGACAGCACGGAGCGGCGCTCCTGCACCGCCGCCAGCCGCGCCGGATCCGCCTCGATCGACTCCGCGTAGGCCGCCAGGTCGGTGGCCACGTCGGAGATCAGGTAGCCGGCCTCGGCCAGCCGGTCGGCCACGGAGGCGAGCTGGGGGTCGAAGTCGCGTACGGCCTCCACAGCCGTACGCGCCTCGCCGAGCAGCGAGACCACGTCGTGGGGACTTCCCGCCGCCTCCATGGGGTCGCCGAGCAGCGCGGTGTGCGCGGTGGTGGCGGCGCTGCGCAGCGCGTCGGCGTGCGAGAGCCGCTCCTCCTCACCGCGCAGCTCGGTGTCCTCGCCCGGCTTGGGTTCGACCTTCTCGATCTCCTCCAGACCGAACCGCAGCCGGTCGGCCTCCTGCGTGCGCTCCCTGGCCCTGGTGGTCAGCTCCTCGAGCAGCGCGCCGACCTGCTTGTGCCGCTTGTACGCCTGCGAGTACGCCCGCAGCGGCTTGACCAGCTCGTTTCCGGCATAACGGTCGAGCGCCGCGCGCTGCCTGGCCGGCTGGAGCAGCCGCTGCTGGTCCATCTGCCCGTGCACGGCCACCAGGTCGTCGGCGAGGTAGGTCAGGGTGCCGACGGGCACCGTGCGCCCGCCGAGCCAGGCTCTGGATCTGCCCTCGGCCGAGACGGTGCGCGAGATGATCAGCTCGCCGTCCTCGACCTCGCCGCCGATGTCCTCGACCTGCTGGGAGACGCGCCCGGCCGGCTTGATGACCAGCGTGCCCTCGACGCGCGCCCGATCGGCCCCCGGACGGATGCGCGAGGGGTCGGCCCGGCCGCCGAACAGCAGCCCGAGCCCGGTCACGACCATCGTCTTGCCCGCGCCGGTCTCGCCGGTGACCACGTTGAAGCCCGGCGAAAGCTCGAGCACGGCCTCGTCGATGACGCCGAGCCCCTGGATGCGGACCTCCTCGACCCTTGGTCGCACTGCCCACTCCCGTTCACTGCCGTGTCTGATGGTCACCCGCGTCGTCTCCGAACACGTGTGCCAACGTGTGCCCAGGCGATCCTACGCGGTCCCGCCTCCATTGACTCAGGGTCGCACCCTTCCGCGCCAGCCCTGAACAGGAAGCTCGAACTTGGCGACCAATCTGTCGGTGAACGGCGCGCCGCTGTTCTCCACGCCGTGCAGCCGCGCCAGGCGTACGGGCTCGGCGCCTCTGCGCACCTCGACCCGCGAGCCCGACGGCAACTCGAAGCGGCGCCGCCCATCGCACCACAGGACGCCGCCCGGCGTCTCGGGCAGGATCTCGACGGCCAGCGTGGAACGCGGCGAGACCACCAACGGCCTGGCGAACAGCGCGTGCGCGCTGATGGGCACCATGAGCAGCGCCTCCACCTCCGGCCACACGACGGGTCCGCCCGCCGAGAAAGCATAGGCCGTCGAGCCCGTCGGGGTGGCGCAGATCACGCCGTCGCACCCCCACCGCGACAGGGGGCGGCCGTCGATCTCGGCGACCACCTCGAGCATGCGCTCCTGCTTCTCCACGGTCACCTCGTTGAGCGCCCACGTGTCGGCGATCACCCGGCCGTTCTGCCTGGCGAGAACGTCGATGGTCATGCGCTCCTCGACGTCGTAGCGACCCGCCACGACGCTGTCGACCGCCTCGGCCAGGTCGGCGACCTCCGCCTCGGCCAGGAACCCGACATGTCCGAGATTGACCCCCAGCAGCGGCGTGCCCGCCGGCTTGGTCAGCTCGGCCGCACGCAACAGCGTCCCGTCGCCACCGAGCACGATCATGACCTCGGCGTCCTTGACCGCGCCCGGGTCTCCGGGCACCGTCTCCACGCCGCCGCAGCCGACCTCGGCGTACTCGGTCTCGAGCACCCTGACGTTGATTCCGGCGTCCACCAGCCGGTTGATGACCAGGCGAGCGCTCTCGACTGCGGCGTCACGCCCGGTGTGTACGGCGACCAGCACGGTCCGTTTCATTGCGGCCCTTCCGCGACGGCACGTTGGATCTCGGCTTCGAGGTCGGCGACAGCTGGCTCGCCCTCCCCTTTGCCCAGCCAGAGCAGATATTCGACATTTCCCGATGGTCCCGGCAAGGGGCTGGCGGTCACACCGCGCACGGTCAGCCCCAGCTCCCGGGCCTTGGCGGCGGCATCGCTCACCGAACGCCTGCGCAACTCGGGATCGCGCACGACGCCACCCGCCCCGACGAGGTCCTTGCCCACCTCGAACTGCGGTTTGACCAGCATCACGAAATCGGCCCGCGGCGCGGCGACCGAGGCCAGAGCGGGCAGCACCAGCCGCAGCGAGATGAACGACAGGTCGCCCACGACCAGCGTGGGCGGCTCGCCGACCATCTCGGGGGTCAGGTCGCGTACATTGACGCGCTCCATCACCGTCACCCGCTCATCGGTACGCAGCGACCACGCCAGCTGGCCGTATCCCACGTCCACGGCGAGCACGTGACCGGCGCCGCGGCGCAGCAGCACGTCCGTGAACCCGCCGGTGGAGGCGCCCGCGTCGAGGCAGCGCCGGCCCTCCACGCTCAGGTTCTCGAACGCCTCGAGCGCGCCGAGAAGTTTGTGCGCTCCTCGCGAAACGTAGTCGGGCCCGTCCTCCGACTCGGCCACCACGATGGCGGAGGCGGTCTCGACCTGGGTGGCGGACTTGCGCGCCGCCTGGCCCCCGACGCTGACCCGGCCGGCCTCGATGAGCTGGGCGGCCTGCTCACGCGACCTGGCCAGGCCCCGGCGTACCAGCTCGCTGTCGAGGCGGATCCGCCGGCTCACTGCTCTTCCACTGCGGTGGCCAGCGTGGACTCGAGCCCGGAGAACGCCTCGTCGAAGACCTGAACGTGCTCACTCACCGGCAGCTCGCCAAGGCGGCCCAGACCGGCCACGATGGCATCGACCCGCTCGTTGCCGGTCTCCTCCGGCAGCTCACTCATGACTCGACGGTAACGCCTCCCGCGAGCGCCCGGGACCTTGGCAGGCGTGTCACGCGTTGAAGCTCATACGGGGGTGCTACTGATGTGGAACGCTACCGTCCGCAAAGGGAAATGAAAGGATGCGCATCATGGCAAGCGTCGAGGAGTGCCGGGCGGCACTGGTGAAGCTCGTCGCCCAGTTCGACGAGATCGACGAGCAGGATCGTGCCAAGCACGTGGTCGAGCGGACGGTCAGCTGCCGGGTTCCCGACCTCGACGTGATCTTCTACGGCCGACTGCACCACGGAGGGCTCGACCCGTTCACCGAACGTCCACCATCGGACGGCAAACCGGCGGACGTCAAGCTCACGATCGCGAGCGACGACCTGATCGCCCTGGTGGACGGGGAACTGGACCTCGCTCGCGCGCTCCTCGGGGGACGAGTGAAGGTCGATGCCAGCTTCGGCGACCTCCTCCGCCTCCGCAGACTCCTCTAACGGAACCCACCCCACCCAACAAACCCATCACCTCACTTCAGCAAGCCCATCACCCCACCCCAATGAACCCATTGGCTTACCCCAACGAACCCGCCACCCCAACCAACGAACCAGCCACCCTGCCCAACTGACCCGCCGCCCTGCCCCTCGGGCCCGCACACCACCCCAACCCTCCCCAGCCGCCCCCAAAGGGGCGGCTCACCACTCACCGCCCCTGAGCCCCCTGCCCGCCCTCCCTCCGTCTGCCCGCTCTCCCTCCGAACGGGCCAGACCATCTGACGACCGCGACCGGCATAGTCGCCACGACGGCACCACCTACTGCCGGCCCCACCCCTGACGCCAACCCCGCCAAACTCACCCCGCGCGCCCCAACCCCAGCAACACCGCGCAGCCGAGACATCAGGTCGCCAACACCGGCCCGTCCAGCAGCAGCGAGGCAGCAACAGAGGGGCAGGCACCACCAACCAGCCCCTGAGCAGACTCACCGCCGCCCTGCCCGCAACCCCAGCAGGCAGCACACACCCCCACGCCAACCTGCCCCTGAGCAGATTCACCGGCTCCGAGCCCGCACCCCCAGCAGGGCCGCACACGCCCCAACCCCAACCAGCCCCGCTGTCTCCGCCTCAACCCTGGCGACACCACGCAGCGGAGACATCCGAGCCGACCCACCCGTCCAGCAGCGGCGACCATAGCAGCGACGGCAACCACGGCAGCGACCACCGCAGCGGCGGGGACGGGGACCACAGCTGTGGCAGCGGCGACACCCGGGCGGCAGCTTGAGGCAGCGCCAACCACCCGACACCCCTGCGCCAGATTCACCGGCCTGCCTCTACCCGGCAACACTTCAGTGAGACCGGCGAACCCTCAAGGGTGGCCCAGCCCTCGCGAACCTCAGCCCAACCGATCCAGCACAGGCTTCACGGCGTCCTCCTCGACCCGCCCCTCCCCAGCCACGGCCCACGCCGCGTCGCAGGCGGCCCGCAGCCCGTCAATTCGGCTCCCGTCACCATCGAGCCGCAGCACGCCGTCCTGCCACCGGGCCCGCCACCCCCCGCAAGCCCCATCCCGCACCTCGGGATAAGACTCCAGCAACGTACGCAAATCCGCACCGACATAGGTGGGCCGATGACGCGGTCCCGCCGTCAGCACATCGACAGCCGTAGCCACCCCGGTCAGCACCAGCAGGCTCTCAACCCCTGCGTTGGAGGCCCCCTCGATATCGGTGTCCAGCCGATCCCCCACAACCAACGGCCGCCGCGCCCCCGTACGGATCATGGACTCCCGATGCAACGGCGGATCAGGCTTGCCCGCATAAACCGGCTCAACCCCGGTAGCAGCCGCGATCACCCGAACCATCGCCCCGTTCCCCGGCAACTCCCCTCGCCCGGTAGGCATCGTGCTGTCCCCGTTGGAGGCCACGAACAACGCCCCCTGCCGCACCGCCAGCGCCCCTTCCGACAGCAGCCCATACGACAGCCCGGGGGCGATCCCCTGCACCACGGCAACAGGTGACTCGGCGGCGGTAGAAACAGGCCGAAGCCCCCGATCCCGTAGGGCCAGCCGCAACCCGGACCCTCCGACGACGAGCACGTTCGACCCGGGCGGCACCCTTTCGGCGACCAACCGAGCAGCGGCCTGAGCCGAAGTCACCACGTCGTCAGCCGAGGCCGGTGCCCCAAGCTCGCGAAGGTGAGTGGCGATGGCAGCAGGCGTACGAGAGGCGTTGTTGGTGACGTACGCCAGCCGCACCCCACGCCGCTGAGCCTCCTCCAACGCCGCCGGCGCCCCCGGCACCGCATGGCTGCCCAGATAGACCACACCGTCGAGGTCGAGCAGCAGGGTGTCATAGCCGTCGATCAGCACAGTGCCTCTCCCCGTTCGACTCTTACGCCGCGTGCGACTCTAGCGCCGCCGCAACCCTCACCTACACAAGGGCCGACCATTTCCACGCCCACCGCCGATGCGCGTGGACACCCATCTCCACACCACGCGCACACGCAGAGACACCCACCCCTACATGCGCAGGGCGCCCAACTTCACATCCCACGCCCACACCAACCAACGCCTCTCATCAGCCGCCGCCGCATTCACGGTTGCCATATCGAGCCGACTGACCCAGCGGCCGTTCCCTCGCGCCCCAAACGCATTACAGCCCGCCTGGGCTCCACAACCCACCCTGGCTGCATCGGCGGTCTCCTCACCCTCGTCGGCACCAGAGCACCCTGCACGCCTGAGATCCACACCGCCAATCGCGCGGGCGCACCCACACCCACCAGCCCCAGCTTTCCAAACCGGAGCAATCTTCACCCGCGCCCGTGCGCCCTGAGATCACTCAATACCAAACTTCACGCCCCCGCCCCGCCCGCGCTCGGCCACAGGACACGGCCCGCGCCAACCGCCGAACAGCGCGACGCCATTACCGACCACTCGATCCCGCACGAAGACAACAGGAACGCCGCCTACCGCCCGCTCACACACCAGGCCGACTCAAGCACCGAACCCCTCGCCGGAACGACGCAAGGCATCGCTCAACACGCATCCCACACCCAGAACCACATAGCTCAAGACAGCCAAAGAAGACGACCACAAGAGACCAGGGCGGCCACCCGACGCCCTACGTCCTCCGACTACATTTCGCGACGAGCTCGCAAGGTAGCGCGAACACTCTTCAAAGCCGACACATAATGCCGCTCATCCGGCCGCATGGCCACCGCGATGGCCAGAGGCTCCTGGGCCCCCTCCACATCCCCGGTCCGCCACAGCGACAACCCCAACCCAAAGTAGGCATAATCCTCGGCCGGATTAGCATTCACGATCTGCCGGAAACTATCGGCAGCCTCCGCGTACTGCCGTGAATTGAACTGCGCCCGAGCCAACGCTTCCAGAATGCTGCGCGATGCGGGTTCGGCCGCGGCAGCGCGCTCCAGCAACGCGGCAGCGGCAGCCGGGCTGCCCTCTTTCAGCAATCTCACCCCACGCTGATACCAATCGTAAACACCGCCCCCGGGAGCACCTGAGTTCTCGTTCTGAACGTTTCCATCGTGGGCCATGCGTGGGGACTCCTTCATCGCTGAACGACGGACCCGCTTCGCCCTGCTACGGGAAGGGCACGGGCTGCAACCATGGGGGGACTTCGGGGAGGGACAAGCATTTATGGGAGCATGCCCGGTATGGGGACTCCTGAACTGCCGATGCCGGACGGGCTGGTGCTGCGACCCTTCCGAGGGGTACGTTTCGCCGTCGAAGATCCCGCCAAGGTGACCTCCCCGCCATACGACCTGATCTCCGACGCCGACGTGGACGCCCTCCTGGACTCCCATCCGAACAACGTCGTCCGACTCATCCTTCCCCGCTCCCCCCGAGGCGATTCCTCCGTCAAACCACCAGCCCCCCATCGGCAACAGGAACCAAACCAAACACCCAGCACCGCGCCCCACCGCCCGTCGGCTGACGGCGAGCCGGCCACCACGCAGCAGCAGGCGTCCGTTCCTCCCGCACCGTCCGACGCCGGGCTTGAAACCCGCTATGCCAAGGCGCGGGACACGCTGAGGGCCTGGCTGGACACGGGTGTCCTGGTGCCGGATGACGTTCCAGCGCTCTACGTGTACGAGCAGAGCGGGCCGAACGTGCTGCAACGCGGCTTGATCGGCGACGTGGGCCTGGCCGATCCGGGGCAGCGCATCATCCTCCCCCACGAGGACGTCATGCCGGGCCCTATCACCGACCGGCTCGCCCTCATGAGCACCACGCAGGCCAACCTCGAACCCATCTTCCTCCTCTACAACGGCGATAACGGCACGGCCACTCGCCTGGTGGACGAGGTGGCCTCGGAACGGCGCCCCCTCGTGTCCGCCCACACCGAGGATGGCCTCACGCACCGCCTGTGGGCCATCACGGACGTATCCGAGATCAACGCGATAAACGCCGATCTCCACGACCGCCAAGCCCTGATCGCCGACGGCCACCACCGGTACGCGACGTACCGCGTCCTCCAACGCCAGGAGCACGCCACCCACCGCTCGGCCCAGCCCGAGCAGCCGCTCTCCACCACCACGAGACCGGAACCACCCGACATCCCGCAGACGCCGCCACCGCTGCACACCGCCACGTCAGAAGCCCACCTCTCCCAGCCTGCCGCCACTTCAAAGGCGCAGTCACCCAACGCCTCGGAGGCAGAAACATCCTCTTCCTCTGACGTCGAACCAGCGGCTCAACCACCTCATCCCGCCATCCCTTCGGAATCACAGACGTCTTCCCCCAGCGGGAACCTCGACCTGGATGGGAAGCCGTCGATCCCTGATATCCCCCAGGCCTCCCAGGTCTCCGGGACCGATGGTGTCGCCGGCAAGGCCGGATCCGTGCCCTCAGGCGGCGGCCGCTCGACACCAGCACCCGTGGTCGGGCCGTGGGACTTCGGGCTGGCCCTGCTCGTCGACTCCACCGCGTACCCGCCCAATCTGCAGGCCATCCACCGCGTGATCCCCGGGCTCCCCCTCGCCGAGGCGGTCGCCAAGGCCAGAGGCGCGTGGCGCGTTCACGACTTCGACGACTTGGCGCAGGGCCTGGCCGCCCTGGAGGAGGCTCAAGAGCCGGCCTTCCTGCTCGGCGGGGAGGGTGGCACGCACCTGCTCACCAACCCCGACCCGGTGCAGATCGCCCGTGCCATGCCGCCCGACCACTCCGAGCGCTGGAACTCCCTCAACACCTCCGTCCTCACGGAGTTCGTCCTGCCCAAGGTGTGGGGCATGCGCGATGACGAGCAGGCCGTACGCATCGTCCACCACGACACGGACGCCGCGGTGCGACTGGCCATCCGCACCGGCGGCACCGCGGTGCTCCTCAAGCCGCTCGCGGTTGACGACGTACTGGCCGTCGCTGCGGGCGGCGAACGAGTCCCCCGCAAGTCCACCTCCTTCGGTCCGAAGCCCAGGACCGGCCTGGTCCTCCGTACGTTCGCCATCGACTGACGCAGCCGTCTCCCCTCAATCGCGGCGCAGGATTCTTCACGATCGCCGACGTCCGCCGTCTGCGCGGCGATCGTAAGAACGTCCCCGCCGTCCATAAAGCGCTGTGCGGTGGCTCCTGCGAGAACCACCCGTGGCGGCGGGACACACGGAACGGTGCAACACCCAGCACGACCGCCCAGCCGCGGAGAGCCCCGATCGAATGGCCAGCCCAGCCACCCGCCGGCGAGCGCTGCCTGGCCGAGCGACTCCACGTGATGACCGCGAGCACTACCGCTGACCGCGGCGGACGGTTATGTGCTCTCGGTCGACGGACGGCCGAGGAAATCCACGCCCTCGACCGGCCGGCCGCCACCCCACAAGAGGGCGCTGTCCACGACCGGGCGAGGCTCCAGCGCTCTCCACGCACGCCAACTCTCACAACCGGTGGGTCAGCTTGCTGGGGCGAGGTAGACCACTTGGCGGGGGATCAGGGCGGCGAGGCTTCCGTGAGAGCTGTGGGTGGGGCCGTCCGGAAGGTCGCTGGGGAGGGGAACGTCGGCTTCGTACGGTCTGGCGGAGCTCACCTCCACCTCGTACCGCCAGATCTTGGCCGCGGACGGGCCGAAGACGCGGCAGCGGAAGGATCCGGTCACCTCCATGTAGTCGCGGGGTTTGAGGCCGCGGATTGTGGCCGCCGTCTCCGGGTCGAAGGTGACGCACGGAATGCTGTCGGTCAGGGCGGCTCCGCGTCGGTTGCGGCGGCGGCGCACGATGATGCGCCACTTCGCCACGGTGTCGCCGCTGGGCAAGGAGTGCTCCTCGACCCCCGCCGACAGCCGGCCTACCAGCAGGACTTCGTTTCGGTCCACTGTCGTCCTCCTATCGGTGCTCTGGTGGAGATCACTATCTACGATGAGGAGGAGGCCGGATCGGCTGGAATGCCGTTCTGGGGACAGCTGCTGGAGGCTCGGGAGTTCCTGTGGAAAACATCACCGCGTTGGGTGGCGACGTCTATGAAATCGACACCAAAATGGCTGGATACACGGGTATCACGGCCGGCTATCTGATTTTGGGGGATCGGCCGTGCCTCGTGGAGACGGGCACCTCGACCTCGGCCCCTGTGGTGCGCGATGCGCTGGCCTCGCTCGGTGTCGGCCCGGAGGACCTGGCCACCGTCGTGGTGACGCACATTCATCTCGATCACGCCGGTGGCGTGGGCGACATCGCCAAGTTCTTCCCGTCCGCGCAGGTCGTCGTACACGAGAAGGGCGCCCGCCATCTGGCTGACCCGTCACGGTTGATGGCCAGTGCACGGATGGTGTGGGGTGACAAGCTCGACACACTATTTGGTGAACTGTCGCCCACCGAGGCCGAACGCATCGTGGCCCTCGGCGACACCGGAGCCGTCGACCTGGGCAACGGACGCACGCTGAACAGCCACTACTCCCCTGGGCACGCGAAACACCACGTGGGCCTGATCGACTCCGCCACCGGAGACCTGTACGTCGGCGACGCGGCCGGCGTCTACCTCCCCGAAACGGGCGATCTCCGTCCCGCGACGCCGCCGCCGGACTTCGACCTGGAGACGGCGCTCGATTCGATCGCGTTGTTCGAGGCGCTTGGGCCGCAACGGCTGCTGTTCAGCCACTATGGGCCGGTCGATGCCGTACAGGAGACTTTGGAGCGGTCTGCGGAGGAGCTTCGCATCTGGGTTGATCTCACTCGGCGGGCTCATGCTGAGGGGATGGATCTGGACCACGCCGTCGCCATGGTCAGGGATCGCACCAAGGATCGCTATCGGGCGTTGGAGGCTGCTGGTGGGGAGGATGGGGCGGCTGAGCAACTCGAGCTGTTGAGTGGTGCTCCGTCAAACGTGGCGGGGATCCTCCACTGGCTCAACCGCGTCTCACCGTAGTCGCGCGTTGTGGGAGGTGCCGGGCGATGGGGGCGGGCGGATGTCCGCGTCGTCGCCTTACCGGTATCCGCTTTCCTCGCCTGGCCAATAAATCTCACCGCAGAAGCCGTGTGTCAGGGAGCGTCGTGCTCCCGTGTGTGGCGGTTCTTGGCGTCATACGGGTCAGGGGGCGTCGTGCCGTTGCACGTGCGCCGACGTCGTGGACGTCAGATTCCCCTAGGTCACGCGTGTACTGGGCTTCTCGCGGGTCAACGCTGTGCAGGATTTCTCGCGGTCGAAGGCCTGCGGGGTTTCTCGCATGGAGACGGGAATTTCACGCGGTCAGATGCGTATGGGATTTCAGGGCCGATGGACGTGAGCTGGGTTCCTCGGCACCGTACGAGGAGCCGAGTTCCTCGCCGTCAATCGCGCGGGGGATTCTCACGCTCATGCCGTACAGAATCCGCCGGCGGGCCGGATAGGCGGGCGTTCGTCATCGAATGAGACCGTGAGCGGTCGCCCACCCGTCCCCGCCGTACCGGACCGGCTTGACCGTCGGATGGCGACGGTATCGGTCCGGGTACGGCGGGGACGTGGCGTCAGTCGTCGGACTTGCGCTTGCCGTCCGAGGCAGGCTCGTCGGACTCGTCGTTGAGCGTGTCTCCGAAGTTGGGCTCGATGAACGCCGGGGTAATGCTCGGCGCCTCGGCCTGCTTCGGGGCCTCCTGAGCAGGCCGCTCAGTCTGCTCCTCGGCAGCGTCGGCGGGACCGGACTGTTCGGGCGCGTCGGCCGGGGCAGCCTCCTGCCCACGATCCGATGCGTCCGCGGGGGCAGCTTCTCGCGACTCCCCATCCCGTACGTCTGCCGAGGCCGCCTCCTGCGGCTCCTCGTCCAGAACGTCCGCCGGCTGCTCTTCCAGGACGTCGGCGGGCGCCGCTTCCCGCGGCTCCTCCTCGGCCGGGGCCGTTTCCGGGGACTCCTCATCGACTACGTCGGCGGACGCCTCGTCCGAGACGCTCTCCGGGGAGTCCAAGAGGTCGCCCGCTTCGGCCAGGGCCGTGGCGTCATCCACGTCCTCGGCCGCCTCAGCTGCCTCGGCCGCGCCGGCGTCGTCGAAGTCGTCCTCGTAGTCGAACTCCTCCTCGACATCTTCGATGACGGACCCGGTCAGCTCGGCGTAACGTTCGGCCGCCTCGGTCTCCCCGTCCTCGTCGAACGCCATCGCCCGTCCGAACCAGTCCGTAGCCGCCTCCTGGTGCCCGGCCTCGGCCAGAGCGTCCGCATACGCGAACGCCAGCCGCGCCGACCACGGCCTGGGCTGCGGGTCACGCAGCTCGGGGAGGCGCTGCAGGGTGATCACGGCGGCGTCGTGCTGGCCCAGGTCGCGGCGGGCGCCGGACTCGACGATGGTCAGCTCGATGCGTCCGGCGCGGTCGAGGCGTTCGGCCTCTGGCGAACGTACGAGGTCAAGCGCCCGCTCCGGACGACCGAGACCGCGCTCGCAGTCGGCCATGACCGGCAGGTACGCGTCAGAGCCCGTCATCCTCCTGGCCGCGCGCAGATCGCTCAGCGCTTCGGAGAAGTGTCCCGCGCGGTAGGCGACGATGCCCGCGGCCTCTCGTACGACACCGATCCTGGCCGCGAACCTGCGTGCCACCTTCGTGTGCTCGTGCGCCCGGTCGGGGTCGTCGTCCTCGAGCGCCCGTTCGGCGGCGACGAGGTGCCGGCCCACCAGCTCGGCGAGGTCGCCGGGCAGGGAGCGCAGCTCCTCGCGGACTTCCTTGTCGAGCTCGTCCGCGGTGATGTCGAGCGCGACCTCGGGCAGCTTCTCGCGCTGCGGGGCCTCGGCGTCGCGGTCGGACCTGCCGTACCTGGCGCGGGTGCCCGAGGAGTCGGGGCGCTCGCCGCGGTCGTCCCGCGAGAACGGCCGCGAGTCCCGGCGGGGACCGAAGCCACCTTCGCGACGGTCGCCGCCGCCACGCGGGCCGCGGTCGCCCTCGCGCCCGCCACCGAATCCGCCTTCACGACGCGGACCCCGATCCTCCCGGAACCCGCCCTCGCGGCGGTCGCCGTAGCCGCCTTCCCTGCGGGGGGCACGGTCGTCCCTCGAGAATGGACGCGAGCCTTCGCGCCGGGGGCCGCCCCCACTCTCACGCCGGTCACCGTAGCCGCCCTCGCGACGGGGGCCGCGATCATCCCGATCCCGGAACGGACGACGCTCCTCACCCTCACGACGCGGCCCACGATCGTCGCGGAACCCGCCTTCGCGACGCGGGCCTCGATCGTCACGGAACCCACCTTCGCGACGCGGGCCTCGATCGTCACGGAACCCACCTTCGCGACGCGGGCCTCGATCGTCACGGAACCCGCCCTCACGGCGCGGACCCCGATCATCGCGGAAGCCACCTTCGCGGCGCGGCCCTCGATCGTCACGAGACCCGCCCTCACGGCGGTCGCCGAAGCCGCCCTCGCGGCGCGGGCCACGGTCCTCACGGAAGCCGCCCTCACGACGGTCGCCGTACCTGCCCTCGCGCCGCTCGCCGAAACCGCCCTCACGGCGAGGACCGCGATCATCCCGATCCCGGAACGGACGACGCTCGTCACCCTCACGACGGGGGCCGCGATCGTCGCGGTCCCGGTAGGTACGACGATCGTCACCCCGGGGTCCGCGATCATCACCCTCACGTCGAGGGCCACGGCTGTCGCCGAAGCCGCCCTCACGACGCGGGCCGCGGTCCTCACGGAACCCGCCTTCGCGACGCGGTCCTCGGTCGTCGCGGAACCCGCCCTCACGGCGCGGTCCTCGATCGTCGCGGAACCCGCCCTCACGGCGCGGACCACGATCGTCACGGAAGCCACCTTCGCGGCGCGGCCCTCGATCGTCACGAGACCCGCCCTCACGACGGTCGCCGTACCGGCGCTCGCCGAAGCCGCCCTCGCGGCGCGGGCCACGGTCCTCACGGAAGCCGCCCTCACGGCGGTCCCCGTACCTGCCCTCGCGCCGCTCGCCGGACCCGCCCTCACGACGAGGCCCACGGTCATCCCGGTCCCCGAACGAACGACGCTCGTCACCCTCACGACGCGGGCCGCGATCATCTCTGTATCCGTCGTCGCGCCGCGGCGTCCTGTCTCCACGACCGTAGGAGCGCGACCTGTCGTCGGAACGGAACGGACGGTCGCCGCCGGAGTCTCGCCCACGAGAACCGTACCCGCCGCTCCTGCCGCCTCCGCTGGAGCGCCTGTCCCCATAGTCGCCGCGCCCGCGCTGTCCGCCGTCCGATCCGTTATCACTGTTCACTTCTGGTCCATTTCGTTGGCTCACTCAGCGGACTCATAACGACGGTCCACCGTGGCTGGTCGCCGCCTCTCGGGCCTTACGCGACGAAGGCCACCCGTGGGGTGGCCCGGTTCCTTCCAGCCTAGCAAGCCCCAGTACGTCCATGAGCCCGGACGCAAGCCATATATCGGCGCAACCAGAAACGTACGGTCAGCGAGGGTGTTCGCACTGTCACCACGCCTCGCGGAAATCTTGATCCGCGAACGGGATTCGGCCGAAGTTGCCGCTCTGCCATCGGGGCGGTCAACGCCCGTCGTCCGTTTACGAAGGCGCTCGAATTGCGGAACAGCGCACAGCTGCGCCGTTAGCGGAACGTCACAGCTACAGAAATGTGGCCTCGGACGCCGATCTGGCCAGTAAGTGGAAGGGCGGGTAGCCGGCCGCGCCAGGGAACGCCCCACAGCTCCCATCACAGCCGACACAGCACACAAAAAAAGGGGGTCCGACGCACAAGGCGTCGAACCCCCTCCAAAGATTGTCCGGCGGCGACCTACTCTCCCACACCCTCCCGAGTGCAGTACCATCGGCGCAGAGAAGCTTAACTTCCGGGTTCGGAATGTAACCGGGTGTTTCCTTCCCGCCATAACCGCCGTAACTCTGCGAAACAGCCATTTGCTGTCTCAGAATCACATAATGGACGCGAGCAACGACTAGAAAAGTCTGCTTTGTGGTCAAGTCCTCGGCCTATTAGTACCGGTCAGCTCCAC